>CALFCI010000045.1 GCA_937951135.1 uncultured Aquimarina sp. | reverse complement strand
CTGATACCCTGTTTCTTCTAAAGCTTCTCGTTTTACACAAGTCTCGGGGTCATCCGCATCTAGCAATCCTGCACAAGCTTCAATACTCAATCCTTTACCTTTTCCGTCACTATTTAGATACACTGGTAACCGAAATTGCTGAGTTAGTATTACCGTTTTCTTTTCTTTATTATATAACAACACTGCGGCACCATTACCTCGATCATACACCTCCCGCTCCTGAGTTTCCCAGGGATGTGTATCACTATGCTTATAATTGAATTTATAATCTGAAAGGGTATATGTCTTATCAGACAATACTACGGCGTGTATATTTTTAACAGGGTGGCTCATATTACTTCAAAACTAAAAAATCCCACGTATAATTTCGCAGGATTTTTTAAATAATTTATAAAAAAAATGAATGCTTACTGTTTTACAACACATAAAACAATCATTTCTAGATCATAAACGATGCTAACTTACGCTAACATTGTTACTGGATTGTCTAAATACTGTTGTAACGTTTGCAGAAACTGTGCTCCACTAGCGCCATCAATAGTTCTATGATCACATGCTAATGTTAACTTCATCGTATTTCCTACTACAATCTGACCGTCTTTTACAACAGGCTTTTGCACTATTGCTCCTACAGATAAAATCGCAGAATTTGGCTGATTAATAATTGAAGTAAACTCCTGAATTCCAAACATTCCTAAGTTGGATACCGTAAATGTACTTCCAGACATTTCTTGTGGGGTTAATTTCTTGTTTCTTGCTTTACCCGCTAGATCTTTTACTTTAGCTCCAATCTGCGTCAATGACATTTGATTGGTAAATGGCAATACTGGTACCACTAATCCATCTTCTACGGCAACGGCAACACCGATAGCAATATGTTTTGCATACCTAGTCACATTATCAGACCACTGTGTATTCACTTGTGGATGTTTTTGTAATGCCATAGCAGATGCTTTGACTACCATGTCATTAAATGACACTTTAATATCTGGCAAAGCATTAATATGCTTCCGAGATGCCATCGCATTATCCATATCAACTTCAATAGTCAAATAATAATGTGGTGCATTAAACTTAGAGTTTCCTAAAGATTTCGCAATTGCTTTACGCATTTGTGAATTCTTAACTTCCTCAAAAGATTCTTCACCTGCCGGTGTATATACATGTACTGGAGCTGCTGCTTTCCCTTCAGTTGTTACTGCCACTGGAGCTGCTTTTGCCACTGGTGTAAAAGACTCCACATCTTTTTTGATGATTCGTCCATTTTCACCTGTACCCTGTACTTGTGATAAATCTATATTTTTATCGGCTGCAATTTTCTTTGCTAAAGGTGAAGCTATAATTCGTCCTCCTGTAGCAGCGGTTACAGGCGCTGCTTTCACTGCTTTCACTTCAGGTGCTGCACTTTTTTCTTCTGCCGCTGGTGCTGCTTTAGGCGCACCATCCTTTAATCCGGACACATCTGTTCCTGCAGGGCCAATAATAGCTAATAACGCATCTACTAGTGCTGTTTCACCTTCTTGAATTCCGATATACAACAAGGTTCCGTTATAAAAAGATTCGAATTCCATAGTGGCTTTATCCGTCTCAATTTCAGCAAGAATATCACCTTCAGCAACCTCTTCACCTACTTTTTTCAACCAACTCGCTACTGTACCTTCTTCCATGGTATCACTTAGTCTCGGCATGGTAATTACTTCTACTCCCTTAGGAATAGTTGTAGCTTCAGCTGTTGTTGCGCTAGCTTCTTCAACCACTTCTTCTGTAACTACAGGTACAGCTGTGCCAGCTCCTCCTGCTATTGCTTCAGAAATATCTTCTCCTTCTTTACCTATAATAGCTAACAATTGGTCTACGGGTGCTGTTTCACCTTCTTGAATTCCAATATGCAATAAAGTTCCTTCATAAAAGGATTCGAACTCCATTGTTGCTTTATCGGTTTCAATCTCTGCTAAGATATCACCTTCACTAATTTTGTCTCCTACTTGTACTAACCACTTCGCGACAACACCTTCTTCCATAGTGTCACTCAAGCGCGGCATATTAATAATTTCAGCCATGTCTTATTTTGGTTTATGTGCTAAAAATGGATAATCTTCTTGATCGTATACTACATCATACATTACACTCTTCTCTGGGTATGGAGACTCTTCTGCAAATTTCTGACATTCTGCTACTTTATCTTTTACCCCTTGATCTATTGCTTCGATCTCATCATCGGTAGCATATCCTTTTTCTTTAATAATATCCAATACCTGAGTAATTGGATCTATTTTTCGATATTCTGCTACTTCATCTTTTGTACGATATTTCTGTGCATCACTCATAGAATGCCCTCTATATCGGTATGTTTTCAATTCTAAAAATGTAGGCCCTCCTCCTTCTCTTGCTCTAGTAATCGCTTCATCCAATGCTTCTGCAACCTTAATAGGATTCATTGCATCCACAGGACCACAAGGCATTTCATACCCTAAACCTAGTTTCCAAATATCAGTATGATTAGCAGTTCTTTCTACAGAAGTACCCATGGCATATCCATTATTTTCTACACAAAACACTACTGGTAACTTCCATAACATTGCTAAGTTAAACGTTTCGTGTAACGAACCCTGACGTGTAGCACCATCCCCCATAAAGGTTAATGTTACCGCACCTCTCTTATGATATTTATCACCAAAAGCTAAACCTGCTCCTAAAGGGATCTGTCCTCCTACAATTCCATGACCTCCATAAAAACGGTGTTCTTTAGAAAATATATGCATCGACCCACCTAGTCCTTGAGAAGTACCGGTACCTTTACCAAATAATTCTGCCATAACCCGTTTAGGATCTACACCCATTCCAATAGGCTGTACGTGATTTCTGTAGGCAGTAATCATCTTATCTTTAGTAAGATCCATAGCGTGCAAAGCACCTGCTAAGATAGCTTCCTGACCATTATACAAGTGTAGAAAACCTCTAACTTTTTGTTGGATATACACTTGAGCTAGTTTGTCTTCAAACTTTCTCCAGAAAAGCATGTCTTCATACCACTTTAGGTAAACTTCTTTAGTTATTTTTTTCATTCTAGGATAATACTAAATATTTCAAAAATAGACCAACATGATATTGGTCACTATAACTACTTATAGATTTTTAGTCAATATATCTTGACAAGAAAAGCAAAAATAATGTATTCGATTTTAAGTAAAAAGAGGTTTTTAATAAAATTAAGCAGAACCCCTATAGATTTATCATTGCCTTAAGGAAACGAACCTAAACTTCAAAATCATCACCAATAAAGATCTACATACTGTGAAATCGTTAACGGAATCTTAAAAAAGGGTTCGCTTAAAACACCTGGCTTCACAACAACTTAGCGACCACTGAACACAAAAAAAGTGTTGACTAAAACGGGCAACACTTTTTATTCTTTTAGAAAAAAATCCTTTCCTATAGTTCTTCGTATGTTTCGCCAAAATTAAACGAAACGCCAAATCGCAATGTTCCTTCTAAAGGACTTCGTATCTTAGATGTAGAGAATAAATAAGAAACATCTAATTGTATTTTATTATACTTAAACCCAGCTCCTAAGGACACAAACTTCCTTGACCCCTTTGTTTCACTTTCATTAAAATATCCTGCTCTAAATGCAAAAACATCCCTATACATATATTCTGCACCAAGAGACCATGTCACTTCTTGCAATTCTTCACTGAACCCATCCGGAGCATCACCTAGTGATTTAAAAATCCCTTGAAAAGCGTCAATATCGTTATATTCTCTATTTGTAATTTGGCGTTCTTCTGATGAAACTTCACCATCACCATTAACATCTGGATCTTGAGGCGTTGGTACCAAAAGTTTATTAAACTCTATGGAAGGCGTAATTCGATTACTTTCATCTATTATAAAATCAAAACCCGCACCTAATCTGAAATTTGTAGGGATAAAACTTTCGGTTTCACTATAGGATATCTTAGGACCAATATTTGAAATATTCAAACCCGCTCTCCATCGCCCATTAAAAGAATTAAATGCAATTTCGTTACTGCGATAAAAGGCAGCAATATCCACACCAAAACTACCTGCAGCATCAGCATCACCAGTCTCCAGTGTCTGCAACCTTAAATCAGATCGCAAATACCGCCCTGCAACTGCCATAGACACATTCTCACTTAATCGCAATGCATAAGAGAGATCTAAAGTAAGCTCATTAGGCTTTTGAATATTAGGCGCTTGGTTTACATTATCTCTAAATTCAATTTCTCCTAAACTAAAATATCGAAAACTTGCTGCAACAGCACTTCTTTCATTAATTCGATTGTAGTAATTTACGCTTCCTAAAAAAATATCATTCACCAATTTACTTAAATACGGAGTATAACTTACTCCTACACCTTGTTTTGAAGTTGCAAAAGCATACTTAGCCGGATTCCATTGCTGAGAAAATGCATCTGCAGAGGTTGCGACTCCTTGATCTGCCAACCCAGCTGACCTAGCATCTGAAGCTATGGATAAAAAGGGCACCCCTGTTGTAATTGCGCGTTCACTTTGCGCTTGAACATAAGTAATAGTTAACAAAAACACTAAAACCCCAATAATTGTATTTTTTTTCATCTGTACCAAATTGGTTTTACGCAAATATAATATTAATTCGCTATTTTCAAGAAACAAGTTACTTTATATACAAAGTACTTCCTTACTGTTAACGGAATTTTTCAAAAAATCTTATATTATTCCTTATAGAATAATAAATTAGATACTCTAAAAAAACCACTGTACTCATTAGCTACAAAAAACGTTTTCAATGAAAATAACAACAACAACAAAAACGACTAAAACAGTTGTTTAAATATGCAGACACCTTAGTTCTAAAAGAAAAAAAACCATACATAAAGAATGGTTTTTCGTCAAAAAACAACAGTATCAACTCCAAATTTTAAATAGTTTTTATTACAGCTAACAACAATATATTTAAGCCTTTACCGTTTATTACAAGGTATATCTATATCAAAAAAACAACATTATTATATTATTTTAAAAAAAATTACGGTAAATTAGCGTTAATTGTTATATTGCAAGCCCTAATTCCTACTTATTAAACGAACCTAATTAGATTATGAGAAACGCATTTATAGTAAAAACACTAATGGCCCTAACACTTAGTGTTTTCTTATTAAGTTGCACCAAAAACGACTACGGCAACAGCTCTAGAGCTACAGGATGGAAATACAACTCCAAAGATGGAGGTTTTCAGGTAAACACAAATTACGAGGAACAAGAAACTGGTCCTGGTTTAGTTTTTGTTGAAGGTGGAACGTATACTATGGGTCGTGTACAAGATGATGTAATGCACGATTGGAATAATACGCCAACACAACAACATGTACAATCCTTTTATATGGATGAAACAGAAGTTACTAATGTAATGTATCTGGAATATCTTGATTGGATTAAAGGCGTATACCCTCCTACAGAACCAAAATATAAAAATATTTATCACGGTTCTTTACCAGATACATTAGTATGGAGAAACCGTTTAGGATACAATGAAATGATGACAAATAATTACCTACGTCATCCTGCTTATGCAAATTACCCTGTAGTAGGTGTAAATTGGATTCAAGCAATAGAGTTTAGTAATTGGAGAACGAATCGTGTTAATGAACGTATCCTTGAAGAAGAAAAAGTAATTCGTGAGAATGCTCCTTTTGAGGATGTTTCTGCCGAAAGTACTTTTGATACTGAAACGTATCTTAATGCGCCTTCTCAAACGTATGGAGGAAATGATGAAGCCATTAGAGGTGGTCGAGTATCAGAACAATATGCTAAAGACAACGATTCTACCGGTTTATACATCCAACGTAAAGATGGATTATTATTACCAAAATATAGACTTCCTACAGAAGCAGAATGGGAATATGCTGCTTTAGGACTTGTAGAAGTGAGAAGTTATAACATCTACAGAGGTAGAAAAAAATATCCTTGGAACGGTAAATACACACGTTCAGGAAAAAGAAGAACACGTGGAGATCAATTGGCTAACTTCAAACAAGGTGATGGTGACTACGGTGGTATTGCTGGATGGAGTGATGATGGTGCTGATATTACTGCTCCTGTAAAATCATACGATCCTAATGATTATGGCTTATATGATATGGCAGGAAATGTTGCCGAATGGGTAGCCGATGTATATCGACCTATCGTAGATGATGAAGCAAATGATTTTAATTACTACAGAGGTAATGTCTATACAAAAAATGCAATCAACCCAGATGGTACAGTGAAAATTGTAACTACCGATTCTATTGTATATGACACCTTAAGTAATGGTAAAATAGTAGCTCGTGTATTGCCTGGAGGTATTTTACAAGTTCCAGTTGACGAAAACGAAACCTACTTGAGAACTAATTTCACAAAAAGTGACAACAGAAACTATAGAGATGGAGATAAGAGTTCTTCTAGATATTATGAAGGTTTCCACGATGAGGAAACTCCGAATAGAAGAATGTATAACTCTCCTCAACATGAGGTGAAACCAAATGCTGAAGATAGCACAAAACTTGATAGACGTTATGATGAGTCTAGTAATAGAACAACTATTGTTGGAGAAGATGTAAGAGTATATAAAGGTGGTTCTTGGAAAGATAGAGCATACTGGTTAGATCCTGCACAACGTAGATTCTTTCCTCAAGATATGTCTACGGATTATATCGGATTTAGAAATGCGATGTCTCGTGTAGGTGCCAAGTCTAAAAACAATAAGACACCTAAGCATCGTAAACCATAAGTATTCGAAAAAAAAGTATATTATATGTAAAAAGCCTTGTCTAATGACAGGGCTTTTTAATACCTTATTTTTATCCCTATGACAATCCCTCAACTACATCAACTGTTTTTAGATAGTAATGGCGTAACTACCGATACTAGAAAAATCACTAAAAACACACTCTTCTTTGCTTTAAAAGGAGATAACTTTAATGGAAACACTTATGCAACACAAGCTATCCAAAAGGGTGCTACGCATGCTATAGTTGATGAACCAACACATGCCACTTCTGCACAGCACATTCTGGTTTCTGATGTATTGACTACTTTACAAGAATTAGCAATATATCATCGTCAATTCTTAAACATACCCATCATAGCACTCACAGGTAGTAATGGAAAAACTACGACCAAAGAATTGATTAACGTTGTGCTTTCTACTCAATATGCTACAACCGCCACTGTAGGCAATCTTAACAACCATATTGGTGTTCCACTAACGTTATTATCAATGACAAATGCTACTGAAATTGGTATCGTAGAAATGGGAGCTAACCATATTGGAGAAATTGAAAACCTATGCTCCATTACACAACCCGATTATGGATATATTACTAATATCGGGAAAGCACATTTAGAAGGGTTTGGAAGTATTGAAGGGGTACTACAAGGAAAAACAGAACTCTATCAGCACCTAAAGCAACACAACAAATTAGTGTTTTTAAATACGGATGATGACACCCTAACACAAGCTGCCACAACTATAAAATCCTACACCTTCTCAACACAATCCAAAAGTGATGTTATGATCACGCTAGAAAAAGCTGCGCCTATGGTTACAGTTTCTTTTGAGAAAGAAACCATAAACACTCAACTTATTGGAACCTATAACTTCACTAATATTGCTGCTGCTATAGCTATTGGCAGCTATTTTAAGATTGATTTTGAAAAAACTAAACAGGCTATCTCAAACTATTCACCTACAAATAATCGATCACAAATCATTACTAAAAATGATACCATGATCATTCTAGATGCATACAACGCGAACCCTTCTAGCATGACTGCTGCTTTACAAAACTTTGATCAATTGGTCTATTCCAACAAAGCGATATTTCTGGGAGATATGTTTGAACTGGGAACTACAGCCATAGCAGAACATCAACATATTGCAAATCTTGCTTTACAAACCTCAGCTACTAGTATTCATCTTATCGGAGCCCATTTTTATGCTATTGAAAGCACTGATTCTAGAGTCTATAAATACTCCTCCTTTGATGATTTCTTGAAGCAATGGAATCCTAAGCAACAAAGCAATGCCATATTAATTAAAGGATCTCGAGGTATGAAAATGGAACGTATCTTGGAATTGCTATAACTACTCAATCTAACAGTCTATTTACCAATAAGAACTAAACACCTACCTATAAACAGCATAACTGCATAATCCGGATTAAATGAAATTCGTTTTTCTACTCTTACTAATTTCACTTCATCCTAAGGTATTCACTGCTCAAGAAAACATGGAAAAATGGATAGAAACGGAAGCTACGATTATTGAAGTCCACAACAAACATAAGGCAAAAAGCACTAGAGCCTTTGCTAAAGTTTTCTTTGCATCGACTTAATCGTTTTTTTTCATTAGTTATAAATCTTTCCGAAATTGTTCCAATGCGCCTTAATTTTTCAAAATATTGCTCAAAATCTACTTTACATAAACCATTCTCCTCATTTTTCACAATGCTAACTTCGATAGGATAACTCTGATAATAATTTTTTACATTATCCAGATACCAATAATGAAAAGATGTAGCGATATCAGACGGATCCGTAGCATCATACTCTATTTTTTCTTTATTACTTTTGGCACAAGAAATAAAGATTAAGAATAGAATTAGCAATAGTGTGGCTCTCATATTTTCAGTGCATTCCAAATTTAAATATAAACAAACGTTACTATTCCAAGTATAACCATGTTTTTGTTTACTGCCTCGTGTTTTCTTTATTTATTCCATTCATTTAATTTCACTACACTCAACCATTCATTTTCTTCTTCTGATACATCTGCCAAGTTGACTATATATTCTGAATTAGGTCGATACCATCTTTGTGACAGGTAGTACTCCTGAATGAATTTTGTTTTGAAAATATACCCTCGAATAGCAAAAGGAAAATTTCTTAAAATCTTAAAAGACTTTTCATTTATTGAATATACACAAGTGCTTTTTTCAGACTCTATAAAGTTGATTTCCTGAGGTAGGTTGTGTGCCTTATAATCGAAAATTTCAAAGTTCTCTTTAACATAATTCCGTGGAGAATCTACATAGAGTTCACCTTTGGGTTGGAAATTTTTCTTTTTAAACGTTATTCCTCCAGTATACGTAATAAATTGAGAACTGGCTTTGTTTGTAAATTGGTTAACGGAATGCACACTTCTTCCATTATCAATCTGCCATTCCTCGTGACTATTAAAAAAGGTGTTCTGCATATAAAAATTTTCATCACTTCCCATATCAATATGTAATGTAAAGTCATCAATTTGATGATTCCCCCATCTATTGGCTGCTGTTAAAATATAATCAAAACTATACTTTTCCATAACTGAACCTGACATATCAAACCTGTATGTATGTTTTATGGTGTTGATTCCGGGTTTAAATTTAGCATTGAAATGATATACATAATAGAAACCTGGAGCATTCGAATTAAAATCCTCCCCAATAACTTCTTTTTCTGTTTTGGCGTCTATCTTGTTGTTGATATAATAATTTTCTGTATTCACCATCGCAGTTTTGAATGCTAACACCTGTCCATTCATTTTTACATCAAATTTCGAAATATAAGGATGTGCTCCATTTTTAGGAAACCCATTAACATCTCCACTGGGAGATGGCGCTTCAAACCCTACTAAAACCATTTTTTCAACACCTGGGTTAAAAAAAGTATACTCCACTGTCACATACACATAATCCGTATCCGACTCCTCTATTTTTCTTACAATAGTTAACACTTCTTTAGTTACGCAAATTTCAGTTTCCGTAATAGGGATGAGTTGATTTCCTGACGCGTAATACGCTCCGTCATTCGCAAAAATGGATACCGAAAGCACCATCATCAGATAAAGCACTATTTTGTTTTTCATTTTGAAGTTGTTTAAAACGTCTATTGTATGTTCTGGTTGTATCTCGAAGGATGTATATGCACTCTCCAAATTAGTGTACGCTCGCTTTAATTTTCATTCTTCTATTTCGATTCTCCAATCAATTAACAATAATCTTTTTTTAATTATCACCGTAAACATCCGAGCAACTACACGTTAAGATTTTCTTGATATCCAGGCAGTAGTTCTTGTAATTTTTGTATGCTGTGATCTGGGATGCGTTGCAGGGTATCTTCTAGCCATTCTCTGGGATTGATTTTCTGCATTTTGCAA
>CALFCI010000044.1 GCA_937951135.1 uncultured Aquimarina sp. | reverse complement strand
AACTCCTACTACCTCATAATTTTTTAAAAAATTAACACATGTAGGCGCTCGCACGGATACTTGACATAAGTTATTTTTATAGCACAAAAATAACTCCTAGAAGCTAACATATCAAGAGTGTAGTTGGTCGGAGGCATACATTTATTCATTATAAAATTAAACAATAGCTACGGCTATTCTTTGATTTTATGCCTCTAACTAGCGAAAAATTTATTAGATTCTAAATACGAAATTATTATTCGCAAATCGTATAATATGATAATTATACTATGTATTTACGAATATAAGATAAGCCCAACACCTATAAGGATCCCTATAAGAGGAATTAGTTTTTTCCGTTTATTCTTTTCTTTAAAGAGGACACCACCAATCAATACCGCAATAATAATCTGACTACGTTTTATAGCCGACAATAACATAATTAAAGCTTCAGGATCTTGAAGGGCTTTAAAATAAAAATAGTCCGCAGTTTGCAGTAATATTCCAACAGCAGGAATACTCCAACGCCAAGTAAACCCCTTTCTTTTTTTGGCATACGGAAACCAAGTAATACTTAAAACTCCTATGAGCATCAATACCACATAAAAACAAAACCAAAACTGTAATGTTTGCGGAGCTAACCCATGATACTGAATTAAAAATTTATCATATAGTCCACTTGAAGCGCCTAAAAATGTAGCACCAATAATAGCAAAAACCCATCGGTTACGTCTAAAGTAGATCCCTTCTTTTTTACCTACTTTAGAATACAGAAGTACTGCGCCTATAATGATAACAAAGCCCATCCATTGCCATAGATTAGGGCGTTCTTGATAGATGAAAATAGCACCTATGAATGTGAAAAATGGCCCTGCCGAGCGGATTGGGGTAACAATCGTGATCGGCAGGTGTTTTAACGCTTGATATGCCAATACCCACGAGATGGTCATAATCATGGATTTTATAGCGATCAATCCATGCGTAGTCCAGGAGATAGATTTGATATAAAAGCCTAATTGTTGAGTATACTCCGGCGCTATTCTAGACAGGACATAGAGTGGAAGTAATAACATCAAGCCAGCCGTAGTTGTTCCCAATAGCACAGGAAATACTTCATTCCCTTGTACCGCATGCTTTTTACATAAATTATGTAGCCCTAAAAATAAAGCCGATAGTAATCCTAAATACATCCACATGGGCGCGAATATACTTCTTTTTGATATGTAATCAAGGTTAAGAAATCTTCATGGTGTTGGTATTAGATTCTTAGGCTATAACCTATCATATACTAAGTTTTATTTCGATGATCAATATAGATAATATGCGCGCGTATTGATGGACTGAGTTCGGTATAAGGATTTAAATTTAAAAAAAACGTCAAATCGAGTGTTTTTTCGTAGTGAAACGAAGAGAAAATGTATCGAGATCAGCTTTTTTGCAACGAAAATCACTCCCAAAGCATCCGGACTCGATACACTTTTCCTCCGTCAAAGAAATCGATCTGACGATTTTTCAACCATATTGACTTACGTTGAACTCAGGTTTATACTTATCAGAATACGATTAAACGTACTACAGTCAAAAAAATAGATTGTAACTTTATACCTTGATACTAAATGCAAACAATAACTGATATAAAATTATCTTTTAAGAAGGAATACCAATGAAACTGAATAGTAACGATACGTTTACCACAGCATTACCGGCAGATCCAATTGTAGAAAACACACGTCGGCAAGTAGAAAATGCTTGTTTTTCTTATGTAGCCCCCAAAAAAACGGCAGCGCCAAAATTAGTGCACGTATCCAAAGAAATGGCAACAGCTATTGGGATTACAGAAGAGGATAGTGCTACGTCTCATTTTTTAAAGGTGATGACGGGAAACGAAATACTCCCAAATACTAAACCGTATGCAATGTGTTATGGAGGGCACCAGTTCGGGAATTGGGCTGGGCAATTGGGAGATGGCCGTGCTATTAATCTTACCGAAGTTGTACATAATGATAAGCGCTGGGCAATTCAGTTAAAAGGGGCTGGGGAAACTCCATATTCGCGTACCGCAGATGGGTTGGCAGTATTGCGTTCTTCTATTCGTGAGTATCTATGTAGCGAGGCTATGTATCATTTAGGTGTACCTACAACCCGTGCATTATCATTGGCGTTAACTGGAGATCGTGTGTTAAGAGATGTGATGTATGATGGTAATTCTGCCTATGAAAAAGGAGCGATTGTGGCTAGAGTAGCTCCTTCATTTATTCGATTTGGAAACTTTGAAATTCTTGCTTCTAGAGGAGATGTGAATACCTTAAAACAGCTTGCAGACTATACGATTACTCATTTTTTTCCAGAAATTAAAACAACGGGGACTGCCAAGTATGTTGATCTTTTTAAGGCAGTCAGCACACAAAGTTTAACCATGGTTATGCATTGGCAACGGGTAGGTTTTGTACATGGGGTTATGAATACCGATAATATGTCAATACTAGGGTTAACCATAGATTATGGCCCTTATGGATGGTTAGAAGAATATGATCCAGGATGGACCCCTAATACTACCGACCGACAACATAAACGGTATCGTTATGGAGCACAATCCCAAGTAGTACTTTGGAATTTATATCAATTGGCTAATGCTTTATATCCATTAATTGAAGACGCTGAACCTTTAGAAGCAGTATTAAAAACGTATCAAGACAGCTATGGAAATGCGTATATAGAGATAATGACTTCCAAAATAGGATTGTTTAGTAAAGATAAGAATGACCCTGAATTGATCGCGAATTTAGAGCAACTATTGCATCGTAGTGCTATAGATATGACGATTTTCTTTAGAACATTAGCAGTGTTACCACAAGGTGATATGGAAGCTACAATTGCCCTATTGAAAGAAGCTTCCTATCAGCCTGAAAAAATAGTAGGAGTGCCCTTGCAAGACTGGAAAGATTGGTTCATCAAGTATGATACCCGTTTAGCCATCGAGCAGTTAAGTGTTGCAGAACGTGTCGAAAAGATGAATGCAATCAATCCCAAATATGTGTTACGTAATTA
Source organism: uncultured Aquimarina sp. (assembly GCA_937951135.1). Taxonomy (GTDB): domain Bacteria; phylum Bacteroidota; class Bacteroidia; order Flavobacteriales; family Flavobacteriaceae; genus Aquimarina. The sequence continues at coordinate 9,173 of CALFCI010000044.1, read as the reverse complement.
TATGGCGCAACTGGCTATTGATGCTGCTGATCAAGGTGATTTTAGCATTGTAGAAGAATTATATACCCTATTAAAAAATCCTTATGATGAGCAGCCAACGGCTCAGAAATGGTTTGCGAAACGACCCGATTGGGCAAATGATAAGGTAGGGTGTTCTATGCTTTCTTGTAGCTCATAGGGTTAAAAAGGTAGTCAACTGCCGCGGAGCAAGCTTACAAGGAATCCAGCGGAAAAATAACGTTCATATTTCGAGGTAATATTCGGAGAGTTAAAGGCCACAATGTGGATTAAATAATAAGAAAAAAATGATATTAGGAATTGGAACTGCTGCTTTAGGTAGACCACAGTATATAAATGTACGTCAGGAAGATAGCTGTTTAAGTTCAGAAGAGTTTAAACAGCAAAGCCTATCCGTATTAGAACAGGCATATCAATTGGGGATTCGGTATTTTGATACCGCTCCTGGATATGGATTAGCAGAACAATTACTACTAGATTGGATACAGTCTAAGAATGATGATTCCATTACTATTGCGACAAAATGGGGATATACCTATGTAGCCAATTTTGATCCTAATGCTACAGTGCATGAGATCAAAGAACATAGTCTGGAGAACCTTAATACACAATGGGAAGTTTCGAAAGCATTTGGTAAAGCACTCAAAGTATACCAAATCCATTCGGCAACATTGGATACAGGTGTTCTTGAAAACAGAGCTGTTTTGGAACGCTTACAAGAGTTGAAAATAAAATACAACCTCCAAATAGGGTTGACCAGTACAGGAGCAAATCAAGTAGAAGTACTGCAAAAAGCGGCAGCTATTATGGTGGGAGGGAAGCCCTTGTTTGATGCATTTCAAGTTACTTATAATATCCTTGACCAAAGTGTACACCAGATCGCTTCACAATTACTACAAGATGGTAAACGTATCATAATTAAAGAAACCTTGGCTAATGGACGCTTGTTTCGGAATGCGCGTTACCCACATTACACTCCTGTATATACTGTTTTAGAACGTCTAGCTACAAAGTACACTGTTGGAGTTGATGCTATTGCTTTACAATTTTGTGTTCAAACGTTGCCCAATAGTATCGTATTGAGTGGCGCTGCTAGTGTATCACATTTAATTTCAAACCTTAAAGTAGAGAGCTTTGTACTGACTATAGAAGAGATTGAAGAATTGGTAACACTACGATATCATGAAACCAACTATTGGAGCGAACGGAAACAATTGGCATGGAATTAAATAGTAAAGCTTTATCATGAATCTTTACTATTTGATTCCTATTAAACTGATAAATCTGAACTGATGATAGTACTTCAAATTATTTTTTGATCCATAGTAATACCTGTATGCAGTCAAAAATCTAACTACTCTTCTTCAGTTGCAATCATAAGAGTTTCTTCGTCTTCTTCTAGTGGTATAGAGCTATTAATTTCAGCATTAGTTGCTATCACTTCTTCTTCAACTACTATAGGAGCGGATTCTTTTATGGCATTAAAACGTTCAATTCGTTCTTGATCTCCTTCTTCTCCTGAAAAATAAGGGAACACGTCCATAATAGGAGATTCTGAAATGGCAGGAATAGTATAATCCCCCATGGTGTCACGCATCATTTGATTGGTGTTATCAAAAGCTTCCTTAATATCATTTGCTTGAACTAACAGATATAAGTTCGATTTTCTTTCTTTACCACTTTCCTCATCATAAGCAATTAAGGAAACTTTGGATTTGAACCAGCGATCTGAATTTTCGAAGGGATGAATTTCAGCATAATTCGCTACCTTGATATTGGTAATCTTAAATTCCTCACTGATATACGCCGACATTTCTTCATTAATTCTAGATTCGGCTTCTGTATAGGATATTGCATCAACCAAATAAGGCTCCGTAGTTACCTTTTGTACCCCTGCATCATTTAATTTTCTGTATTTTACTTTACACTCATACCAAGTTGCGCTCATCTCTTTTATTTTTAGGAAGGCAAATATATGGCTTATTGAAGTAGTCATTCTTACCCGAATAAGATAATTATTAACAAAAATAGTTGGGTTGTTTTAAGGTGCTATTTGTCAATATAATACCATAATCAATGGTAAACATTTAGTATTAGATTTTATTTTCGTGTCTAAATACTTGTAGTTTAATACAAAATAAAAAACACTTTTTTACGTTAGCTAACTACTAAAGTTTAGTTGAATAGCACAAAATAAAGACGTTATGCATGTCTAGATTCACATTTTAAGCCCCCTTTTCATGAACAGCCTAACCCAAAAACGATTATCGCTCCATCTTTTGAGCTACTTATTTTTATCAATTAGCATCCTTTTAGTTTCATGCTCAGATAGCGACCCTCTTGATGAAGTCGTACCCACTTCTGAAGAAACCGATGATGTAATGGAAGAAAATACTTCTGATGATGATCTAACTGATGAAAATGATCCTAATACTGATATACCAAAAGAAGAGGTGCCTGATGATACCGAAACCGTATGTACTGATCCTTCAAAATTTATTTTTCAAGAAAAAGATGGGTTAATACATATAGAATTTGAAAACGCAAAATTTTCTGGAGATTGGGAGCTTCAAACTTCAGATACCGATCATACTGGCGAAGGTTACATGGTTTGGACAGGAAACCAGTTTTTGAACGCACCGGGCAATGGATTAACTACTTTTAAAATTAAGATTACAACACCGGGTACCTACAGATTTGTTTGGAGATCTTCCGTGATTACAGGTACTAATGGTACAGATCATAATGACACATGGTTACGTTTTAATGATGCGGATGATTTTTATGGAGAGAAGAGTGGCGGTAGTATCGTATATCCTAAAGATACTGGAAAAGCCCCAAACCCTAATGGAGCTAGTAGCGATGGTTGGTTTAAAATATATAGAAGCGGTAATGATTTAGGTTTCAAATGGCAATCGAGTACGTCAGATAATGACGGGCATGGTGTTTATGTGAAATTTGATAGTTCAGGAATATACACTATGGAGATTTCTGCACGCTCCTCTGGCCATGCAATAGATCGATTTGTTCTTTTTAATGATGCTTATACACAGAATCAAGCCACTGCTCCTGATAATGTGTTGAACGAAATAAGTTGCTCAAATTAATACACTTACACTAACAGGTTTTAAATAAAGACGCTTAGTTCATAAGAATTATTAATATTCTAGTGTTTTAAACCGCTAAAACGTTGTTGTTTATATATCCTATAGCTATGTAGCCTGAATATTAGTGACAACCCTATAAACAGAGGCTTTCCGAAGTGTTCCTCTAGGTATAAAATAGCGTTTATACTATCATAGTATATCCTTAAATTAGGGATTTAACAATAAAAATAAATAATAAAAGGGATAATTGCTCATAATGTAATTTAATAACATCATCTTTGCAAAGTAAAACTATTAATAAATTACATTACAATGAGTAAAGGAACAGTAAAATTTTTCAATGACGCAAAAGGTTTTGGATTCATCACAGAAGAAGGTGTTGATAAAGATCATTTCGTACACATTTCAGGATTAATCGACGAAATTAGAGAAGGTGATGAAGTTACATTTGAACTTCAAGAAGGAAATAAAGGATTAAACGCAGTGAACGTAAAAGTGAGCTAAAAATACATACCTATATTTTTAAAGAAAGTCTGTCTTAATTGATGGACTTTTTTTATTGCATAAAAAGTAAAATATATTCACTAAATAGAGGTAGCTTCGCGCCCAAAAAAAGCCCTGATTATGAAGCGCATAAATGAATACAAAAAATTATTTGGAGTAGAAAAAGAAATCGATCTTAAAGTACTTAAAAAGAGCTATCGTAACTTAGTCAAAGAATGGCATCCAGATAAATTTCAAGAAGGAGACGCATTACAAAAAGAGGCAGAAATACAAAGCCGAAAAATTATAGATGGTTATCATTTTTTGGTTAGTATTGCTCCAGAAACCAAAGAAAAAAACTTACCGGAGTACACCGAAACCATTACAAATGCTGCTATTGCAGATTATCAGCATAAAGGATTGTTACTAGAGATCGTCTTTACAGATGGTACAACTTATGAATTCTTTGGTATCACTAAGCCTATTTACTTGAAAATGGTAAATGCTGGAAATTTAAATCGTTTTGCAAAACGTAATATCTACTCAAAATATACCTATCGAAAATCTAAACGTACACTTGAAGAAGCCAATTAAAAATGGTATAAGAATTACGTAAGATAAAAAATAGAAGTCAACTAGCTCGGAGCAAGCTCACGAGGCATTCAGTCGATAACTACTGTTTTTAACATTTCGAGGCAAGCCTCGGAGCATTAAACTCCACTATGTGGATTAAAATTAATATGACTATGACTGCTACATTTCGAGATTTAGGCGTAGATACTTCTTTAATAAAGGGGTTGGAATCTTTAGCGATTAAGAACCCTACAAGTATTCAAGAAAAGGTAATTCCTGTTATTTTAAATCAAACGGAAGATGTAGTGGCCTTGGCAAAAACGGGTACTGGTAAGACTGCAGCATTTGGGTTGCCTTTATTACAGCATATTGATGTAGAAAATGAAGCTATTCAGGCAGTCATTTTAGCACCTACAAGGGAGCTAGGACAACAGATTTTTAAAAACTTAAGTGATTTTGCAGTACATCTACCAAAAATATCAATAGCTTCCATTTGCGGAGGAATTCCTGTAAAACCTCAAATAGAACGTTTAAAAACGGCTACTCATATTATTGTGGCTACACCTGGACGTTTGATAGATTTAATGCAACGGGAAGCAATTAGTATTAAAAACACTTCATATCTAGTATTAGATGAAGCGGACGAGATGGTCACTGCTTTAAAAGATGGATTAGATATAATTAGTAAAGAAATTCCTAAAACTAGAAGAACCTTGCTCTTTACGGCTACGATGCCAGGTACTATAAAACAACTAGTTCAAAATTATATGTCAAAGCACGTGGTGCATATCGAAGTAGATATGGCTACTCTTGGACACCAAGGTATAGCGCATCAATATGTAGTAGTACAGCCTGAGGAAAAATTAGAAGTACTACTGCACTTTTTGAATACAAAAGAAGGAAAACAGGGTATTATATTTTGTAAAACCAAGGCAGCGGTAAATAAACTAGCAAAGAACCTAGCGATCAATAAGTTTTCTTCTGGAGCGTTACATGGTAGTTTGACACAAGGAATTCGAGACCGAGTTATGGAGCAATTTCGGGAAGGTCATATCAATATCTTGGTCGCTACAGATCTAGCTGCACGAGGTATTGATGTTAAAGAAATAGCCTATGTGGTACAGTATCATTTACCAGATACCTATGATGCTTATGTGCATAGAAGCGGTCGTACTGCGAGAGCAGGAGCAAAGGGGCTTTCATTAAGTGTAATTCAAGAAGATGAAATAAATGATATTCCAGATTTAGAACATGAGTTAGGGATTACTTTTTCTAAGCTATTAAAAGCTGATGCTATTGCTATTGAAGAGAATAATGCAATACTTTGGGCTAGAAAAATCTTTAAAACGAAACCAAACAGGCATCTTTCTGAAGAGTGCAAAAGTGATATTAAAACAATATTTCATCATTTAACAAAAGATGAGTTGATTGAAAAAATTATTGCAAATCATTTGAATCAAGCTTCTACATCAAATCCTAAAACGGTAGTTCCAAAGAAAAAGAAGAAGTAATACTAGATACAAATGATTAATATCATAGTAGTTATATACTCATTTTTATTCCTTTCTAAAACTCCTTTTGAGCAATTGTAATTTGAGTTTTTAAGGGGTTTGAATAGCAATTTACAAATAGAAGAAGAGCGAAATACCCTCTGAACGATACGATTCCTAATAGTTACCGTGAGGATTTTTATATATTTAGACACTAATAATAAGCATTTAGGGCAAAAAAATCGGAGTTCACTTTAAATTTATTAATACTAAAATTAATTGTAATGAAAAATAGTATGCTATTTTTGATGATGATATGCTCCTGTATTTTGATGACAGCACAAAATTCAAGAGATTCATTATATACTAAAGCAGGTAATTCCGGGTTTAAAGAATACTATCCAATACACGTTAAGCCAAGTCTCAGTTATTTATCTAATATAAGTGAATATGAAGATATTTTATTTGATGCAAAACCTACAGTTTACTATAGTTTTTATAACAATATGCGTTATGTAATGCAAAATTCTATACACAAACCAAGTTATGCTGTATATGCCCTTTTTCAACCACATATTAGGATGTTTTCTGAAAACTCTTTACCGGTAAAAACACCATCCTATAGATTTTTATTAGGATTACAAGGGTTAGTTAAGACCAATACTAATAATTTTTTTGCATGGGCTATTGAGTCTGGGCATTATTCCAATGGACAATCAGGTTGTACTTTTAGTTCAGAATTTACAGATGAATCTCCAGAATGTGACGTAGTTCACAACAGCATCAATGATCAATCAAACTTATCAGCACTTTTAAATAGAAATACTGGTAATTTTTCTACAAATCTAACCAAAGTATCTTTTAATTTTAGATTGAATAATCTTAATAAAACGAATAAACCTTATAAAGTACATTCGTTTTCTGCTTCGTGGGAACTATACCATAAAAACATGTTTGGTCTTTTTGACAAAGGTGGATATACTGATTTTGATATCAGTATCTATGGTCGAAATCGATTTGCTTTCGAGTATGAGTTTATTCATACGTATAATCAGGGGATTAGGTATTCATTAGGGGTAAAAACAGAAATTATTCAAGGTGCTCATCCGTTCGTTGCGCCTTTTAGAGGAGAACTTATCCTAACCTGCTATCCATTTAATAAAGATGTCGGTTTTTTTGCAGCGTATATTACCGGTCATGATAATTACAATTACCGTTTTATTGATTCTGGTAATCAATTAAATATAGGCCTCACTTGGGATTGGTTTACACCTTTCGAAGTTAAAAGAGCGGAGCAAATTAGAAAAACCATTCCCAAATAGTTTTTGTATTTTTTTCTTTAGTACATGACAAGGATTAGCCGCCATGCTTTAGATTATTGATTATCATCATTTTACAGTTACTTACTCTGTTAGCCCTACTAGGTTTTGGAAACCTAGTAGGGCTGAATTACAAAGTGACAATGTAACTTTACATAGAGAACAACTATTTTTTATCATGTACTCAGATTTTCTTCCTAACCTGATTTTGGTGAAAAGCTTTTTTTAGAAAGCATTACCCCTATAGCGGTATAACTAAAACGATATAGATTCTTTATGGATTTACTAGTGATAAGAAATATAAATACACCTATTTAACCAATTCTCGAGAATGGTATAGTTACCTTCGCCAAAATTATTTTCATACTAAATAAGTTCTCCGTATAACGCTTAAAGATATATGCCTGAAGATCAAAATAAACCAGACAGTACTCGAATACTTTCATCAGAAGAGATAGATAAGTGTATTTCGGTATTAGAACAATTAGTTTCAGATACCAATCAAGTATTTGATCTTTCAAAAGAGAAAAGAGCTGCTTTGTTAAAAGCTTCAGGAATGCTTTCTAGGCCAAGTCGAGAAGAATTTTCTCGTCGAAAAAAAGATGGGAAAAAAGCGGCTAAACGTAAAATAGCAGCTCGAGATAAACTAGCGCGTAAGGAAACTGGGATTCGAAGCGCTCGTGAAGCTGTTCTATTTGAGGCACCAAAATTATTAGGCACTTCCGAATTAGCAAATAAAGAACAGTTAGAATTAAAATCTCCTAGAAACTGTTATGTATGTAAAACCGTATACACAAAACTGCATCATTTTTATGATACTATGTGCACGGATTGTGGTGATTTTAATTATGCAAAGCGTTTTCAAAATGCAGATGTAAAAGGACAGGTCGCTATTATAACAGGATCTCGATTAAAAATAGGATACCATATTACATTGATGCTATTGCGTGGTGGCGCAACTGTTATTGCGACTACGCGTTTTCCAGTGGATTCAGCATTGCGATTTTCAAAAGAGCCTGATTTTACGGAGTGGGGGCATCGTTTAAAGATTCATGGACTTGATTTACGTCATATACCCAGTGTAGAAATTTTTTGTAATTTCATAGAGCAAAAATATAAACGTTTGGATATTTTAATCAATAATGCGGCTCAGACTGTGAGGCGTCCAGCAGGTTTTTATTCCCATTTAATGGAAAATGAGGAAAAACCTTTAGAATCCTTGCCAAAATTTGCACGTGATGTATTGATAGATCATATCGGTTGCTTAGACGAGTTAAAAGTATTAGCTTCAGGCACATCTTCTAATACCAATATGCCTGTTACTTGGCATGGGCCGGAACCTGGTATTGGTTTAAGAGCTTCTGCAAAGCTATCTCAAATCCCGTATAGTTTTGACAATACCTTGGTGGCTAAAGAAGTTTTTCCTGAAGGAGAATTAGATGTAGATTTACAACAAGTAGATTTAAGAAAAACAAACAGCTGGCGTTTAAAACTTGGTGAGATTGAAACTACTGAAATGATCGAAGTGCAACTTGTAAATGCAGTAGCGCCTTTTGTGTTATGCAATCGTCTTTCAGAACTCATGAAAAAAGAAAACACAGGCCAAAAACATATTATTAATGTTTCTGCAATGGAAGGAAAGTTTCATCGTTTTTTTAAAGAAAGTCGTCATCCACATACCAATATGGCAAAAGCTGCACTCAATATGTTAACGCATACTTCAGCATTGGCTTTATCAAAAGAAGGTATTTTTATGAATGCCGTGGATACGGGTTGGGTTACTGATGAAGATCCTGTTGAGTTGGCGAAGAAAAAAGAAGAAGTACATGATTTTCAGCCCCCCTTAGATATTGTTGATGGAGCAGCACGTGTTATGGATCCATTGTTTGATGGAATCAATACAGGAAAGCATTGGTGCGGTAAATTTCTAAAAGATTATAATCCTATCGATTGGTAATATGAATAACTAAGCATGATAGGAGTAGTGTGTATTCGTTATGTAATTTACATATCCCTTTGTTGTATATTGAATAGGGTACTATTAACCTAAGTTCGACATAAGCTCAAATAGTTAAAAAGTCGTCAAATCGAGTGTTTTTTCGTAATGTAATGAAGAAAAAATGTATCGAGATTCGCTTTTTTGTAGTAAAAATCACTATTCTCGATACAATTCTCCTTCGTCG
>CALFCI010000043.1 GCA_937951135.1 uncultured Aquimarina sp. | reverse complement strand
CATCAGCGTGAAATTGCATGAAGACAATCATTAACAATCTTAACGAAAATTTCAGAGTTGCTTTAGAGGGAATCAAAGAACTGTTTCATAATTTAGAAAACCGAGTGTATACAGTCGATACTTTATTACAGTAAACTTATGACCAAGATGGAGTGCGCCCCTGTAGAAAAATTACCTTTAGAGAGCATTCAAATATCGAATAGGGTTAAGAGATTGGCATTCGAGGCTATTGATTCACCAATACATTTAAACAGGCATAGGACACAAGAAAATCACGAACTATGTCACTCTATTTAATTATACTTATTATTTCACTGGCGGGTCCTCTAGCGTTGAGTTTCGAGAAAAATCTTAGGCTCTATACCCGTTGGAAATACTTGCTTCCGGCGATCTTAATAACGATGGTTGTTTTTGTCATTTGGGATATTATTTTCACCCATATAGGATGTTGGTTTTTCAATCCTATGTATAATTCGGGTATTTATATACATAAACTTCCATTAGAAGAATACCTGTTTTTTATGGTCATTCCATACGCTTGCGCATTCTCATTTTATGCGATACAATTTCACTTTCCAAAATTCAAACTAAATGAACAATGGACAACAATTTTGACTTTTCTAATTGTAGCAGGATCATTAATCACTTCGGTATTAAACCTAGACCTTACCTATACTTTTATTAATTTTTTGGTACTGTCTGTGATACTTTTACTAAGTTATTATTTTGCCAGAGAAGTAGTGCAATACTATTTAGCCATATATCCGATTTTACTCATCCCATTTATGATCATAAACGGAATCTTAACGGGTACAGGAATTGAACAAGCTGTTTTTGATTACAACCCTGATGTAATATTGGGAATTCATCTGCTTTCATTTCCTATTGAAGATATGTTTTATAATTTCTCGTTGCTTTTATCACCTTTAGTAATCACTCATATTTTTGAAATGAGATCTAAAAAAACTAAAAGCGTATGAGAATAACATACCCCGTTAACGAGGGCCTTCCAATAACTTTTATAGTTTTTTATGGTGTCGGCTTAGCTTTATATTTTACGCCGCTCACCCACAATATATTCATGCAAATCACACCATATACGCTGGTTTTAGTTGCCGTGGCTATCTTTGCACATCATAAAGAATGGAATGTAAAAACGATTGCTGTTTTAGCAAGTATTTGTATCCTAAGCATTGTAACCGAAATTATTGGTGTAGCAACGGGTAAAGTATTTGGGGTGTATACGTACGGAAAAGGACTTGGTGTTAAAATAGGTGATGTGCCTATTGTTATTGGTCTTAATTGGGCTTTCTTAGCCTATGCTTCCAACAGTGTTATTTCTAAATACACCTCCAGAAACATTTCGATTATAGTAGGCGCAGCATCACTAATGGTGGTATACGATATCTTATTGGAGAAAGCAGCTCCATTAATGGATATGTGGGTGTTTTCAAAAAACGACCCGCCTATACATAACTATGTGGCTTGGTTTTTATTGGCTTTAATTTTTAATTGGGCCATTCAGAGATTTAAGGTAAATACAAACAACCGACCTGCGCGTTGGCTATTTTTTGTCCAATTTGGCTTTTTTATGATTATAGTTATTCATAATATATATATTAAAAAATGATACGAGGTAACCATAGTAAAACCTGGGAGATAATATCGAAGTATTATTCGAAGTATTTAATCGGATTTTTTTTTAGGAATACCCGGTATATAGGTAAGTATGAGGAAAGAAACCGTCCTATTCTGATCATCAGTAATCACTTTTCATGGTTTGATGGTTTTATTCAAATTGCACTAAATTTCAAGGTTTTTAAGCGCCGTTTAAATTTTATGATGCTTGAAAAAGAGTTGAGTAAAAATATGTTTTTAACTAAAATTGGTGCCTGTTCAATTAGCAAAGGAAAGCGCTCGAGTATAGAGAGTCTTGAATATGCCGTTGAAATGCTGCAAAATAAAGAGAACCTTTTTCTTTTTTTTCCACAAGGTAGAATCAAGAGTATTTACATCCGAGAATTTACGTTTGAGAAAGGTTTACTTTCCTATATTTTAGAACATATAAAAAACGATTATGAGTTGGTATTTAATCTGAATCTTATCGATTATGCTGCCTTTCGGAGGCCTGAATTGAGTGTGTATTACGAAACTCATACCATAAACGTAAATACGAATGCTGACGATGTAGAAAGCGCATATAATCGTTTTGCAAAAGCGTGTTTTACAAAACAGGGAGTAAGATGATTTATTGCTGTTATTTTCTAATCGGTTTATTAATCATCAGATTGCTGGTCGCCTTTGTGAATTACCTTTCGTTTGCATACTTACCGAAGGCATCTCAATTGGTGATCGCCCCATCGGTGTCCGTTTTAATACCCGCTCGTAATGAGGAAGAAAACATCGGAACGGTGCTAGAGCAATTATCAACGTTTGAATACAGTGGGCTTGAAATCATTGTTTATAATGATCATTCAACAGATAAAACGGAAAGTATTATCCAGCATTGGGCAACACTTAACCCTACTATTAAATTATTAAATGGCGGAGTACTTCCACAAGGTTGGTTAGGTAAGAATCATGCCTGTCACCAACTAGCACAAGCAGCTACAGGTGAAATATTACTCTTTTTAGATGCAGATGTAAGTGTAAAAAAAGACATAATCGAGCGTAGTATCCACCATCTTCAGCAATATGAACTTCACTTGTTATCGATATTTCCAAAGCAAATATTGAAGTCTTTTGGTGAAAAAATTTCGGTACCTTTAATGAACTGGGTATTGTTGAGTATACTTCCACTTTTTCTAGTTCGAAAGTCAAAGAGCAAAATATTTTCAGCCGCCAACGGGCAATTTATGATGTTTAAAGCAGATACGTATAAAGCACTATGGCCTCATGAAAAATGTAAGTCTCATATCGTAGAAGACATTGCTATTATACGATTATTTAAACAAAAAAGACTTGCCAGCGATACACGCTTAGGAGATAACGATATTTCTTGCCGAATGTATGTGGGACTAGAGGATGCTATTGAGGGATTCATGAAAAATATATTTCAATTTTTTGGGAATAGTATAGTCATCACTATTTCTTTTGGAATTTTAACAACCATTGCTCCGTTTGTAGTGTTTTTTTATATGGGCTTGTGGTGGTTAATTGCATATCTTGCAGGTATTATATGTATTCGATTTTTTGTAGTATTGGCGAGCCAACAATCAGTCGTTCAAAACCTGCTTCTAACTCTGCCGCAGCACATTGTATTTCTTTTAATAATAGTTAAAGGACTCATCAATAACAAACAGAAGAAACTAATATGGAAAGACCGAAATATACTACAAGATTTGTAATTGCAATCAGCATTTTGTTGTTTTCAGTGCAATTGGGGTTTTCTCAAAGTCCCTACCGCGACCCAATTTACAAAGCGTATTCGCGAGGTAAAATGGATGTATGGTACGAATTAATGCATTCGTGTGAAAAAAATATAAACCCGAATAGTTTTGAGGAGCAAATGGAGCTTATTAGTTATTATTATGGGTATACGGCTTGGTTAATTGGTGCCGAAAAACACGATACCGCTGAAGATTACATAGATAAATCAGAGGAAATTATTGATGCTTTATTAGAAGAATCACCTGAAAATGCAACCTTGCTAGCATATAAGGGAGCTTACATTGCGTTTACCATTGGTATCTCAAATTTTAAGGCGATTTACTTAGGTAGGAAAAGCGTTAACAACATAGATAAAGCACTCGAACTGGATCCGGAGAATATTCAAGGAAATATTGAAAAAGGAAACTCAATGTATTATTGTCCATCAGCTTTTGGCGGTGATAAAGCTGAAGCGATTAAATACTACGTAAGGGCAGTTAAAAACTTTGAAAAGCAAGGGCTGGTGGTTAATAATTGGATGTACATAAATACAATGACTGCTTTAGGGCAAGCTTACGAAGCTACCGATCAAATACAGCTAGCTAAATTATGCTATGAAAAAATAATTCGCATATTTCCTAACTTTATGTGGGTTGAAGATGAACTCTATCCTGATATGCTGAAGCGTAATAACCTATAATATTGATCACTGAGTACCATGAAATTTAACATTTATAAAATAATATTAAATAGTATAAAATGCTGTATGCTATTGGGCTTTATGGTTAATCCAATAACTATAGGTGCTCAAAATATACACGATGATGGTGTTGATGTAAGTAAAACTCCTCCTCGTATTATTAGAGCCTGTTGTGCTTTTGGTTATGATTTAAAATTATGGGGAGTGCCATTTGTCTCCATTGATCAGGTGATTAGTATTGATGATTTGGGAGAACATCACTATATGGGTAATAAGAGTGAAGGTATTGGAACTATGTATACTCATAAAGGTGGTTTTATCGATGTTGGCCACTTACGAGATCAAATTGATTGGACACGCTATTTATACACCACCATCCTGAATAGTAGAGGAAAAGGTGAAGTGGTTTTGCCTTTACGTAAAGAAGCAGGACGTAAGACTTTATATTTGAATGTGCCAGCACAGCTTGATGATAGTGATTGTATTCTATTGGCAGGAAAAATAACGTACGATCTTTCCCTATGGCACGAAATTTCTACTTGGTTTGGTGCATCAACCATCCCTATGCTACCAGAAAAATTTTCTAGCTTTTCTGTTGAGGATGTATATTCAAACTTACTTGGAGTGCATGTAGGGATGAAAACGTTACATTCAAAGCTCCCTTTTAACGAAGCAGCAACACTCATTATTACATCAACATTAGATAGTTTAGCGGTTGTGAAGACAGCAAAAGAAACCTATGATGCCTATGATGCGGTTAAGCATAAATGGTACACGAACAAAAAACGAATCCCGAGTATCAATGTTACGTTAAAGCGCGATCTAGATGTTCTGAATTCAAGTCATCCTTGGATCGTTCCTAATCAGACAAATGCTATTGAGGATTCCATTGTTTTAGAGGTACCGCTTTTAAATACTAAGGGGGAGTTACTTACCAATTTTTATCAATTCACCATTGATCTTAATTACAGGTTCCCTGTAGAAGATATTTTCCCGGGTCGCGAAAGTAGCCTTATCAACCAAGATGATTTTGATGTATTGCTGAATAAAATTACTAATGATCTAGAAATCATGGAACAAAACACATTGGCAGAAAAGAAATAAAGGCTTCCTTTTACTATTTAGTGTCGGGTCGAAAATTAAGGTTTTTTTGATTTTCAATTAAAAAAGCATTCTGTTTATTGCCTTATTTTTGCTTTTTAAGCCCTGATTCTTGTTTTGATATTATTTGGATAGAAGAGACCTATTAAAATGGTTCGTTT
>CALFCI010000042.1 GCA_937951135.1 uncultured Aquimarina sp. | reverse complement strand
GACCAATTTCCGGTAGTATAATGCGATTCTATCACCTCGGGAATGTCTTTCAATTGCCGAACTGCTTGTGGATTACTCACTGCTTTATCCAAAAATACGCCTACAAATGCCATAGTTTTATACCCTAATACTTTAGGGTCGATAACAAACTTGGATCCTGCAATTAACCCTGAAGCTTCTAATTTTCGTAAACGTTGGTGAATTGCTGCTCCAGATATCCCTACTTTTCTTGCAATCTCTAAAATGGGCCTGCGCGCATCTTCCATAAGATTCCGTAAGATTTCTTTATCAATACCATCAATCTTAAGGGTGTTGGATTCCATTTTCATCGCTTATATTCTTTCAATATATAATCAAAAATACAATAATTGATTTAAAATTTAAAATGAATACTACCTTTTAGGTTTCAGTCTGAATTAGTTGATGGTTGATCGTTTTTTTTTAATCGTAACTCATATATAGCAGTTAGCTTTTTCATTATACCTCATAACTTATTGACTTCTGACTTCTAAAATCGTAACTTATTCCTATTCACTCCAATCTAGCTTCGTGAGATTTCAACGATATCAAATTTCATAATTCCATTAGGCACTTGAATTTCAGCAACATCCCCTACAACTTTACCTAACAACCCTTTACCAATAGGAGAGTCTACGGATATTTTACCGGTTTTTAAATCGGCTTCACTTTGCGCTACTAAGGTATATTTCATTTCTGCTCCATTGATTTGATTCTTGATTTTCACGGTAGAGTGGACCAATACTTTGGAAGTATCTAATTGAGTCTCATCGATTAAACGTGCTCCAGATAATGTAGTTTCTAATTTAGAAATCCGCATCTCTAACAACCCTTGCGCTTCTTTAGCGGCATCATACTCTGCATTTTCACTCAAATCTCCTTTATCTCTTGCTTCTCCTATTGCTTGAGAAGCTTTAGGGCGTTCTACATCCTTAAGTTGATTCAACTCTGCTCTTAATTTTTTTAGCCCTTCTTCGGTATAATATGATACTTTACTCATAACTTTGTCGTTTATGTAAATACGAAAATCCCATGAAAATGGGATTTTAATATCACAAATATAATAAACAATTACATTTTTACATAATTTCGCATTTAACACTGCCATACTTGCTAATAATAATCTTTGAATTGGATTATTATTGAAGATAATATACATTTGAAATTTAGTTTTTATAGAAAACCATCCTGAACAATGACAACAAAAAGAATCGTATCCTTTATCATCATAACACTTGCTATACTCTCCTGTAGCAGTAGTGATGATAGCACTAATGCAAACCCTTTTTTATCACCGATAAATTTTAGTTTCGAAGTCAATCTTAACCTTCCTCAATATAGTTCATTAGAATTTTCAGGTAATCATATTGTAGATCGTGCTGCGGGTAGGGGAATCCAAGGCGTTGTAATTTATAACTTTAATGGGGATTTATTTTCAGTTTTCGAACTCAGTGACCCCAATATACGACCTAGTGAATGTTCTATATTAGAAATCGACGGCATTGAGGCTTCTGCGGCGTGTGGTAATGAAAATGTATATAATATAGTCACTGGTCAACGTGTGCGTGGTGATGGTGAATTTCCTTTACTACGCTACCGTGTACAACGCGAAGGTGATGTATTATTGATTTCTAATTAATATGATTCTGAAATCCCCTGATTTCGATACTAGTTATTTTTTAATAAAAACTAATCTCGATACAATTTTTCTCCATTTCATTTCTAAAAATCGATTTGACGATTGATCTGAAATGCTACATGTATCTATCGAACTCAGATTAAGTAACATAATTACGTCCTTAAATTTGTACTATTTTAAAATGAATAATTTTATTGTATTCCCTTAAACAAACTTCAGGTAGAAATATGTTTTTTATAATAGTGGTGTAGCTCTTCAGCGGAAGCTCCAAACCATTTTTTGAGATAAATTACCAAAAAGTGGTATTGTAGCGTCCATACTCCATGTATTTCATACCGCCTTGCAGAGGTCGTAAGCCACTGTTGTATCACTACAAACTGTTTTTTGGCATATAGTTTATTGATCAAATCATGATCTTCATAAATAACAAAAGAAGTGTCATACCCTCCTAATTCATTGAATAATGATGTGGTAATAAACTGACTTTGATCGCCACCTCTACAGGCTCTACTTTTAAATTGGGTTAACCATCCTACTAAGCGTAACCACCAATGGCTTGTATCAAATCGCATGGAAAAGCACCCAGCGTTGTTGCCTTGATAAACTTCATGTATAATTGCAGTATCAAAGTGCTTTGGCGGAAAAGAGTCTGCATGCAGAAAATATAAGATCGTTCCCTTAGCATGCAGTGCACCGATATTCATTTGATTCGCCCGTCCTCTTTCTGAAGTCATAAGCTGAATATGATCGATAGTAGCACTATACTTAGCTACTATCTCTTGTGATCCATCGGTACTCCCTCCATCTACTATAATAATATCAGATATTGAATCTGACACCTCTACCGAATCGATGAGATGTTGTAACAACTTTTCGATAGTATGTACTTCATTTAGTATCGGAATAATAATAGAAACCATTCTAAAAAGAGATCGGAATTATAAAAAACTCACAAAATAAGAAACCATATGGCAATGTGGGTATAATAAGACCTATGTTATTCATTCAAATCCCAATTATACGATTTAAAAGTCTTTTTAGCACTGTTGTTAATCGTAACTGTTGAGTATTGATTTAAAAACTGAATGAGCGTTCCTTTGGTTTTAAAATCTTTAGCAAACCAAGAAAAAATTTTGGACAGTTGTATGGTATTGGGTGTAATGGTATTCCGCAATGGATCATTTATAAATTTAACGGACAATTTTTCCAATTCTTTATTGACATTGGCACTCGTAAATGCTTTGTTCAGTAAGGGAGGACATGAAAAAGAAGCACAGTTGATGCCGAAATGGATTCTAGGGTCTCCCATTTTTCTCAAGATTTTATGTTCTATATCATTCAGGTTATACCATTTTGCTCCTAATTTAAAAAAACGAGTACCCCAGGGGTCTTTAATGTCTTTAATACTAGCCGTAGGATAATGGTCTATAATTAATTGCACCGTAAATACATTGTATACATTCATCCAATATGCAAGTTTATCTTCGGTACTCCATGCTGCTGAAGGTACTGTTGCACTCAATGCATTTTGATACGATTTCAATAGTGCTCGTTCTTTCTTAAATCCTTTATAATTTACAACCCCTGTTTTTGAAACGTATTTTTGTAATAACGTATTCCAAAGGGTATGATCAAAAATTTCGGTTACAATTGTGTGTTTAACCTGATTCCTTTCGGCAACTACTACAGGCAATGTATCTAGAGGTATATCTTTGGATTTTTCGTCTACAGCTAGTAATATTTGGGGTTGCTTTTCACCAATATCAGCTATTGTATCAGATGGTTTTTCTTTTGTATTGGATAGCACTACTGTTGAGGTAGTACTAACTGGTGTAGGTTGTTTGGCTACAGATTTATTTCCACTACAAGCAATACAGGAAAGTAAAATTAATATAGGGAATGTTTTATACATATATGATTTTAATTTTAAGATCAAAACGAGTTGAACTCATTGGACATAATATATGGCTTTAGTCGCAGTTTTATACAACACTTTACATTAAAAATTAATAGCGTCCTAATCGTTCTAATCATAGGATATTCAAGTTAACTTTATCATGTTGTAGTCAACTACCTCGGGGCAAGTGTACGGAGCAGTACACTCCACAATGTGGATAAAAATTAATATTCAACTCGCATGAATGATACCTTAAAAAATCTATATGGAGCGCTTAAGATTCCTGAAATGGGGGGTTCCTTCTAAAAACAAGACTGTCCCACGACAACAATTCATATTTCTATGTTGCCAAACAAGTATTCCAGACTATTCATTTCTAATGGATTTAATGATTCCGTAACAATTTAAATATGATCTCCTAAAATATGGAATAGGCTTTACAAGCCTAATTTACCTTTTTTACTATGTATTTAAAATAACGAAATACCTACATAAAGCACTATACACATGATGTTTATGTCTAAATAACACGCTTTCATGATTTGTATTTTTCTTCTTTTTTAACCTAAACCCCTCAACTTACAATTCTATAATCCAAGGATAATATTTAGATAAATAAGATTGATGGAAAACCGTATTTCTTTGTATTGAGATTTAAAACAAAAAAACAATACTTTAAAACGAATATCATGAAAAAATTAATGATCACTGGATTTTCAATAGCTTTATTAGCAATTGTAAGCTGTGGAAGCGATGATGATGGAACCCCAACCACTTCTACTCCTACACCCGAACCAACAGGTTCAGAACTACAAGGTCAAATTACCGCAGATCAAACCTTAACCGCAGATAAGATCTGGACTCTTAAAGGAAGAACAACGGTAACTAGTGGTGCTACATTAACTATAGAACCAGGCACAATCATTAAGGCTGAAGCTGGTACTGGGGCAAACGCTTCTGCTTTATTAATCGCTAGAGGAGCTAAAATTGAAGCTAACGGTACTGCTACTGCCCCAATTATTTTTACTTCAACTACAGATGATATCGCAGTAGGACAAACTGCTGGAACAAACCTTGATCAAAATGATAGAGGCCTTTGGGGAGGTGTTATCATTTTAGGAAATGCTCCTGCTTCTTTAGATGGAAATGCAGAAGCTGCTCAAATTGAAGGAATTCCTGCTAGTGATGTTAACGGGTTATACGGTGGTACTAACGCTGTTGATGATTCTGGTTCTTTTCAATATGTATCTATCCGTCATGGTGGAGCTAATATTGGGGAAGGGAATGAAATTAACGGATTGACACTTGGTGGTGTTGGATCTGGAACTACAATCAATTACGTAGAGGTTGTAGCAAATGTAGATGATGGTATCGAATTTTTTGGGGGGACTGTAAATGCGAGTAACTTATTTGTATGGGCACAAGGAGATGACGCTTTAGATATTGACCAAGCATATTCTGGAACTATCGATAATGCTGTCGTAGTATTAGGAGAAGCTTCTGATCATGCTTTAGAAATTGACGGTCCAGAAGGAAGCGCTACCGGTGCTTTTACATTACAAAATGTAACTTTAATTGGAAATCCTGATACTGAAAAAGGAGAGATTGCTGATTATAGAAGTGGCGCTACAGGAACTACTAAAAATGTATTTGTAACTGGATTTAAAGACAGTTCTGATATAGAATTAGACAACAATGGAGTGGCACAAAACTACTTAGATGGTGATATCGTATTTGAAGCTTGGCAAGTACTATTGCCAGCTGGTGTAACTGCTGCAAAAGATATTTTCGTAGAGAAAGTAGGCTGTGCATCCAACTGTGACGATGAGGATGAGGCTAACGATGTTGATGAGGACAAAATCATACTTGCCCCTTCTTTTACGGATAGAGCTGCTGATTGGGCTACTGCTGTAACTACTGCAACTGTAGGTGCTACAACGTCTGAATTTAGCTGGACATACTCCAATACTAAAGCTAGCTTAGGGTTTTAAGCAAAAAAAAATCAATTAGTAGTACACAAAACAATTGCTCGTTCTTACCTAAGGACGAGCAATTATTCTACAGTAATAAAATCAAATGAAAATGTATAGATTGACATTTATAAGCAGCATTGTATTGGCCCTCTTATCTTTAGGAATACCGAGCTCTGCTATTGCACAAGGAAAAATAACAGGTAAGGTAATCGATGGAGATACGAATGATGTGTTGCCTTTTGCAAACATTATTATAAAAGGCACTTCCATAGGCACCACTTCCGATTTTGATGGAAAATATGAATTAGAAATCGCTGCAGGAACCTATTCACTAGAATTTTCATTTACCGGATACAACACTAGCCAAATCACAGATGTCATTGTAAAAGAAGGTGACAATAGCACTGTAAATAGCACCCTACAAGCTACTACATTAACTACCATAGTGATTAGCACTACACGAAGAAAAAACACAGAACAAGCAGTACTATCCTTACAAAAAAACGCTGTACAACTCCTAGATGGTTTATCTATTGAAACTATCAAAGCTACTGGAGCTAGTAACATTGCTAGCGCTGTAAAAAATATTCCTGGAGTATCCGTACAAGGGGGTAAATTTGTATATGTACGAGGCCTAGGGGATCGATATACAAAAACTACATTGAACGGCATGGATGTTCCTGGTTTAGATCCAGATCGAAATACGCTGCAATTGGATATTTTTCCAACCAATATTTTAGAAAACCTATTGGTCGTAAAATCGGCTACTGCAGATCAGCCGGCAGACTTCACTGGAGGTGTAGTTGACATTGTAACGAAAGATTCTAGTGGTAAAGAAGAGTATAGCGTATCTGTTGGAGCTACTTATAACTCTGAAATGCATTTTAATAACAACTACCTAGACTATGATGGTGGGGGAACAGACTTTTTAGGATTTGATGATGGGACTCGAGAAAATCCATTAGAAAACACCCCTGGAATTTTAACTTTACCTCAACAAGATGGTGCTATTGCAAGGCAAAACACCCAAACTTTTGACCCTACTTTAGCTTCCAAAAGAAATCGTAATCTCACAGATTTAAGTCTTGGGTTTACGGCAGCAAATAAATTTAATATCGGGGATCATAGATTCGGATATTTGGCTTCTTTGTCCTACAAAAATGAAACTACTTATTATGACGAATACATTGATGGACAAATTTTTCGTAAAGATGATCAAAATTTTTCTGTAATGCCATTGCAGACGGATAGAACGCAGCTAGGAGAATTAAGCAATCAAAACACTTTAATGAGTGGCCTTTTAGGAGTATCTTATAAAACAGAACAATCTAAATATCGATTAAATGCGTTACATATCCAAAATGGGGAAACGGAGACGTCTATTTTCAATCTATCTAATTTCATCGTAAGTTCTAATCGTATCAAAAAAGACAACCTTGTCTATACTGAACGTGCGATAACAAACCTCTTGCTTTCTGGAGAACATATCAATGAAGATGCCAGTTGGAAAACTTCATGGAAACTCTCCCCTACCTTATCTAGAGTTTACGATAAAGACATTCGCTCTACTCCGTTTAGAATTAATAGTAATCCCGACGGAACGACTAGCTTTACGGTAGAGCCTAGTGAGTCTGGAGATGCTACTCGAATATGGAGAACTTTAGAAGAAACTAATCTCGCTGGAAAAATAGATGTCTACAAAAAACATAATTTGTTTGGCCGCAGTGCTAAACTAAAATTTGGTGGCGCCTATACCTATAAGCAGCGTGATTTCTTTATCGATCAATTTTCCTTCCCTATACAAGGAAACATAGGAAATACC
This sequence comes from uncultured Aquimarina sp., assembly GCA_937951135.1. Classification (GTDB taxonomy): domain Bacteria; phylum Bacteroidota; class Bacteroidia; order Flavobacteriales; family Flavobacteriaceae; genus Aquimarina. The sequence continues at coordinate 5,723 of CALFCI010000042.1, read as the reverse complement.
TTTACTGGAGATCCAAATCAATTCTTAGCTCCAGAAAATATTTATACTCCAGCTACCGATCAAGGTACATTTGTACGAAGAGATTCTAATATCTCTGATACTTTTGATGCTTCAGTTAGCATAGCTGCAGCCTATATTGCTGAAGAATTTAAAATATCGGAGCGGTTTCAAGCGATCTTAGGAGTACGTTTTGAAAAATTTGATTTGAGCTATACCGGGGAGAATCAAAATGGAACTATTCGATTAGACGAAGAAAAAATTCTAGACCAATCAGGTTTTTTTCCATCGGCAAATCTAATATTGGATTTAAGTGAAGATGCCAAACAAAAACTAAGAGCATCCTATAGTAGAACTACCGCACGGCCTTCTTTTAAAGAAGCTTCTATCGCGGAGATTTTTGACCCTGTAAACAGCATGTTCTTTATCGGAAATATTGATATTAAACCTACCTATATTAATAATTTTGATTTGCGGTATGAAAATTATGGAGAAGGTGCTAATTTTTTTGCTTTAAGTGTGTTTTACAAGACCTTTCAAGACCCTATAGAATTGAGCTTTATTAGAGAAGCTAGAGGTCAAGTCACTCCGCTTAACCTAGGTGACGCTATGGTATATGGCGCTGAATTGGAATTTAGAAGAAGACTTGACTTTATCGCTGGATTACAAGATTTTAATATTTCTACGAATATATCTGTAATCATTTCTGTACAAGAATTTAGTGAGGACGAACGTGAAGCAAGACAAAGTAATTTGAGAGTAGGAGAACGTTTAGACAGCAATCGAACACTACAAGGGCAGTCTCCTTTCCTGATCAATTTTGGAATCAATTACAGACACCCAGATAATGGATTTACGGGGGGCATCTTCTATAACACACAAGGACGAACGCTACAAATTGTAGGAAACGGAGACATTCCGGATGTATTCACGCTCCCTTTCCATAGTATTCATCTAAATTTTGGTAAAACGTTTGGAGAAAAGAAAAACTCATCTTTAAAACTAAAATTTTCAAATTTGTTTAACGATGATAGGGAAAGTGTTTATGAATCTTTTGGTGCCGAGGATGAAACCTACTCAAAATGGAGTCCTGGGCAAGAGATTTCATTACATTACAGTTATACATTCTAATCCTCGCTGAACCACAAGCTACATTGGCGCTATGGTTCAAGGCTCGTACCGTCAAAACAAGGAACCTAAGATTGAGCGATAAAAAAGTAATACATGTAAACTTTTTTAGGATGAGACCTTTAACAATACGAGCGTGACACTCGCACTAGCGATCCAGTAAAACGTAAAACATGTAAATTTTTTAAGACAAGACAAGCTTTGACGATACGAGCGTGACGCTCGCACTAGCGGTGAATAAGTATTGTTACCACAATTATAAACTAAGGCAAAAATACAGTACAAAAACAATCTTAACATCTGCCATGCACCACATTCTTGTATACAGAGTAGTCCTAAATTTAATTTTTAAATAAAACTTAGGAAATATACACCTAACAGTATAGACTTATTTTTGTGTATCGATATAACCAACTAAAATATAGAAACTTGAGCACAAAAGTATTGGTTGCGCCACTGAACTTGGGATTGGCGTATGCTACACGATGCATCCCAATTATTAAAGCATTAAAAAATGAAGATTTTATACCTGTTATTGCTTCGGATGGAGCTGCATTAGCTTTTTTGCAACAAGAATTTCCGACATTAGAATTCATTACACTTCCTTCCTATACCATTGATCCTTCACAACACGATATTGGTTGTACGCTCTCCTCATCTCCGACAGCAATAAAAACAGCTAAAACGATAAAAGCAGAGAAAAAAATCATACAGCAGGTGATCGCTAGCGGTGCATATTCTGGTATTATTTCAGACAATAGATTGGGTGTTCGGCATAAACATATTACTTCTGTATTTATCACGCACAAGCTCACAATTTTAGGAGGAAAAACAAGTCATGTGAGTGCAAAATTATATGCTAAACACGTTAAAAAATTTGATGTATGCTGGGTACCGGACATGGCAGATGAATTGAATCTAAGCGGGGCTTTAGGCCATCCCAAAAACAGTAGCATACCGGTTACATATCTGGGTCCACTAAGTCGATTTGAATATCAAAACCTACCCAAGCAATATGATATCATGGTACTGCTATCAGGCGCAGAGCCAGAACGTAGTCTTTTAGAAAAAAAGCTATTTCAAGAATTTGAGCAGAGTGAACAGAAAATTGTATTTGTGAGAGGTATTCATAAAAAAAAAGGGAAAACCTACACAAAAAACAATATCACCATACACAACCAGCTATCGGGCAAAGCGTTAGAAAGCACTATAAATAGTAGTACCCTTGTGATTTCTAGATCAGGCTATGCTACGGTTATGGATCTTGCAAAATTAAATAAAAAGGCATTTCTAATCCCCACACCAGGGCAGTTTGAACAAGAGTATCTTGCCAATCGTTTGGCGATAAAAAAGCTAGTTCCCAGCTGTAAACAAGAAGAGTTTACATTAAAAAAATTAGTGAATCTAAATGCTTATAGGGGGCTGGGGAGTTTCAGTACGGATATTGACTATGGGGAACTTTTTTATTTTTTCCAACGTAAATGAAAATTCACTTCCGATGCGATAATCACTTTCTACATAGATGCGTTCGTGATGTGCTTCTATAATATGCTTTACAATCGCCAATCCTAAACCTGATCCTCCTTCATCTCTAGACCCGCTTTTATCTACACGATAAAAACGTTCAAAAAGTCTTGGGATATGCTCTTGTGCAACCCCCTCTCCATTATCCGTAATTCGAATAATCACTTTGTTTTTAGTTAGATTTTCAATACTTACCTCGGTAGTACCATCTTCTTTACCGTATTTTATGGAATTCATAATCAAATTAGAGAGCACCTGTTGAATGCGTTCTTGGTCTGCATTTACCATGATGGGGGCTTGATATTGCATATCAAACGTAAGTGCAATATTTTTATCCATGGCTTTCATTTCAAAAAGATCAAAAACACTTTGCACTAAGGCTACGATATCAAAATTAGTATACTCTAGGTTTAAATCTCCAGTTTCTAATTTGGTAATCATATCCAAATCTTGAACAATATAAATCAATCGATCTACGCCTTTACTAGCTCTGTCCAAATATTTTTCTAAAATCACAGGGTCATCCATTGCACCATCGAGTAAGGTATGAATATAGCCTTCTACCGTAAATAATGGTGTTTTTAACTCGTGTGATACATTACCCATAAAGTCTTTACGATACGCATCTTGTATTTGTAAGGTTTCTATTTGTGAGCGTCGTTGTTGAACAAATTTTTCAACCTCTTGTACTAAGGTATCCATATTCGTAGTTATGGCTGTAGTACTTACCGCATCCGAATCTAGCATCTCTACCGTATCATAAATCTGTTTGATTTTATTGTAGATAAAACGTTGTGCTCGATATTGAATGACACTAAAAGTAATGCTATATGTAATGATCGCTATACCTACGATCATTAGCATGGTAAGCTGGGCTATACTATATATGAAGATACTAATACCAAATGTGACTAGTATCGTTGCATACAATGCTGATACTAATGCAAATTTATAAGGTTGTGAGGTACGTTCTGCCATTATACTACAAACTTATAGCCTACCCCTTTTATTGTTTTAAAGCTCTGATCTCCTATTTTTTCTCTTAATTTACGGATATGAACATCAATTGTTCTTCCCCCTACAATAACCTCATTACCCCATACTTTATCCAAAATATCTTCTCTTTTGAATACTTTACCGGGTTTAGATGTTAACAAGGATAACAATTCAAATTCTTTACGAGGCAATACCATTTCTTGACCATCTTTAATGACTTTATATTCGTCTCTATTGATGACAAGGTTTCCAATTTTAACGACATTTTCAACCTCATCACTTTCTTTAAAACGTCTTAATAATGCCTTTACTTTACTGACTAAAACTTTAGGCCGTATCGGTTTGGTTATATAGTCGTCTGCTCCAGCATCAAATCCTGCAACCTGAGAATAGTCTTCTCCTCTTGCGGTAAGAAATGTAATAATCGTATCTTCTAATTCTGGAATTTTACGCAGTTGCTCGCAGGCTTCTATACCGTCCATTTCTGGCATCATTACGTCTAAAACGATAAGGTGAGGCTTTTGCTTTTTGGCTACTTTAAGTGCTTCCACTCCATTTGATGCTGTCAATACTTGATATCCTTCTGCCGTAAGATTATACCCTACAATTTCTAAAATATCTGGTTCATCATCAACCAATAAAATGATCATATCTTTTGTATCCATAGTACACTATAACTTAATAGGATAAAGATACTACTAAATATGAAGTCTTCATACTCTTATATACTTGGTAACAATAAACTAACATTACAGTGCTATTGTTATAACATTTAGATAACATTGTAACCTGAGTTCGACGTAAGGATTTAATAAAAGAGAGTTCATTGGGCCGTGTTTTTCGTTTCAAATTTGATTGCAGGTTTCTTATCTTGAAAAGAATACGCGATCAGACTAGCGATCAAATTAGTTAAGAAATTACCGAAACTTCTATGTCTAGAATGTTCTGCCTGTGCTATGTTTTTTAGCTGGTCATTAATGGTTTCAATTACCGATCTTTTCCTCAATAATATTTTATCTTTCATGGTCATCAACACATTTTTCATATTGTTTCTTATTCCTGTAATAAGATGTAATCCTTGGTCAAATAATAGTCCTGTAAGTTCTTTAGAAATATATCCTTTATCTGCATAAAGACTTCCAAATATTTTCTTTAAAAAGTTATCTTCTTTAAGAGGAGCTCTATCATCAACATTTGCTTGAGAGATAATGAAATCAAGGAGTTCCCCTTTATCATTTACCACAATATGGAGTTTGAATCCATAAAACCATCCCATGGTAGATTTACCAATAGTTGCAATATCCTTAAATACTTTATTATTTTTAATTCGCTTGTTTTTACAAGCTCTAATTGGAGTAGAATCTACAAAGGAAATACCTGTGCATTCTCCAAGACAACACGTTTTCAAATACAAGGTTAAAGGTAATAAGTTAGATTGCATAAGTTCTACAAAACGATTATAAGATACAGTATTAGGAAACTCACTTTGTAAATGCTCTTGGACATACAAAATATAGAAATGTTTAAAGGTTCTAATACCGCTTAAATGAAATAAGATGGTTATAGTCACTATTTCACTAGTGGACATTTTAAAAGCCCTGTTTCTACGCTTTTTACCATTAGAAAGTTGTCTTTCACGCAAAGCAGGTTCATAAATGGAACAAAAATCGTCAACGGTACAAAATATTTCCGTAATTTTATCTTTAGAAATCATAAGCAGAATAAGGTTAGTTAATTGAAATTCAACACTTTAATTTACTAAATATTCTGCTTTTTTACTAGTTAAAAATAAGGTTTCTTACGTCGAACTCAGGTTCTAAAGCATCCTCAGATAACTCTGGCACTTTGGGTATGTTAGGGATTTTAGGAGCATTAGGATATATGATGCCATCAATCTTTTTAGGGTTCGGTACTTCTGGCACATCGATCAGACTCTTTGGAGCTTTAAATTTAGGGCGCTCGTCTGCTACAGTTGCTGTTCCATTACGGCTGGCTAATTCTGCTTCGGCGTCATCTTCTGCCACTACTTCTAATGCTACTCTGGTAATCCCTCCGTCCGCAACTTAAACCATGCTCTG
>CALFCI010000041.1 GCA_937951135.1 uncultured Aquimarina sp. | reverse complement strand
GCTGCAAAGGCTTGGTCTAAAATTGCTACTATTTGTTTTTGTTGATCTTTTGAACTTGGAAAGGAGACATTAATCCTCTCGACAACTTTTCTTGATAGTTCAGTTTGACCACTAGCTCCTTCACCTAAATCTTTAATTTGTTTCTCAATATGGATTAACATCCAACCAAAGAAATCTAAAAAGAATATATTTTTATTAGGTCGAACAATGGTAATATGCGTATCAACAAAAGCATTATAATTTAAGTTCCTAACCTGAGCAACTCTACCTAAAGTTCCTGTTCCTGTTGAATTAATAAGACCATCTCCTAACTGAATGTATCTTTCTTTGTTTATTGTTTTTTTGCTTGTATCGTGCTTTCTGGCTAATGAAATATTTATTTTATGGTCTCTTATACATTTCTGATTTAAAACGATTTCTCCTTCTGCCCTTTCAATATATTTTGGTTGAGAACCTCTTTTTATCATTTCACAGATTTCACCCAAAGGCTTTGTTTCCCAGTTTTCAAGCAACCTTGTCTTTTCCATTGTCAATTCTTTAATCATTACCTATCAATTTAGAATTAAGAGATGTGGTTAGAATTTCCATTTGCGAGATGGCAATTTGGTTTAGTTTTAAGAGCCTTTCGCTTTGTGGTACACCATCGTTAATAAAAACAGCATTTAAGTTTTCTAGGTTGGCAAGGCATACCAGTTGGGTTACATTGCTAAAATCTCTTATGTTTCCTTTTTCAGTAGGGTTTTCTGTTTGCCATTGTTTGGCTGTCTTACCATAAAGTGCCATATTCAGTACATCGGCTTCGGTGGCGTATACAATTGCGGTTTGTTTTTTGCTAAGACTACTTGGTATTAAGTTTTGTTTAATAGCATCGGTATGTATCCGGTAGTTAAGTTTGGTAAGGCTTCTTTTTACATCCCAGTCTAATGTTTTGGATTCCTTTTGTTTTAAGCGTTGAAATTCTTTTACTAAATACACTTTAAATTCTGCACTTATCCACATACCAAATTCAAAAGCAATATCTGGGTGTGCGTAAGTACCTCCATAGCGTCCTGCTTTTGCTGTTAAGCCAATGGCATTTGTTTTAGAAACCCACTCTTTTACACTTATTTTATAATTATTTAAACCCGCTTGATTTCTAATTGTGGCATATTCGCCATAATTAAAATTAGAGTTGTGTACACGCTCCCAAATTCCTAAATATTCTACGGTGTTTCTATTTCGTAACCAATCAGAAATAAAAAAATCTCCATCTTTAGCTTTAAGCATATCTGTTAAAGAGATAAGATTGTCTTTGGTGATATTTATTTCTTTGTCTAATACTACTATTTTCGTTTGTTTTTTACTCATCGCCAATCAACACTTTTAATTCCTTCATAACATCAGTACTTTCCTTGTCCAAAGTTGCCATCGCTTCCAAAATTTCATTCGGTTGACGTAAAGGAGCTTCTTCTGGTGTATTTGGGTTTTTGACAGAAAGGTTAAAAGTGGTTTGGTCTACATTGCTTAATCGTACACTCCAAGAATTTTCGCTTTCCGCTTTTGTTTTTTGAAGTTTTAGGAAATCGGCTAAATCTTTTTCGTTAAGTGGATTGGTTTTACCTAAATTTCGGTTAAGATTCAGTTGATAAAACCATATTTTTTTAGTGGGTTCTCCTTTGGTGAAAAATAATACTACTGTTTTTACACCTGCACCTGTAAAGGTTCCGCCTGGTAAATCTAAAACCGTATGTAAGTTGCAGTTTTCTAAGAGTTCTTTTCGTATGGCAATAGAAGCATTATCGATATTGCTTAAAAAGGTGTTTTTAATCACCACACCTGCTTTACCACCAGCTTTTAAAATTTTAATGAAATGCTGTAAAAACAAAGAAGCGGTTTCGCCTGTTTTAATTGGGAAGTTCTCTTGTACTTCTGCACGTTCTTTTCCACCAAAGGGTGGGTTTGCCAATACCACATTGTAACGGTCTTTTTCTTGTATGTCGGCACTATTTTCTGCTAAGGTATTGGTGTGTATAATATTGGGAGCTTCTACGCCGTGCAATATCATATTCATAATACCAATAATGTAGGCCAATGATTTTTTCTCTTTACCGTAAAAGGTTTTCTTTTGTAAAGTCTCAATATCCGCTGTAGAAAGTTGTTTGTTTTTACTGCCTGCACCCGCTGGGTGTCGCATATAATCAAAAGCCTCTACCAAGAAACCTGCAGAACCTACCGCACCATCATACACCGTTTCTCCTAGTTGTGGGTCAACTACTTTTACGATGGTTTTAATTAAAGGACGTGGTGTGTAGTATTCGCCACCATTACGCCCAGCATTCCCCATATTTTTAATTTTCCCTTCATAGAGGTGGCTCATCTCCAACTGTTCTGCGTGGGTTCTAAAACGGAGTTCATCTACCAGCGCCACTACTTCTCGTAAATTATAACCACTTTGAATACGGTTTTTTAACTCGCTAAAGATTTCACCAATCTTGTATTCAATGGTATCTGCACTTGTAGCATTTACTTTAAATTTCTTTAAGTAAGGGAAAAGGTCATTGTTTGCAAAGTCTAATAAATCGTCTCCGGTTTGAGCGTTGTGGTCAATCTTTCCGTCTGCTAATTTGGGAGCAGCCCAAGTTGTCCATTGGTAGGTTGGTTCTATTAATCTTGTGTATTCTTCTCCAGAAAGTACAGCCGCATTTTCTTTGTCCTTTTCTAAATCGTCCAAATATTTTAAAAACAACACCCAAGAGGTTTGCTCTACATAATCCAATTCACTTCCACAACCTGCATCTTTATGTAGTATGTCGTCTATATTTTTAAAAGTTTGTTCAAACATTTATTTCGCTTCTATTTTATTCGAGATAATTAATTCCTTAACGTCTATGCTCAGTATTTAAGCAATACGCATTAGTATTTCTAGTTTTGGTTGTTGTCTATTTTGGACATACGCATTTACCATATTGTAGCTTTTTCCCAATTTCTCAGAAAACTAAATTTGCTTTATATCTTTTTCTTCCAGCACTTCCTTAATTCTGTTCATTTTCAGACGTTGTTTATTCAGCAACTAAATGTAAGTAGTTTTTTTAAATTATTTCAAAAAGTTGAGAGTTTGTGTATATCTGTTCCACTTTCTAAAGTTCTTCTTTCAGATCAAATACCCAAAACCCGGGTAAATAATTCTTTAAAAAGCGGCATGACTTCATCCATTTTTCGTTCCCGTTCTTTAGCTTTTAGGATTCCGTTGGTATCCCGATAGAGTTCATAGCTAAATACAAAGGTGGCATTAGCGGTGCCAATACCCATCTGTCCAAAACGAAGATCATTGACATACAATGTATCATTAATTTTTTCTACGGAGTACCAACCTTCCGTTAATGTAATTAATCTAGGAATCAGAGGGTCCGCTGCAAGATCCGAAAGTAGGTGATGGTTTTTTGGAAATCGAGTATATGGAATCGTGTGTTTGCCATCGAGTAATGAATAGTATCCTATTAAAAAAGAATCTGAAGTTTCGATGCTAGCCGTCCATAAAATACTATTCAAAGGAGTGGGGCGGTTTTGAATGGAGATATAAGAGATCTGTTGAGCGATTAAACTGGACTTAAATTGGTGATACGAAATCCATTTAAACCCTAAGGTTAAGAGCATATACAAACTACTAATTATAATCCCCAAGCGATTCCATTTACGACGTTTGGGATGTGTTCTATGGTAACACATCGCCATGATTAAAAAGATTAAGAAGGGGATCGTATATAATGGATCGACAACAAAAATATTTTTAAACGATACCTTATAGGTATAGGGCCAAAACAGTTGAGTCCCCCATGTAGTAAATGCATCAAGAATAGGGTGTGTAAAAATGCCTAAAAACATAAGCCATGTCCAGTCTTTCCAGTTGGCTTCTTTATTGCGATAGAGTTGCGCTAAAATCCATCCTAATAGTGGCGCCGCAATGATACTAAAAAGTATAGAGTGCGAAAACCCACGGTGCATTTCATTGGCTGTAACATCATCAGTAAATAATTTTGTTAAGACATCTAAATCGGGTATTGTACCTGCGATAGCACCCCATAGCATAGCTTTATTGCCAACCTTTTTTCCAATAGCTGCCTCGCCCATTGCAGCACCCAATACAATCTGTGTTAATGAATCCATATATAATGTCTGTATGCATCAAAGATATTAAATATGAGTATAGCAATACACATTAGAAATTTGAAATCTAATCCCTGTATTCAGTGGTGTATTTTCACGGAAAAGTGTGTTTTGGGATTGTGATAAAAAAATGACTTTTGTAGATATCATAATAATATTTCAATATAACCCCAATGGTAATGATGAAAAATGTAATACTACTAAGCTTAGGACTACTGCTATGGAGTGGTTGTAAAACGGAACACATAGATACAGAGAACACTGCAACAGCGGCGATACCATATCCAGCTCATAAAATAATAACATCACCAGTGATCACTGTAGATAGTTTTCAAGATAAAAATGTTAAAGAATATATTCGTTCTTACGATATATATATAGAAGCCTATGCAGAGTTTGTTGCAAGCAGAGATATGGATTTGCTAGATTCATTACGCACAATAGGAGAAGAGTTAGCTCAAAAAGTAAAAGCGGTCAATGAAGAACTTTCAGAAGAAGAAATTCAGAAATTGAATATATATATGAAAGCAAAATCAATACAATTACAGCAGCTTTCTAAGCAGTTGGAAGATTAAACCCGTTTACCCCTGTTTGCAGGGTATGTTTTTCACGGAAAGAGGTGTATTGTAACTGTCAAATATGACATATTTTTGGAGTATAAGCATAACATAAACCATAAGATGAAGAGATGGAAGAAGAATATTCATGTATAGAAGAGCCGTTAAAGAAAGAGTCTATAGAAAGTTTTTAAAGTGTATAGTATATAAGTATATAAGGAAAGAGTGAAGTTAAGACATCTTAACTTTAGTTGATTGGGTGGTTGGCCCTGTTCTGGTAAGGACAGGGCTTTTTTTTGGCCTCAATTAAAATGAGTGTTTTATTACATACGTATTCTTGAAAAAGAACGCATTTAGGATTAACCTTTCGGTACTATAACGGTGACTGTTCTTTTTGTTTTTTTAGAAGAGAATATACTAGGCTTCCTTTTTCTTCGTTTTAGTATGATCGAAGTACTCTAAAAATATTAATATGTTTTTAGGAATAATTATAAATAAAATGGAAGTATATAAATATTTGAAGGATTTAGTATGCTGTAGTATGGTATTGATACTTGTAATCGCTTGCGAAAGTGACTCTTTAGAAAATGAAGATGCAAACTCAAATAGTGATACAACAATCCAAACAAGAGAGCCACAAGAAATTACAGGGGCTATGGATGCGATTACCACATTACCATATTCGGAAATTTCAGAGCGTTCTTATACTATTGAACTCGACCGTTGGGATATCCCTAGTGATAAGACAGCAGCAGAAAAAACGACAGATAATCTTCAAAAAGCCATAGATTGGGCAGTAGGAGAAGGGTACGGAATTATTCGATTACCGGCAGGACATTATCTAATTGGTAAATATGGGAATGATATTTATCAATCCGGAATAGCCTTACATAGTAATATGGCTTTTTTGTTGGATAAAGAGGCTATTATAGAGATGGTACCTAATGACAAATGGAATTATTGTGCAATTGAAATTACAGAAAAAACACATGTTGTTGTGTCTGGAGGAACTATTATTGGAGATCGAGATGCACATACCTATACGCCTAGAGCAGATGGAGGAACAGCACATGATGAAGGGCATTTGATTTGTATTCAAAACGAAAGCGAATATGTAACGGTAGAAAATATGATACTCGGTAAAGCGAATGGCGATGGCATTTTATTAGTAGGACAAAAAGGACCCGGTAGCTCAGTGAAACATATTGCGATTATACATAACGAAATGAATGATAATCGACGCCAAGGGGTTTCGATTGTTGGAGGAGAAGATGTATTGATTGAAAATAATGAAATCCATCATACGCAAGGGACTTCACCTCAGTTTGGTATTGATGTCGAAAGCGGTATTTATAGCAGTCAAGATATTACGATACGAACCAATTATTTTCATCATAATAAAGGTGGAGATATAGTCAATGTAGATGGGCGTAATGTAATTGTAGAAAATAATACATTAGAACAAGGTGTAGATGTACCCTATATAGATGGGCCAATAGTATATCGAAAGAATGGAAATATGACCATTCGAAACAATAGTATTACGATGTTAAATGGTTCTGTAAATGGTAAAACGGGGATTATTATGTATTCTAATGATAAACCTAAAACCAATCCAGAAACTACTTATATCTATGAGAATACCTGTAATGGTTGTGGGTTTTATATGTATAAAGGGCGCGATTTGGTGATTAGGGATAATACCTTAATTGAAGGATATTTGGTGTTTTCTGAAATGTCCAATCTTACGTTAGAAAATAATGATGTAACCAATCCTAGTGAGTGCTGGGCATATCGTTTTTTACAGGTGAGTGGTAGTGCAAATGGGAATACCTATAATGGGGAGATTTTTGATATTCCATTAAGCAATACACCTTGGGATGGTTGTTGGATTAACTAACGTATACGCACAGGGTGAACCTTGTGTTTTCAAAAATAGTAAAGAAATGTTTTATTATTTTGAAGTGTTGTACTGTTGTATCTGATCGATGTAATTGGTTATTGGTACTTTATAATCAAACCATATAGTTTCAGTATCTTTTCTAAACCAAGTCAGTTGTCGTTTGGCAAATCGACGTGTGTTTTTTTTGATTTCAGTAATAGCCGTTTCTAATTCCCATTCGTTATCGAGGTATTTAAACAGTTCTTTATAGCCTACGGTATTTAATGCATTAAGATGTTGATAGGGGACCAATTGTTGTACTTCATTTACTAAACCAGCCTCCATCATAAGATCTACCCGGCTATTGATACGATCATAAATGATAGCGCGTTCTGCGGTGATGCCCAATTTAATGATATGAAACGGACGTTCTTTTTTGGATGCTGTACGGAAAGAGGAATAGGGCTTTCCACTACTAAGGCATACTTCTAAAGCTCTAATTACTCGCTGTGTATTATGGATGTCTACAGTGTTGTAGTATACAGGATCAAGGTCTTGAAGTTGTTCCTGTAATGGAACAATTCCTTGTGCAGCATACGTATCTCTAACCTGATTTCGAACGGCTTCTTTTACTTCAGGAAAATAATCCAATCCCTTTGTTACGGCATCAATATATAAACCAGAACCTCCAATAAGAATTGCATAGTCCTGTGTTGAAAATAAGGTTGTTATGGTTTGTAATGCTTCTTTTTCATAATCTCCCACAGAATACGGAGTATGGATACTTACATTATGTATAAAATGATGCGGGGCTGCATTCAGCTCTTCTGGAGTAGGAGCGGCAGTACCAATGTGCATTTCTTTAAAAAATTGACGACTATCAGCCGATACAATTTCACAATTAAAATGTTGTGCTAATTGAATACTAAGGCTTGTTTTTCCAATGGCAGTAGGACCTACGATAACGATTAATGTTTTATCCATGTAAAGAGGTTCCACAGTTATGACAAAATTTAGCATGATCCTCATGCGTAGTTTCATTGCAATGCACACACGATTGCGTATTGAGTGCAACCTTATTTTGTTGGGCATATTCTGCCGATACAATTCCAGTAGGGACCGCTATAATTCCGTATCCTAAAATCATTACAACCGAAGCTATAAGTTGTCCTAATGGAGTTTGTGGAGAGATGTCGCCATAGCCCACAGTAGTAAGGGTTACAATACACCAATACACACTTCTGGGAATGCTAGTGAATCCATATTGAGGGCCTTCAATAAGGTACATAATAGTACCCAAAATGATAGATACAATGACTACAGCAAATAGGAATACAGATATTTTAGCACGACTGGCTGATAATGCTTTGACCAATTGGTTTGATTCACCAACAAAACGCGCCAATTTTAAAATTCTAAATACACGTAATAAACGCAATGCTCTTAAGGCAACCAATGCATGAGTGCCTACAAAAAATAAAGAAAGATATTTTGGAATGGTTGACAGTAGGTCAATAATACCAAAAAAACTGAAAATATATTTTTTAGGGTTTTGAATGGAAATGATTCTCAAAAGGTACTCTACAGAGAATAAAATCGTGATTCCCCATTCCAATATATTGAATATAGTATGGTATTGATCATTAAGGTATGAAACACTCTCCAGCATGACGAGTACAATGCTGCTGAGGATCATAAATAATAATACTACATCAAATAATTTTCCGCCTGGTGTATCGGCTTCATAAATAATTTCATGTAATCGATTTTTCCATTTGGAATGTGGTGTCTTGGTGCTCACGTATGTTTTTTAAATAAAAAATAAAAGTAGTGAAAAAATTATAGTTTTTTATGGCTAATAACTTTGGCATCTTAACGTTAGTTTGATCGTATTGCCATACAGTAGTTGTATTAAATATTATAGTGATTAGTATTAGAGGCGCGGTGCTAACAAAATAAGATATAAAATTAGTGCTATTTGGATAGTTTTATAATTTTTAACCGTTTGTTTTTTCGAATGTAACTTTGGATGATATGCTTGGCATCTCTATTATGTTCCATAGGAGTAATCATGGTTCGCAAGATCTCTGGAGTATTGATTTGAAAATTAAGGTTAAAATAGCCAATACCCTTAAACCGTCCATCTTCTATTAAGATTGCACTTTGCTCATCCACATCGCGTCCACGATCCACAATAATCATGTTTTGAGTATCAAACGAATGATCTGCAATAAACTCTTGTACTCTAGCATTATATGCCGCTGGGGATTCTTCTAAGATACAGGCACCATTACATTGTTTGATGGTATATCTAAAACAGTTTGTGTTACTGGTATCTAATCCTACTAGCTTTTGGCATAAGGTATAGCGTTCTGTCCACAGGTCTAATAATAATACAGCTTGTTGTCGGTTGGTAAATGTAGTAATGTTTTTTTTGCGACCATCCGCCTTTGCACAATTTAAGGTTAAATACCCTTCTTTATTTGTAGTTACATATAGCGCATACTCATATTTCGTTTTGCGGAGTGCTCTATTGTATATTGGTTTATGCTGTTTGATTTCGTCACTTTCCTTCAATAATGCGACCAATTCACTTCCTGTACTAGCATAGGTAACACTAGCTACATCCGCTTGTATTTTTTTTGATTTTCGATTCGTACCTGTAAAGTGTTGTGTTACTCTTTTTTTAATGTTTTTACTTTTTCCGATGTATATAATTGTTCCATCTTCTTTATGCATATAATATACTCCAGTAGCTATGGGTACTTCAGCAATCAACTGTAATAATTTACTGTCCACTTGCTTTTTTGGGTTCAAGCGTACTGCATTTATAATGATTGTTTTATCGACATCTTTGGCCAGTAATAATTTAAATAATTTAACAGTAGCAATAGCATCTCCGTTGGCACGATGTCTATCTGTAATGGGTATTCCAAGATTGCGCACCAATTTACCTAGACTATATGAAGGTTGGTCAGGTATCAATGTTTTGGATAGTTCTACAGTACATAATGACTGTCGTTCAAATTCATATCCTAATCTAGAAAACTCGGTTTTTAAAATTCGATAATCAAAACTAGCATTATGTGCAACGAGAATACAATCGGAAGTAATTTCTACAATTCTCTTAGCGATTTCATAAAACTTGGGCGCATTGCGAAGCATTTCAGTATTAATTCCAGTAAGTTTAACGACAAAGGGTTGTATGGGGCGCTCAGGGTTTACTAAGCTTATAAATTGATCTACAATTTCATGTCCATCAAATTTGTAAATAGCAATTTCAGTAGTTCCTTCTTCATTGTATTTTCCTCCGGTAGTTTCGATATCTAAAATTGCGTACATACGTAATATTGGTCGTTCTGTAATTATTAATTATTTAACATAATTTCTATGTCCAAAAATAGCACTTCCTACACGGACCATAGTACTACCAGAGTTTATAGCAATAGTGTAATCTCCACTCATTCCTATGGATAATACCTTCAATGCAGGAAATTTTGGTTGTAACTCTTGAAACAAGGTAGTTACTTTTTGAAACTCTTTCGAGATTTGTATTGTATCCTCCGTAAAAGTAGCCATACCCATTAGCCCTTGGATAGTTACATAAGGTAGGTTTAAAGCTTCTTTATCCACAAGTATTTCTGTTGCTTCTTGGGGTGTGAGTCCAAATTTAGTGTCCTCTGCTGCAATTTTAATTTGAAGTAAACACTGTATAATCCGGTTATGTTTTTCAGCTTGTTTGTTAATCTCTTTCAATAATTTAAGGCTATCTACTGCATGAATCATAGTGACATAAGGTGCCATATATTTCACCTTATTGGTTTGCACATGACCGATCATATGCCAAGCAATATCTTTGGGCATGACTTCCCATTTTTCAGTCATTTCCTGAATTTTGTTTTCGCCAAATATCCGTTGCCCCTCAGTATAGGCCTCCATTAGATCTGATACAGGTTTTGTTTTAGAAACTGCGATTAATGTTACTTCATCTGGAAGTGTAGCACGAATGTGTTGAAGATTTTTAGCTATTGAATTCATGAAAGGTAAAGATACCTAAAAATATAGAATACTAAATAGAAAATAGAATACTACTTATAGGGGGTGTATAGGCGTATATAAAAAAATAGAAGTATATATTACGCACTCTGGATACTCCTCAAAATGGATGCTCTCATGGTGGTTAGCGTTTATAGTTCACTACCTCGGAGTAAGCCCACGAAGTATCCTGAGTGGGCCTGTTTTTTACATTTCGAGGTAAGCCTTGGAGACTTAAACTCCACAATTTGGATTAAAACTCATAAATGGTAAGGCCGCTTTTTAACTTCGGTAAAATATAAGTGCTCTTGGGAGGCATTTTGAGACCTTGATCCGCAATTGTTTTAAGTTGCGAAAATGATATAGGATACAATCCAAAACCTATTCGAAAGGTACCACTGTCAACTTTTTTCTGCATAAATATTTGTCCTTTCAATCCATTATAATAAAGGATTCTATCATTATTACGTAAGTTTTCAATCCCTAAAATAGGTTGTAATATTGTAGTGTATAAAATTTGAGTATCTAATTCGTCTACTGGGGTGTCAAATATAAGGGGTGATTTGAGTTTAAGTTGATAAAAACAGCCATCCAAATACATGCTAAATTCATGAGATTGTTGCGGTTTGTACGGTGTCGTTCCTTTCGGAGTAATAGAAAAGTGAGTTTCTAATTGCTTTAGAAACAAATTTTCAGAAAGTCCATTGAGATCTTTGACCAGCCTATTAAATTCGGTAATGCGAAGATCAGATGTAGGAATAAGATAACTCATAAAAAAATCAGTAGGCTTTGGTGTTGGTGCTGTAGCTTTAGAAAGTACATAAGACGAAGCACACCGATGATGCCCATCTGCGATATATAGCGTATCGATGCTTTCAAAAATAGCACCGATTTTTGTTACGATGTCGATATCGGCTACCGCCCATAGTTGGTGGTGTTGTGGATCTGTAGTTGTAAAGGAATACGTAGCTTTATGCGTTTTAACCGCTTCAATCACTTGCATTAATACTGGATTATCAGGGTAGGTAAGTAATACAGGTTCTGCATTAAATTGTACACGCTCTAGATAGTTTTTAAAGGCAATCTCTTTTTTATGTAACGTATTTTCATGTTTTTTGATCACACCATCTTCATAATCTTGAGTACTTGCAAGTGCTATAATACCACAATAGACATGCTGTGGTGTAGTGATTTGATAGACGTAATAACAAGGGGTAGTGTCTTGTATAAAAATACCTTGATTTTTGTAGGATAGGAAACGTTCACGAACTTTTGCATACCGAGTAAATAAAGGTGTTTTTACGGAGGTGTCATATCCTGGATCGATAATACGAAGAAAAGAATTAGGGTGCTTTGTAATATGTTTATGGCGTTCTTCAGGGGTATAGTCTGTGTATGATCTGGACACTACTTGATCCACATTATTTTGTGTAGGGCGCACCGCTTTAAATGGTCGAATTTTTGCCATTAGTTTTTATTTATGAATAGGGTAGGATCAAGATATCCACGGGTGTCATTGGAATATCCTGGACCAATTTCCATAAAAAGAGTATCGCGTATTTCTAGGTGTAGATGGGCTAAGTATATCCCATCAGCATTACCAATGGTTGCAATAGGTACTCCTTTTTTTACCCAAGTATCTTTTTGAACAGTCATTGTTTGGCAATGTGCATATATTGATTCGTAGTACTTTCCTTTAAATAAATGCACTATTCGGATTACTTTGCCCCAACCACCATCAAGATCTTCGGCAGCAGTAACATACCCATTCGCAATACTGTAAATAGGATCGCCAAGGTCGCTATTTCCACCTCCAACACCATTCCAATCATCCCCTAAATGATTATTTTTTGTGAATTTTTGGGCATTATAATATCCTTTGCCATCGGGTTTACCTACTGGATAATCAAAACTTTTTGCGGTATATTCTTTATGCATCTCGAACAGTGTGTCGAAATCCTGATAAGGGCCTTTTCTACTACTATTTTCAATAGCAATAGACGCTATGGAGCATTTAGGGATCTTCACTTTTTTTTGACAAGCGAATATTGAAAAAGATAGAAATAGTATAATGCTATATTTTTTCATGTCATGTAATGTGTGATTTTTGTCTAATAGCAGCCGATTTTTGATGGCAGTATTCAAATACATTCAAACAACAACTGGTATTATCTTGGTTAATAATAATGACGACTATATATACAAATAGTTTCGTTATCAATTACTTTGATAACGAAACTACGGTAATGCTACTATACGGTCAAATATCGTCTAGCTTTTTTTAACCTTGATTATACAATAGAACTTCGTTATGAGGTTTGAAATTGCGATGAAATATGATGTTTTCTAAAATTCAGCATCGCATCGCTACGGTTAAGTTTAAAAACATCGCGAAGCGGTATATTTTGAAGTAGTTTCAGGCCGTAATAGATTTTCTATTGTATAATCCGGGTTTAACGATTACAGTTTAAAATACAACATCACATTGCGGTAGTAATCCTTTAATCCGATCAATCTCTGTTGCAGGTATAGGATTTCCTGTAAGCTCTAATGTTGCTAAGTTTATGAGTTTCGCTATAGATTCAGGTAGTTTTGTGATTTGATTTTCAGAAACGTAGAGTTCTGTAAGGTGGGTAAGTTGTCCTATTGCTTCTGGTAATTGTGTTAATTGATTATCTTCTAAATATAATTCTTCTAATTCTTCTAGTTTTCCAATAGATTCCTGTAATGCAGTGATTTTATTTCCAGATAGATAGATAATATGTAGTCCTTGTAGTTTTGTTAATGACTCTGGAAATTGTGTCAGTTGATTATCGTCGAGATATAGCTTTTTTAAGGCAGTAAGTTGCCCTATAGCATCGGGTAACTGGGTTAATTGATTTTTTTCTAAGTACAGTTTACGTAAGTGTTGTAGTTGACCAATAAAGTCGGGTACTTGTGTAATTGCATTGGCACGTAAGGAAAGTTCTTGAAGTTGGGTGAGTTGACTAATAGCTTCTGGAACTGCGGTAATACCTTTATCTGATAGTTCTAGTTTTTCTGTTTGTGCTGCATTTTGTAAAGCAGTTTCTAATTCTTGGATTTTTTCTTGTGCCAGCGTAGGTATACTGACTAATGCTATAAGCATTGCTAAGCATAGTTTTTTAATCATGGTTATGGGGTTTGATTACACATGCAATTTATCGTTAAAAAACTAAATTGCAGGGTAAATATACAAATTTTTTGGAATTAAACAAGTTTTAGTGAGAGGTAATACTTACAATTGTGCTGTAGTGCTATCGAAATCGTTTTGCGACTTTTTCAGCTTTTTTACTGTGCTTGTATTCATAGAAACCTTCGCCACTTTTAACGCCTAATTTGCCTGCGGATACCATAGTAACTAATAAGGGGCAAGGGGCGTATTTAGGGTTTTTAAATCCTTCATATAGTACGTTCATAATAGAAAGACATACATCAAGACCAATATAATCCGCCAATTGTAATGGTCCCATAGGGTGTGCCATTCCTAATTTCATAATGCCATCAATTTCTTGTACTCCAGCAATGCCCTGAAATAAGGATTCAATCGCTTCGTTAATCATGGGCATTAAAATACGATTGGCAATAAACCCTGGATAGTCCTGAACTGCAATAGGAGTTTTTTCAAGCCGTTCTGCAATTGCTATCACTTTTTGTAGTACTGTTTTTGAAGTCGTATACCCACAAATAATTTCCACTAGCGGCATTAGCGGTACAGGGTTCATAAAATGCATTCCAATGACACGCTCAGGATGTTGAGTAGTACTTGCAATTTCAGTAATGGAAATGGATGAGGTATTTGTAGCTAGAATAGTTTCTGGATTGCAATAGGTGTCTAGTTGACTAAAGATACTTTTCTTGATTTCTAGCTTTTCTGTAGCAGCTTCAATAACCAACTCGGCGTGTTGTACACCAGTTTTAAGATCAGTCGTTGCAGTAATGCGTTCTAATGTATCTTCTTTTTCTTGCGCTGTAATCTTTTGTTTGACCACCATACGCTCTAGGTTTTTTGTAATGGTAGCAATTCCATGATGTAATGCCTTTTGGGAGCTATCAATGCAGTACACGGTATAGCCATATTGTGCGAAAGTGTGTACAATACCATTTCCCATAGTGCCTGCTCCGATTACGGCAATGTTTTTCATAGCTATTGTTTTTTAGTTGTCAAAAGAAGCAATGATCTGTAAGGCTACTTCCAATGCCTTTTTTCCATCCTTTAGCGAAACAATAGGTGTTGTCTTGTGTTGAATTGCATCTGCAAAAGCATTGAGTTCATCTAATATGGCATTGTTTTCAGGAACACTAGGATTATCAAAATAGATTTGTTTTTTGATCCCTTCTGCATTCTGAAGAATCATAGCAAAATCACCGGGAGTCTCAGGAGCATCTTTCATCTTAACGACTTCGCATTTTTTTTCAAAAAAGTCTACAGAAATGTATGCATCTCGTTGAAAGAACCGAACCTTACGCATATTTTTTAAAGAAATTCGACTGGCGGTAAGATTGGCAACGCATCCATTTTCAAATTCAATTCGAGCATTGGCAATATCTGGAGTTTCACTAATCACAGAAACACCACTAGCGCTAATATGTTTCACCTCGGATTTTACAACACTTAAGATCGCATCGATATCATGAATCATAAGATCTAATACTACGGGAACATCTGTACCCCGAGGATTAAATTCTGCCAAGCGATGCGCTTCAATAAACATTGGCTTTTCGACCGTATCACATACGGCTTTAAACGCAGGATTAAAACGCTCCACATGTCCAACCTGACCTAGCACTCCATTGGTGTTGGCCAAAGCAATCAGTTCTTCAGCTTCAGCAACCGTATTGGTAACTGGCTTTTCAATAAATACATGCCTTCCAGCTATAATTGCTTGTTTCGCTACTTCAAAATGCGCAAAAGTAGGCGTTACAATATCAATCATATCTACAGCGGCAATTAAGGCTTCAGCAGAGTCATATAAGGTGTATCCAAATTCTTCAACTATTTTTTGGGCTTGTTCAGGGTTAGCGTCATAAAATCCAATAAGTTCGTACTGTTCTGATTGTTGTAATAAACGTAAGTGAATCTTACCAAGGTGTCCGGCACCTAGTACTCCGGCTTTGAGCATAGTATATCATTTTACACAAAAATAGCATTATTTATGAGAATAGTATACAGATACTAGTATTGAGTATTAAGAAAGTTTTTGGTTTCAGGTATCGGGTTTCAGGTATCAGTTTTTGATTCCTATTTCTAATGGATAGCGAATTTATTATAGATAAAGAGAAGTGTTTTGCACCTTAATCATAAGGTGTGCTAAGTATGAATACCCTAGTCTCTAACGGCTCAAGTAGTCTAATGTCGAGTTTCTTTATTCTAAAAAATAATATCTACACTCAAAATTGAAAATCTTTATGTAATTTTATCGGGCTAAATAACTGGGATGATTGGAAAAGATACACTAAAGCATGCGGGTAAACGAAAACAACTCGTTGCCGTATTAGAAGAAAAAGGGATCAAGGATGCACAGGTGCTATTGGCTATTGCTAAAATACCACGACATTTGTTTGTAGATTCTAGTTTTGAAGATCATGCGTATCAAGATAAGGCTTTTCCGATAGCTGCCGATCAAACTATATCACAGCCATACACCGTTGCATTTCAGAGTGAACTATTACAAGTTAATAGTGGAGATGCCGTATTAGAAGTAGGTACAGGGTCGGGATATCAAACTGCGGTATTGTGTACACTTGGTGCAAAGGTGTATAGTATAGAACGACAACAAGAGCTATTTAAAAAGACAACCCTTTTTTTACCGAAATTAGGCTATAGACCAAAGCATTTGTCTTTTGGAGATGGATATAAAGGATTGCCCGAATATGCTCCTTATGCTGCTATTATTGTAACGGCAGGTGCTCCTTTTGTTCCTAAACCATTACTAAGTCAATTGGCTATTGGAGGGCGTTTAGTAATTCCCGTGGGAAAAGATCCACAAATCATGACACTTTTTGTACGGAAAAGCGATACTGAATTCGAAAAACATGAATTTGGAGAGTTTCGATTTGTACCCTTACTAGAAAACAAGAATTAAAAACCCCGAAAGTATTATTTAGTAAGATTCACGTATACCAACCGAATAAGTAAAATAACAAACAAGCCTATAATTACGACCTGGGTTGCGGTATATTTTAGAATGTCGAGCATTCCGGATAGAATGAATAGTATGATAATGATTACCGATAACATTAATATAAAACTATTACTATTCATAACTCTAAAATACAATTATATTTTGAATTGTATGTGGTTTGGTTTTTGGTTGATGGTTGTCAGTTGTTGGTTGTCGGTTGATTGTTGATCGTTTTCATTATTTTAAATCAAAAATCATAATTCGTAAATCAAATATAGCAGTTAACCTTTCTTAAACTTCTTAACTCCTGACTTCGTATTTAGTTGATGGTTGTCAGTTGATGGTTGATCGTTTTTATAATCGTACTTCTAAATTACACCTCGTATCTCACATTAAATCCCAGTATAATTTGCTGGTGTAATTTGGCGTAATTCTGATTTTATAGCTTCAGAAACGTCTAAAGTTTCGATAAAGTTGGCAATTGCCTTTTGATTAATAGCCTCATTAGTACGTGTCAATCCCTTTAGTGCTTCATACGGGTTTGGATAGCTTTCTCTACGCAATATGGTTTGAATCGCTTCTGCCACAACAGCCCAGTTGTTCTCTAAATCTTGTGCAAATTTTTCTTTGTTCAGTAATAATTTACTCAATCCTTTTAGAGTCGATTGAAAAGCAATAAGCGTATGTCCAAAAGGAACTCCTATATTCCGCAGTACCGTACTATCGGTTAAATCTCGTTGCAAACGACTTAACGGAAGCTTTGCTGATAAATGTTCAAATAAAGCATTTGCAATACCTAAGTTTCCTTCGCTATTTTCAAAATCAATTGGGTTTACTTTATGCGGCATAGCAGAAGACCCAACTTCACCTTTTTTGATTTTTTGTTTAAAGTAATCCATGGATACATAGGTCCAGATATCACGGTCTAAATCTAATACTATGGTATTGATTCTTTTTAAGGCATCAAATAAAGCAGCCATATAATCGTAGTGCTCAATTTGTGTAGTAGGAAAGGAGTGGTGTAATCCTAATTTTTTGGTTACGAAATCTGTTCCAAATGCTTTCCAATCCGTATTTGGATACGCGACCTTATGTGCATTGTAATTTCCTGTAGCTCCACCAAATTTGGCGGCATTAGGTACCGCAATAAGTGTTTCGAATTGTGCTTCTAATCGCGTTACATACACTTGTAATTCTTTTCCTAATCGTGTTGGCGATGCAGGTTGCCCATGAGTACGTGCTAACATTGGAATTTCAGCCCATTCGATCACCAATTCTTTTAGTTTCTGAAGTACTGATTCATATTGTGGGGTGTATACTTGTGCAATCGCTTCTTTAATACTTAAAGGGATTGCGGTATTGTTAATATCTTGAGATGTTAATCCAAAATGAATAAATTCTTTATACGATGATAATCCTAAGCCATCAAATTTTTCTTTAATGAAATACTCTACAGCCTTTACATCATGATTGGTTACACTTTCAATTTCTTTAATCGCTAATGCATCTGCCGTAGAAAAGGAAGTATATACATTTCTAAGATCACTAAATATAGCAGGGTTTACATCCTTTAATTGTGGTAAAGGGTGCTCGCATAGTGCAATAAAATATTCGACTTCGACCAAAACACGATATTTAATAAGGGCTTCTTCACTGAAAAAAGGGCTTAAATTAGCTGTTTTTGAAGCATATCGTCCATCTATAGGTGAGATGGCTTGTAAAGGAGATAAAGACATAGTCGTGTTTTTTAGAAAGGGGCAAAGATAAAAAAACAGAACTCAGAAATTAGCATTTAAATACTAATTTGTCATTTAAATATGAAATTCATTCCAGCGCAACATTTTAATTCACATTGTGGAGTTTAATTCTCTGAGGCTTGCCTCGAAATGTAAAAAATAGTTGTCTGCTGGACTGGATGCTTTGCGGGCTTGTTTCGAAGTAGTTGACTACTAAAATGTAAGAATTCATCACTCAAACAGCGACAAAAACTTCAGCCCAAAAATAAAAGCACCTTCTTGATTCCCATCTTGATTGGCGACTACATAATCAATACGTAAAATTCGGTATTTACCAAAACCAAGATTATCGATCCCTACAGAAAATTCTGAATAGGGTTTATTGTCGGCAGTATAGACAGCATGTGCGCCTAAAATAAGATTATAGTTGAGTTTATTAATCAATGGAAGTTTACCTAAAACCCATCCTTTAAAATCATGTTCTACATGTGCTTCTGCGTAGTCTTTATTAGTGCTCAATGTATAATACGGAAGTAAATTTAGTTTGTTGAGATAACTTGTGGTAGTGCCTACTCGGGTTTGATTGCCTTCAAAATGTTTGTAATCAATAAAAGAGATATCATCTGCATTTAAAAATGTACCTGCTCTTATGCTATATCCAAATCGCCCTTTATTACCCGCATTAAAACTTTGCATTAGCGCACCTTTAATATGATCAAAATTATAGGTATCAAGAGTAGCCCCTAGCCCTTTTTCATAACCAAGGTATAAAGTAGGATATGTATCGGTGCCTAGATTAAATTTTCCATCAGGAAAACTAATGTATTCCTGGCCAAAATTAATCCGCGCGGTAAGCTCTAGTTTGGCAATATTATGAGCGATAAAAGGTGTTGACTCAAAAGCTAATGGTTGTAAAGGGTTGTTACTGGTATAGCTAACGTCTTTATTTGGGACAATAACTTGATCTATGGTGTTACGCAGTGGACTTCGTTTTTGAAATGAAAGTGTGCTATAGAATCGGAATCCATTAAGCAATTCTTGTGCAAATGCTGCTTCTGCATATAATCGATCGTATGTTTTGATAAAATTACGCTCAAAAAAAGTAGTGGTAATATCATTAATTAAAGGCGAAATAGGTTCACTAGCATTAAATTGCTGTGTTTTGATTCCACCAGAAAGGGTAAGAATAGGTCTGGTATAATTATTAAACTTTTGGCGGTATCCTCCAGATAGTCGTACCCGATCATCCGAGAAGCCATAGGATGTAGTGTTAAAAAACTCCCAATATTTACCCTCATTTTTTTCTTGATTTTTACGAAATCGAGTTTTTAGGTTGATGTTCCAACCTTGTATGGTGTTAAAATGTAATCCTCGAAGTGGAGCTTCCAATTCCAATTTCCATTTTTTGTAGGAGTTTTGAAAGGTATAGCCTAATAAAGGATCGAAAAATTTAAATCTATTGCGCACATGATCTATAGAATCAAGATAGGTTTTAGAACCCCGTACTTGTTGCACACTATCTTTTTTAACATAATCCGTAGATTCTTCATCGGTTAGGGGCACGGGTCGCGTACTTTTCCAGAATACAGAATCTTTAGCGTTAGCAAGATCAGCAAATGATAAAATCTCTTTGGTGAATTTTTGTTTAGAGAAGTCCGGACTAAAATCGTAATTGCGATACACCGCCGTAAATCGTCCATTTCCAGAAATACCAAAGAGTGCAAAACTAAAGTCTAAGGTTTGTGAGATTCGAATCCACAATTGATCTTTAGTAGAATATTTGAAGTTTTGCTTGAATATTAATTTCTCAATTGGTGGAACTTGAATCGCTTCTCCTGTAGTGGTTAAATCAATACCATATAATTCCCATAGCTCTTCGATAATATAGATATATCCTGAAAAAACGCGATCTTTAGGACGTTTTGGAATGACTTTAATTTTATTAATAAGGTTGCCAAGATCATCATAAAATACGCCTTCTAACTCATAATCATAATAGTTAAAACCATAGTCAGCAATAGGGGATACGACTTCGCTGGTATTGAGACGTATGGTGTTTTGATAAAAAGAGATGTTGGATTCTCGCGCGCTGTTTAGGCTAAATCCATTATCATCACCACTAACTTTTGAAGCTATGATTTTTTCATTAAAATCATTAGGAGCACGATATGCGATTTCTGAAATGGTTTCACTAAGGTAAATTACACCACTACGGGTAGAATCTAATCCGCCATTAAAGTCTCCAATTTCTTGTCCTAGAATATTCTTAGGAGCATTTTTAATCCGCCATAATCCACGAGAGTAAAAGTCGGCTGTAAATTTTTGTATTTTGGCAAGGTTCTCTTTACGTTTCTTGATTGCTCCTCTAATAACACGGTATGCAGGGTTTTCTTTTGACGTTAATACCACAGTTTCTAAACTGGTGGTTTCGAGTTGTAATTGTACATTCAGCCGATATGGAAGTTTGGTAACTGTTATCTTTTTTCGGAGTGTTTTAAATCCTAAAAACTGAAAGACTACAGTATACTCTTTTGATATGATGCCGCTTAATTGATACTTACCATCTTCATTTGTCGTGGTGCCAATAGCATAATTATCTACATAGATATTGACATAAGGAAGTGGGTCACCATTAGGGTCAGAAACGGTACCTACAATTTGTGATATTCCGGAAGTCGTACAGCTTATAAAAAGCAGTAAAAAAAGAAATCGTATTCGGAACAATGTATATCGGTTTTAATAGTTTTTTTTAATTCGATCTAAAGTACGTTTGTTATCGCGATCTTTTAATGTTTCTCTTTTATCATATAACTTTTTACCACGTGCCAAAGCTATATTCAATTTAGCGCGTCCACCATCTGTAATAAATAAGCGTGTTGGGATTATCGTTAGCCCTGAGTTTCTCACTTCTTTTTCTAGCTTCTTGAGTTCCTTTTTATTGAGTAATAACTTTCGCTCACTTTTTGGGCTGTGATTGAAATAGGTAGCATGCGAATACTCTTCAATATGCATGTTAATGACAAAAAGCTCTCCACCATTATGAAATTCACAAAAGCTCTCTGCAATGTTTGCTTTTCCCTCCCGTATGGCTTTAATCTCAGTTCCAGCTAATACAATTCCGGCGGTATATTTATCCAAAAACTCGTATTCAAATTTTGCTTTTCGGTTAAGGATGTTAATTTTATTTTGTTTCATATGCTAGTGTCCGATTATAATACTAATCAATGTACGTTGAACAGCTACAAAAATAACAAGCTTTATGAAAAGAATCTCTTTTTATGACTACAATTGTTTTTTTTAATGATAATAGTTTA
The DNA here is from genome assembly GCA_937951135.1 of uncultured Aquimarina sp. Lineage (GTDB taxonomy): Bacteria > Bacteroidota > Bacteroidia > Flavobacteriales > Flavobacteriaceae > Aquimarina. The sequence goes on along the minus strand of CALFCI010000041.1, from coordinate 34,011 downwards.
GTTTTCTAATGCTATTGAGATTAAAGAGCAGAATAGATATTCCAACCAACAATACCTATTGCAATAAAGAAGATGAACAAAAAGCTCGTAAAAATTAAATACTGTCGTTGATTTAAGTTGAATGTTTTAAAAGCTCTCATTTTGATATTGATTTGTGATATTGTATATGGCACCCATAGAATGTGATATGGGTAACAAATTAACAATTTTATGAGTATTTAATCGACCCAATGGAAGCATTGGTACGTATTTTTATGTAAATTGAAATTATAAATTTGGAAGTCAGGTATTGCTGTGATTGTTTAAAATCGAGATGTCTTTGCAGTAAATACAGTACTTGTAAGGTGTTAAAGTAGTACTGCTATTTTTATTGGTCTATGCACTTTAGTGCATCTCGCTTTAGCTTCTAAAAATTGTTGAGATTAATGATTTTTTTATCGTTAGCTTTTGCGAATTTTTGCTAAAGGCAAGCTGCTAAAAGCTGAACACGCGCATTACTGACTTTAGTCAGATTTAAAATCTATGGACTTCTAGTCCATAGTGGTTTAGTTTATGATGATTATATCCTAGCTTGGTAGGTATATAAATCAAAATAGCGTCCTTCTGCAGTAATTAATTCTTCATGTGTTCCTTGTTCTGCAATACTACCACTTTCAATGACCAAAATTTGATCTGCTTTTTTTATGGTACTTAAACGATGGGCAATCACAAAGGTAGTGCGTCCTTTCATCAATTTGGCTAAACTCTTTTGGATTAAGGCTTCACTTTCGTTGTCTAGATTAGAGGTGGCTTCATCGAGTATAATAATTTTAGGGTCAGCTAATATCGCTCGTGCTATGGCAATCCGTTGGCGTTGCCCTCCGGATAATTTCACCCCACGTTCTCCAATTAATGTTTCTAATCCTTCATCAAATCGATCCGTGAATTCATTTACATAGGCTGCTTTTACAGCTTCTTGCAGCTGAGCTTCAGTAGCATTGGGTCTAGGAAATAAAATATTATCGCGTATGGTACCTTCAAACAAAAATTCATCTTGTAATACGACGCCTAAATGTTGTCGATAACTACTTAGGACGACTTCAGATAATTCTTGACCATCTATAGTGATACTGCCTGATTTAGGGGTTAAAAAAGTCGCTGCCAATCCAGCAATAGTTGATTTTCCAGAACCAGAACTTCCTACCAGTGCAGTAACTGATCCAGAAGAAGCTTCAAAGTTAATATCATGTAATACTTGTTTCCCTGCTTCGTAAGCAAAAGAAACGTTTTTGAATATAATGTTACCTGTTAGCGTACCTAAGGTTACGGTTCTGTTTCCTAAAGCTTCTTCAGGCTCCATATTCATAAGTTCTTCAGTACGATCTAATCCAGCTAGTGCCTCGGTTAATTGGCTTCCAATATTACTCATTTGTATAATTGGAGCGATCATAAACCCTAGCATTAAGGTGAAAAATAGAAAATCTCCAGTAGACATCGTACCATTCATCATATAATAGCCTCCAATTCCCATAATTCCGGTAGAGGCAATTCCTAGTAAAAAGGAAGAAGAACTGGTAATTATCGCTGTAGCAGTTAAACTCTTTTTTACATTCTGAAACAAACGATCAACACCTTTTTCAAAGGTTTTGTGTTCTTGTGCTTCAGCATTAAAGCCTTTAATCACTCGAACTCCGGCTAGTGTTTCGGTAAGTCTTCCGGTAACTTCAGCATTGATCACGCCTCGTTTTCGGAATACAGGTCGAATGTATTTGAAAGCTTTTAGTGCAACGATACCAAAAATAGATACCGGGATAAAGATAAAAAGTGTCATCCAAGGGTTAATGTAGACTAATAACACAAAAGAAACTATGGCTGTAAATGTGCCACCAACTAATTGTACTAACCCAGTACCAATTAGGTTCCGAACGCCTTCTACATCACTCATGATTCTAGAAACCAAGGCTCCCGATTTTGTGTTGTCAAAAAAACTAATGGGGAGTGATAATACTTTTTTCTGTACTTGAGCTCGTAATTCTGAAATTAAAAATTGCGCTTGCACACTTAGGATACGTGTTAATAAAAAAGAAGTAATAGCCTGTACTAATATGGCAGTACCTACGATCCATAATAAATTCCATAATTCAGTGTACTCTTTATTTGGGATGATCTCATCAAGTAAAGCTTTACTTTTCCAAGGGAGGATTAAACTCGCTAATCTACTAATGATGATTAATACTAATCCTGTAAAAACGAGATTGCGTCTAGGCCAAATAATAGTTTTAAAAGCTTTCGAAATACTTACCTTGGATTTTTTATTGGGTTCATTAGTATTTGTGGTGGCGTAACTTCTCATCTGTTATAGTATATAAATAGTTTTTAAATTTGTATAGTCTAGTATTCATAACAACATCATCATTTGGAATTCTTTTTTTTCAACTTTTTAAAAAGATAGGTTATGAGTATAATACCAATACTAGGAATCCCAATCCATATCAATTCACTAGCGATTACTTTGAAGCCTCTTGAGCCAAAGAAGTTATGTATGCCAATAGGGGAAACTTGTATAGGACGCCAAGGTAAAAAATAACGGGTATCATTAAATGGAGAAAAAAAAGCGACTCCAAGTCCACCAGTAGTCATTGCATCCAAAATGCCGTGAGAGGCTGTGCATATCGAAAAATAACCAATGAGTGCGATTGCGGTGATGGAGGTACACTTTTTAGTATAAAATATAAAAGTTACCAGTATGCCTATGCCTAATGCAAACAATAAAGAGTGTGAAAATCCACGATGTCCCCAAAAACTTTCGTAAGCGATATCGTATTTAAATCCAATCACATCGGTATCAGGTAGCATAGCACAAAGCATGCCTAGTGTCATCAATTTCCATGTGTATGTAGGTTTAGTAAAGGATTGTCCCAACGCTATGGCTGCTACAGCATGTCCAAATATTGAAGCCATTTTTTTAATTTAGTTGATTTTTTTAATTTAGTTGTCAGTTGTCAGTTGTCAGTTGTCAGTTGTCAGTTGTCAGTTGTCAGTTGCTCGTTGTCGGCCTGTCTAACTGGCGTTAGCTAGGTAGATTGATGGTTTTTTAATCGCAACTCTAAATAATAGCTGTCAGCGATTAGTTTTTTCTTCTTAACTTCTTAATTTACCTAGTTACCGCCAGATAGACAGGCTCCTGAATTCTAAAATTCGTACTTCTAAAATATAGCGGTTAGCTTTTTCTCTTTAACTTCTTAACTCCTTAATTCTTAACTTCTAAAACCGCAGCTCATAATTTAAATTTCCAATCGTCTAGAATCTAATAGTGAAACGGTCTACTCTCTAGATTCTTATTTTCCTTATTTCTTTTTCTTCTTATTTCTTTGATTATAGGTCTTATCACCTTTAGTTTTGGGTTTTTTGTATTTCTGTTTTATGATTCTTTGATACGAACCCCCAAGATTTACTTTTTGATTTTTTTCTTTTTTCTCATGAAATGCTTCCCCTGCATCATCATTGTTGGGACGCTTATGCGGATTGTTAATTTCTTTAACGATAGGGTGTTCTTCAGGAGCAAGTTCAGTAGCAATAGCTACCGCGTCAGTTAATGGTAGCTGCTCGATTGTCATTTCCATTAAGGTTTCAATCGCTTCTAGGGACTCTTCTTCTTTTGGTGTGGTTAGTACATACGAAGTCCCTTTTTTATGCGCTCTACCAGTTCGGCCAATTCGGTGCATATAATTTTCTGGATAGTCGGGAGTATCCATATTGATTACCTGGCTTACGCCTTCAATATCCAATCCTCTTGCCATTACATCGGTAGCGATTAGAATGCGATTATCACCAGCTCTAAACTGCTCGATACTTCGCAAGCGGTAGTTTTGTGTTTTGTTGGAATGAATTACACATACTTCATCCGGAAACTCAGCTTCAAGCCGTTCAAACAATCGATCAGCTATTTTTTTATAGCCTACAAAAATGAGCGTTTTATGAAAAGTCTCGGTGTCTGAAAGTAAATGCTCTAGTAAATTTACTTTGGTGTAAAAATTAGGAGCTTTATATCCATACTGTTGTATGTTTTCTAAAGGTGTACCACTTTTGGCTACCGATATTTTTTGGGGTTTAATAAATGTTTCTGAAATCATTTGATCCACCTCTTCCGTCATGGTTGCCGAAAACATAATGTTTTGTCGCTGCTGTGGTAGGATGTCGAAAATATTCATCAACTGGTGTCGAAACCCAAGATCAAGCATTACATCTACTTCATCAATTACTACTTTTTGAATAGACTTCAATTGTAGTGCTCTGCTTACCGCAAGATCATATAGGCGCCCCGGAGTAGCTACAATGACGTCTAGTCCTTGAGATACCGCTGTTTTTTGCGTATTAATATTGGTACCACCATACACTCCAGTGGTTCTAATATTGGTATAGGTGGTTAATTTTTCAATTTCATCAATTACTTGTACCACAAGTTCTCGAGTAGGTACTAATACCAGCACTCTAGGATTTTTTTGTACCGAATACTTCAACATTCTTAGAATAGGCAACATGTACGCATAGGTTTTACCGGTACCCGTTTGCGCAATACCTACTACATCATTACCCGACATCACTACAGGAAAAGCTTGTGCCTGAATAGGAGTAGGGGTTTTAAAGCCTATATCTGTTAAGGCATTCAATAACTGGGTACTTAGGTTTAAATCTTGAAAAGTCACTTTAGTATAAATTTAAGGAACAAAGGTAGCTTTATTTTGTGACTGGATACAGGAATACTTACATTTGAAATATAAACCTATAGATTATCATGAAAAAAATTTTAGCATTTGCCGGTTCTAATAGCAGTACCTCTATTAATCATCATTTGGTAGTCTATGCAGCTTCTTATATGACTGAACATGATGTGAAGGTGTTACAACTCCATAATTATGCAATGCCGATGTACTCTGAAGATGAAGAGAAGAAGGGTTTCCCAGGAATGGCTTTAGGGTTGAAACAAGAAATTAGTGAGGCAGACGCATTGATTATTGCGGTTAATGAGCATAATGGAAGTTGGAGTGCTTTTTTTAAGAATACTATAGATTGGTTGTCTCGTATTGATCGTAATTTTCTTCAGGATAAAAAAATATTACTGATGAGCACTTCTCCAGGACAACGTGGAGGGATGAGCGCTTTGGAGTTTGGTAAAAATGTGCTTCCTCGATTTGGAGGTGAGATTATAGAAAGTTTTAGCTTTCCATCATTTTATGATAACTTTTCTATAGAAACAAAAGCGGTAACTAATGAAACCTTAGTGTTGGGATTAAATGAGGTATTAAGTACTTTTGCACATCGAATTTAATAGACTGTGCGCACGACTCAACAATTTACAATACCTAATATTTCTGTATTCAAGAAGCAATTACTCTATTGGGCACAACAATTTCAAGAAGTAGTTTGGTTGGATTCTAATACCTACCAACAACAATATTCGAGTTATGATGCGATATTGGCTGTAGATGCCTTTACTACCATAAAAACAGATGATTATGGGGCTTTTGAAACCTTGAAAACCTATCAAAAGCAAACTAGAGATTGGATTTTTGGGTATCTTTCTTATGATTTGAAAAACGACGTAGAGCAATTATCGTCTAAGAATAGTGATGAATTAAAATTTCCAGAGTTGTTTTTTTTTCAGCCTAAAAAATTATTTTTAATTCAAGGAAATAGGGTAGAAGTACTGTATTTGAATCTAGTATCAGATGAACTGTTAGAAGATTATAATGCGATTTTGGAGACGTCAATAGCTACACATACTACTACAGGGTGTGACAAGGTAAAGATTAGCGTACGAATGACAAAATCGGTCTATGTCGAAAAAGTAAAACAGATATTGGCACATATTCGTCGTGGTGATATTTATGAGGCCAATCTTTGTCAAGAATTTTTTGCAGCGAATAGTTGTATAGACCCCATCGCAACATTTCATAATCTCAATACGATTTCAACACCTCCTTTTGCTAGCTTTTTAAAACTAGACCATTGGTATGGATTATGCGCTTCTCCCGAACGGTATTTAAGAAAAGAAGGACAAAAAATTATTTCACAACCGATTAAAGGCACAGCAAAGCGATCTCCAGAACCCAATGTAGATGCAGCATTAAAAAAAACATTAGCAGAAGATCCTAAGGAACGTTCAGAAAACATTATGATTGTAGATTTGGTGCGTAATGATTTGTCTAAAACAGCAGAAAAAGGGTCTGTAATTGTAGAAGAATTATGTAAGGTTTATTCTTTTGAACAGGTGCATCAAATGATTTCAACGGTAGTTTCAACAGTCAATGAAGAAACTTCGCCTATAAAAGTATTACAAACCACATTTCCAATGGGCAGTATGACTGGAGCGCCAAAAGTATCTGCAATGCAAATTATTGAGGCGATAGAAATGACCAAGAGAGGATTATATAGTGGAGCTATAGGATATATTACATCAAGTGGTGATTTTGATTTTAATGTTGTGATTCGCAGTATTTTGTATAATGAAGACAGAGAATACGTATCGTATACTGTTGGAGGCGCTATTACAGCACAATCGATACCCGAGAAAGAATATGAAGAATGCCTTTTAAAAGCAAAAGCAATGCGAGAGGTGTTGGAAGGGGTTTGATGTTTTTAGTTTCAATTCCGGCTTCGGACAAAGAATCAAAGAATCAAAGAATCAAAGAATCAAAGAATCAAAGTTACTAAGTTTGTTATTCCCTCCTTGAGGAGAATGGTATTAAGTTAAGACTAAAAATTAGTAAAGATGTCACACTGTCCCGACGTTTCGGGACAAACTGACAATGAGATTCCTTAACTTCGTACTTCTATTTTAGTTGATGGTTGATGGTTGATGGTTGATGGTTGATGGTTGATGGTTGTCAGTTGATGGTTTTTTATACTCCTAATACCAATATAACGGTTAGCTTTTTCATTACATGTCATAACTCCTTAACTTCGTACTTCATACTTTGTACTTCTAATATAGCAGCTTGCTTTTAGCCTTTAGCGGTTAGCTTTTTTTACATGTCATAACTCCTTAACTTCGTACTTTGTACTTCTAAAAATGGATACTTCTACTTTCGGTACTTCCCACTTCGAAAATAGTACTTCGTATTTCTAAATTGAGATCATACCAAATTCCTTCGAAAACTCTTTCGAACACTAATAACAACTTCTTTGATCTCATAAGCAGATTGATTCATGACGATTGCAATTTCTTCAAAATTGAGTTTTCCGAATACAAAAAGGTCAATGATTTTAGAAGTTTCTAAAGGAAGCCAGCTATAAAACTTACCCAATAGTTTTTGTTTTCGTGCCATTGGTTTATGGATGTCATCGATGATACGTAGCATTTCGGAATCTCGATCACTATAAATAAATCGTCGTTTCCTTTTTTGCCGCTGTTGGAGGTAGCAGATATCCGTGAGTTCTTCATACATGATGATGGTGTCTCCTTCACTAGTGTAACTCTCTTCTAAGCGATTTAGTTCTTCATGTAATAATGCAGTAGTGCTAATATTGTATTGATGCCATCCCTCTCTTTCATAGAGTTCATCAAGACATTGATTTACAGCTTTGAAAAAATGCAATTCCAATGAAATGATATTTAGATCCATAATTGTATCATCGCTGTAAAGTGTTACAATAGCATCATCAATGACGCCATTAGAGCAATACATATTTCTAGGCAATACACCCGAATTTTCAGCAATATATAAACGGTGTTTTACATACGGATGAAGGTGTGGTACAATCGCTAATACTTTTTGACGGTGCGTCTTGTTTGGAGAAGATAATTCATAAGCCCTGTTCATCATGTTACTAATTTTAATGAAGTTATACGATACTATTTGTAGACTTTTAAAAAGTCAGGATACTATTTTGGGAATACAAAAAACTGCTGTATGCGTTTAGCAGGAGTGTTCGAAAATTTATGTGTACTACTATAGGAATTTTGGGAGATCCTAGCTAGTAATTACGAATGCAATACGTAGTTAATTCTTTAAAAGTACAAAAAAAAAATGAATTATCGTTTTTAAAATATTGATAATCAGTATGTTTTGTGTTCTGGTTTGTGTAATGGAAATTTGTTGTGAATATGGTAAATGTGAAGAACGATAAGCCTTTTGTGTAACTGAGTTTCAAAGTCGTAAAGTTTCAAAGAGAATAAATTTAATATAGCTTCCGTCTTAGCGCTTTGGTATGCTTAGGACAAGCTGTCAGCGTTTGTCTTTGTGTCGTATTGGAGTAATGACATTTTTGTAAAAGGGTATACAAGGGGGTTGATATCTTATAAAATTATCCTGCGGATACAGAGGGAGATTCAGAAAAAGAAGTGTAGAGAAAACTGCTTAAAAAAAATGATAGTTGTAAGCTACACCAAGTGTGATACAGGGATGTGCCTGAATACTAAGTGATCAACTTACAACTATCTATGTAATAGTTACGCTATAAATAATGGACGATCTACCATCATAGCATTTACTTGTCCAGCAAGATCTTCCAATAATTCATCATTATCAATATTGGTAATTACTTTGTCTACAAGTGCTACAATAGTAAGCATATCTTGCTCTTTTAAACCTCTAGTCGTTACCGCAGAAACTCCAATACGAATACCAGAAGTTACAAATGGCGATTGATCGTCAAAAGGCACCATGTTTTTATTTACCGTAATATCAGCTTTACCTAAAGCTTCTTCACCTTGTTTTCCGGTAACACCTTTGCTACGTAAGTCGATAAGCATCATGTGATTATCCGTGCCTTCAGAAATTACTTTATACCCTTTTTCTACTAAAGCTTTAGCCATGGTAGCTGCATTTTTCTTTACCTGTACCACATAGTTTAAAAACTCATCGGTAAGCGCTTCACCAAAAGCAATTGCTTTGGCAGCAATAATATGCTCTAAGGGGCCACCTTGGTTTCCAGGAAAAACAGCACTATTTAGTAGTGAAGACATTTTACGTAATTTTCCGTTTTTAAGTTTGAGTCCAAAAGGATTTTCAAAATCTTCTCCCATCAAAATTAAACCACCTCTAGGACCTCGTAGTGTCTTGTGTGTAGTGGTGGTTACGACATGACAATGTGGAATTGGATCGGCTAATAATCCCTTAGCTATTAATCCCGCAGGATGCGCAATATCTGCCATTAAAATAGCACCAACGCTATCGGCAATGACTCTAAATCTTTTGTAATCAATCTCTCTAGAATATGCTGAAGCACCTGCAATGATTAATTTAGGCTGCTCTTTAGTCGCTATTTCTTGGATTTTGTCATAGTTTAAACATCCAGTAGCTTCTTCTACACCATAAAATACAGGATTGTACAATCGACCAGAAAAGTTTACAGGAGATCCATGAGTTAAATGTCCACCATGTGATAGGTCAAACCCTAATATAGTATCTCCAGGTTTGATACACGCATGAAATACTGCGGTATTTGCCTGTGATCCAGAGTGTGGCTGTACATTTGCATAAGCTGCACCAAACAATTCTTTAGCACGGTCAATAGCAATTTGTTCTACGATATCAACCACTTCACATCCGCCATAATAGCGTTTGCCAGGGTATCCTTCGGCATATTTATTTGTAAGCACAGATCCTGCTGCTTCCATTACTTGTTCACTAACAAAGTTTTCTGAAGCAATAAGTTCTAATCCATTGAGTTGACGGTTTTTCTCGTCCTGAATTAAATCAAAAATTTGTTCGTCGCGTTGCATGTATTCTAGGTTTGAAAAATTTAAAGTGCAAAAATAGGAAATACATTCTGTAAATTGGATGAAAATTATATATTTGATACAATAGTTGAGACATAAGATTCGCTACGCTTTTAGAAACAAGAGTCAAGACAGTTGTATTGTTTTGATTTTATTTGTGTATGATGAAGTGTTGTATCATTTATAGCGGAGTTACATTATGACCTTCATAAAAAGAAAGTACTTATATAACCATCAATTTTAACAACAACGACCATGCCTATAACTGCTAATAATCCTGACCGTAAAACGTGGATCAAAACCACGACAACTACTGATTTTCCAATTCAGAATATACCTTTTGGGGTGTTTTTAACCCGTGATGATATCATTACTATTGGAACACGGATAGGAAATACAGCAATAGATCTAGGAGCATTACATCAATTAGGCTATTTTGAAGGGATTCCGCTTACAGATGATATTTTTTTACAAGATTCATTGAACGATTTTATTTCTGATGGAAAAAAAACGTGGCGTTTAGTCCGGAATCGAATTGCAGAAATTTTTGATGTTGAGCATAAAACATTACAAAACAACGAAGCGCATTGCAAAATAGTATTGTTTGGATTGGACGAGATCGAAATGCAATTGCCAGTAACTGTAGGCGATTATACCGATTTTTTTAGCAGTAAAGAGCATGCTGCCAATTTAGGAAAGTTATATAGAGGAGAAGAAAAGGCATTATTACCCAATTGGTTGCATATGCCTGTAGGCTATCATGGACGGAGTAGTTCTATTGTGCCTTCTGGAATACCGGTACATCGACCTCAAGGTCAAAAGTTTATTAATGGAGCAACAACCCCTATTTTCGGACCTTCACGAGTAGTCGATTTCGAACTAGAAATGGCGTTTATTACTACAGATGCCAATCATTTTGGAGAACCTATTCCTATAGAAGAGGCGGAAGATTATATTTTTGGTTTGGTATTGTTTAATGATTGGAGTGCTAGGGATATTCAGCAATGGGAGTACGCACCATTAGGTCCTTTCTTAGGTAAAAACTTTGCTTCTACAGTTTCACCATGGATTGTTACCTTAGATGCCTTAGAACCGTATCGAGTAGCGAGTCCAAAGCCTGAAACCCAACAATTTCCATATTTACAGTATGAAGGTGATAAAACGTTTGATATTCATCTTGAAGTGGCAATAGAACCTGAAAACAGTGTTTCTACAGTAGTTTCGAAATCCAATTTTAAGTATTTGTATTGGAATATGGCGCAGCAGTTGGCACATCATACGAGTAACGGATGTCCTGTAAACTCAGGAGATATGATGGGTAGTGGTGCAATATCAGGCCCAACTCCAGACTCTTATGGTTGTATGATGGAGTTGAGTTGGAATGGAGAAAAACCAGTACAGCTTAAAGAAGGAGGGAGTCGCAAGTTTATTGATGATAACGATACCGTGATTATGAAAGGATATTGCAAAAAGAACGGAGTGCGCATTGGGTTTGGTGAAGTGAGTACTAAATTACTTCCAGTATTTAAAAAGTAATAGCATGCTCTTTACTATAGTATTCTGTATTCAATAGTTACTAAACAAAAAATAATTTTTTGAAAAATAATAAAAATGTATTATATTATACGTTAAGCCCTAATTAATTATGAAAAAAATAGCCCTAATATTTCTCATAGTTCCATACTGTTTATGCTTTGCTCAGATGGACGCTGAATCTTTAGTAAAGTTGTCAGAAGGAACCACTGCAGAAATGAATGCAATTACTGCTCCCAATACAGGTTCTCTATTGTACAATTCTTCAGAACAAAATATATTTTATAGAGATGCTAGTTCATGGCAGGCAATGACACCTGTTAAAGATATCACGACTTCGGATACTTTCTTAGCCATTACAAACACGGGTAATACCTATGATATTGAAACTACATTTAGAGATGTGAAAGACGAATTAATTTTTGATGATGCTAATTTTTGTTACATATCTATGGTAGAGGATAGTGGAGATTATTTGGTAATCCGATATGATAAAGCAGATGTGAATGTAGAAACACGATCTTCTGGAACAGGGAGTCAACCCAATACATTAGTTCTTTTACAAGGTCTAACATATAATTAATCCTTATGATGAAAAGAATACTATTTATTGTGTTGTTTTTTTGTACGTTGATGCAACCGATGTTTGCGGGTTTTAATTTGCCTTTAGGCGGAACTGTAATTACACAAACAGGAACGGATGGAGACTTATCAGGTTTATCCGGAATAGCAGGGGTTGTGGTAACGTCAAACGGAACCGGTGCAGATCAATATATTACTTATGATCTTAATAATTTACAACTTGTGATTCAGGGTACTTTAAGCCATAATCCCGAACAAGAACAATTGGTGTTTAATAATCCAGCCAACCCAATTATTGACATTCAAAGTGGAGCTACGTATAATCTAGGAGATGATGTTCTTATAAATGGTGTCACCCGACAGACACTAGGACTAGGAATTTTTGTGTCTTCTACAGATGGAGGTTGTTGTAATGCAAATAGAGCAGTTCTGGCTGTGCGTAATGGCGCTACTTGGAATTGGAAAGGAGCAACAATAGATGTTGGGCAATTGCCTTGGATTGCAGACCCTACATCTACAGTGAGAATTACGAATGCAGTGCTATTGGTACGACGAAATGCGACATCTGATGTGGTTCAGGTGCGTCAGAATTCGGATAACTTTTTTGTAGATGGATTTACGTTTATAGGAAATGGAGAAGGAGATCTTACTTTTTTAAGAAGACCGCAACAAATGGATAATTATAGTCCAGAAACTACAGGAGGTGCTATAGCATTTTCTGGATCTACCCCTAATTACGATGTAACTTTTAGAGGGTATTCTGGAGGGGATCGAGGAAATACGCAGGATATAAAATTATGGCAAGGAAGCCGACCAATACTTATTAATTCGAAGACAGGATCTCAACTTATTGCAGGAAATCATAAAAATGATGGGAATGGAGCAGGCTATGGTGTAGCATTGGTATATCAAGAATTAGATCTTAATGTAAGTGATCTGGCTAATAGTCCAGTCACTGGAGTAACGATGTATATTAGAGATACAGATAATGGTGGAAGAGAAACCTATAATCGAGAAGGACATACGGTTAATAATACCGCAGATAACGAATACATAGTACAGACCAATGTAAATGGGGATATTCCACAACAGCAAATATTACTGGCGGCTAATGTAGCAAATTCGGGAGGAGCAAACGGTTTGAATAGTGGTACTTATGCTTGGGATTATAGAGGAAAAAATAATGACGATAGCGATTTGTTTGATATTCATCTGTGGTCTTATAATTATCGGTATCAAATTATCCCTGATGCAGAATTAAAAGGGATTAACGGTACTCAATTGGCGACTAAGGTTTTTGATGATACTGCGATCTCTGAATCGAGCAAGGCGATTGTGGATGCGTATGGCCAAATAGATACGCTAGATAAATTGTATGATCGCGCTAAAAGTTTTAAGATAGACAATTTAACAGCACTGGGTATTGAAAACTTTTTCTTTACCACTAACGGAGATCGTTTAATGCTAGCTGCAGATTGGAACATTGTTATAGATCAAACTGCTCCAAATGTATTTGAAGTAGATGAAGGCACTAAAACAATTACGCTGAAAACAACTGTACTTCGATTTGGTTCTAAATTTACGAGTGTAGAAACTACAGGAACGCTTACCGTAGCCAATGGATCTGCTATAGAGTTTGGATATATTGATAGTACGGGTATTTATAAATATGTTGAATTGCTAAATCTAACAGATACAACGGTAACGGTTACAGATTTTGTTCCCGATCCAGATGTGGTACTACAAGAATTCGTTGAGTATACGGGAACGTATAAATCGTTGTTTGTAGCACCCGCAGATGCATCTAATACTAAAATCAAATTATCCAGATTTGGATATTCTGAATGGATTGAAACGGTACCAGAATTAGATTTATCTTTTATACGTGATGTAGAGCTTATTCCACTACCCGAATGGGCAGGTAACCAAGATGAATTATTGTATTATGTGCATAAACTATTACAAAAATCTGAGGCGATTAAAAATGCGTTTAATGATCCTGTGCAACCCACCTTAACGGTAAATAATACGATTACTACTAGTGGTAACCCTGCTTCAGAAGAAAATCAAGAAGCACTGCTTGCTTTACTAAAAAGAACGCTTGCTAAGGTTACAAATATCAGGGAGCGTATGCCACAGTAAAATTGTGGGGCGTAGTATAGTAAATTATTTGTATACTGATAAAATATTTCAATACCATAGCGTTAAAAAAAAATCAAGCGTTACAGAGAAGTGATATTATTAATTTATATTTGAGATCAGTATAGGCATCAAAACGAACAAGTCATTTTTAAGAGGATAATGTATTTCAAAAAAAATCAAAAATATCTATATGCGTAATGTGTTTTTATTAGGAATGTTACTTTGTGTACATTTCATAAGCAGTAGTTACGGTACGCCTACATATACACTCATTGTTTTTGAAGGTTCAGATTGGTGTGGTAATTGTAGGCGGTTGGAAAAAAATATATTAGAGGATAGTGTCTTTCAAAACTATTTATCTCAAAAGGATATTGTGATTGAAAAGATTGATTTTCCGCAACGCAAACAATTACCTAAAGCGCAAGAATCCTATAATGCATCTGTTGCAGAGCAGTATAATTTTAAAGGAGCATTTCCTACACTAGTGTTGGTCGATCATGTCCACTCCAAATTCTATACACTGACCTATGCAAACGAGTCGGTAGATCAAATGGTGAGTAAACTTCAAGAAGAAATTGGACACTCCAAATGAAAGAATTTAGCATAGCTTCAAAACTAATGGGTTCTGATTTTAAATTAGGAATCGTCATGTCGGATCAAAAAAAAGCAGAAGACTTATTGCAAATAGGAATTGCCGAAATTCAACGATTAGAAAAGCTGCTATCGACATTTTTACCCAACTCTGAAGTTACTCAGATTAATCAGGGAGCAGCAGTAAAGCCTGTAGTGGTATCTAAAGAATGTTTTGAATTGGTACAGCGAAGTATTCGTATTTCGCAGCTTACCAATGGTAGTTTTGATATTAGTACATCTCCATTAAAACAGTTATACCAATTTGATGCCAAATCTTTTGCAATGCCATCAGAACAACGAATAAGGAAAACATTAAAAGCGGTTGGATATCAAAATATAGTATTGAATCCCAAAGCGCAGAGTGTACAATTTCTTCATAAAGGCACCTGTATTAGTTTTGCAGCAATAGGGAAAGGGTATGCAGCAGATAAAGTGAAACAACTTTGGAAAGCTGAAGGCGTTTCTTCAGGATATATAAATGCCAGTGGTGATCTTACTGCTTTCGGCTCAAGTCCAGATCAAGCCCCTTGGAAAATAGGAATTGCTAATCCCGATACTAAAACCAAAACACTAATGTATATTCCGCTTCAAAATGCAGCCGTAGCCACCTCTGGAGATTATGAACAATATTTTATGCAGCAGGGAATACGTTATTCTCACAATATTAATCCACATACAGGGCTACCCTTAACAGGGATTAAAAGTGTAACTGTATCTAGTCCCAGTGCAGAATTATCAGATGCATTAGCCACCGGGGTGTATGTGAAAGGCGTAAAAGAAGGAATCGCTTTTGTCAATCAGTTGCCACAAACTGAAGCGATTATTATTAACGATAAAAACGAATTGTTTTTTTCAAAAGACATCAACTATGAAACGATTGAACTATAGACACTATATTAGCATAGTAGTACTCGTATTGGTAGTACTGTCTTCCTGCGCCCCTCTAAAGCCTTATGAGCGTGTATATGTTAATGATCCGGAGATGCAAATGAGTAGCGATGCCGGAAAGCGTTTTCAAAATTATATTTATACCATACGAGAAGCTGCAATTCCTGCTGCTGCGGCAAAATCTAGTGGTGGGTGTGGATGCAATTGATGTTATAAAAGATGAAGAAAAAATATTTAATTATAGGAAGTTTAGCTTTCTTTCAGTTTATAGCAAGAGCACAGCAACCAAAAGACACTAGTGCTGTTCATAAGGTGCCTAAAACGGCTATTGAATTGGTTTATAATCAATACAATCAAGACGGAGAAAACGCAGCTGTAACCGGAGGAGTAGGTACAGAAAAGTTACAGGTATACGGTCCATCATTAACGGTGATTCGATCATGGAAAAATAAAGCAGTCTCCGTAAATGCAGGAGTAGATATCATATCTTCAGCATCTACAGATAATATTGATTTTGTACTGTCATCTGCTTCGGCAATAGATGCACGTTCTTACGCGAATATAGGGTATGAGCAAGATTTTGATGAACAGGGGCTTACGGTATATGGAGGGGTAGGGTTTTCTATAGAGAGCGATTATTTTTCTGTAACCAGTAAATTGGGAGTAGCGAAACAAAATAAAACAAAATCTAGAAAATATACAGCGCAATTTCAGATGTTTAATGATGACTTGCGATGGGGGCGATTAGACGGTAATGAACAAGGACCAGCTTTTTTAATATACCCATCAGAACTGCGAAGTCGAGAGTGGCATGATACCTATAGAAGAAATACTTTTGCATTGAAGTTGGGAATGATGCAAGTGGTCAATAAAAGAAATACCATAGGGATTTACCCAGAGGTAGTCTATCAAAAAGGATTGTTGTCAACTCCTTTTCATAGGGTGTATTTTAATGATGGTTCTTTGCGCGTAGAAGACTTACCCGATGAACGTTTAAAGTTTGGAGTTGCAGCAAAATGGAATAGTTTTGTAGGAGGAAATGTCATTTTAAAAAATACAATCAATGGGTATACCGATGATTTTGGAATTCTAGCTTTTGCTATAGAAAATGAAACTGTAATTAAAGTAAAACCGTTTCTTACGGTACTCCCTACTGTGCGTTTTTATGCACAACAAGGATCTACTTATTTCCAGCCCTTTGGAGGACATCGTCTCGATGCACGTTATTATACCTCGGATTTTGATTTATCTACATTAGAGACCTATAGTGCGGGATTGGGTGTAAAATATAGCCCTAGTAATTATAAAGCAAAAAGACTAACCTATAACACCATAGTGTTGCGTTACAATTACATACAACGCAGTACTGATTTATCGGCGCACATGTTTTCGATTACCTTAGGTGTAGAAGTGAAAGATAAGTAATAGGTTAGACAAAAAGATATACGCTGATAGCCTGTCCTTAGCTTGTCGAAGGACTAAGATAAAAAGGCGTACGCTGTCGCTAAGACAGATAGATAAATCAAAAACCGAAGCATTATGATAGTAAATAAGATACTAAGATTTTCACTTATATTATAATCTAGTATCTAATAGCGAAGCGGTCTAATATCTATTTTTGAAAGTCTCTCAATACTATTTACGATAAAAATTCATGCACTACACTAGGTGTAATCTCACTATGCGAAGCATGATGCACTGTTTTTTCATTTTTAATAACAATAAATTGCGGAGATTCATGGAGTACCTGAAACTGTTCGGCAATTTGAGCAGAGATATCTCGATGGTTTAATAAGTCAAGATAATAGATATCAATTTGATCTGCATTAAGATCATAATTCTTCTCAAAGTTTTTGATCACCGTTCTACTAATTCCACAACGTGTAGAATGCTTGAATATCGCCTGTACTTTATGGTTAGAGTGTTCGGTTATTGTCTTCAACTGAGCTATAGTAGTCAATGCTACCCAAGGAATAGTAGTTTTGTCTTGTGATTCGTTTGTAGCGTCGCCTCCAAATAATTTATCAAAAAATCCCATAATATTTATCTTTGTTGAGATGCAAAATTTTGCATCTCAACAAAGATAAGCATAAGATCCGAAGAGGCGCAAAATTTTGCGTCTCGACGTATCGGTCAAAATGGCATTTTTTTTAGATATAAAGAAGACATTTTGTCTTCTTTATACATGGGGAATGTTATTTGCTTCCTTGATATTGAACCAAAATAGAAAACAGATGAATTTCAATACTTTCACTATAAAATCACAAGAAACACTACAGCAGGCACAACAGCTTGCTCAAGAGTTAGAGCATCAACAGGTCGAAAATGAACATATATTCAAATCTATTTTTGAAGTAGATGAGCATGTGCTTCCATTTTTATTGAAGAAACTTAATGTAAATCAAGGAATCATACAGCAAGTATTAGAAAGCACATTGCAAAGTTTTCCGAAAGTAAGCGGAGGAGAGCTACAGTTTTCTAGAGCAGCATCAACCATGCTTAATGAGGCGAGTAGTATTGCTAAGAAAATGGAAGATGAGTATGTATCGATAGAGCACTTAGTCATTGCAATTTTCAAATCTAAGAGTGCGATTGCTCAACTTTTAAAAGATCAAGGAGTCACAGAAAAACATTTAATTGCTGGGATCAACGAAATAAGAAATGGAGCACGTGTTACTTCTCAAAGTGCAGAAGATACGTACCAATCGTTACGAAAGTATGCTAAAAACCTTAATGAATTGGCAGAAAGTGGCGCTTTAGACCCTGTTATAGGTCGTGATGAAGAGATTCGAAGAATCCTTCAAATTTTATCCCGTAGAACCAAAAATAATCCAATGTTAGTTGGAGAACCCGGAGTAGGAAAGACAGCAATAGCAGAAGGTTTAGCACATCGGATTATCGCAGGAGATATTCCTGAAAACTTAAAGGATAAACAAATCTATTCTTTAGATATGGGAGCATTGATTGCGGGTGCAAAATATAAAGGAGAGTTTGAAGAACGTCTGAAATCAGTAGTAAAAGAAGTCACGACGAGTAATGGAGATATCGTACTTTTTATTGACGAAATCCATACGTTAGTAGGCGCCGGTGGAGGACAAGGGGCAATGGATGCTGCCAATATATTGAAACCAGCATTGGCTAGAGGTGAGTTACGTGCCATAGGAGCGACGACACTCGATGAGTATCAAAAATACTTTGAAAAAGACAAAGCATTAGAGCGACGTTTTCAAAAGGTAATTGTAGATGAACCTGATACCGAAAGTGCAATCTCGATTTTGAGAGGAATAAAAGAGAAATATGAAACCCATCACAAGGTTAGAATTAAAGATGAGGCCATTATTGCAGCCGTAAAATTATCACAACGCTATATTACGAATCGGTTTTTGCCAGATAAAGCAATTGATTTGATGGATGAGGCTGCGTCGAAACTGCGGATGGAAATCAATTCAAAACCTGAAGAATTAGATGTCTTGGATCGAAAAGTAATGCAGTTGGAAATCGAGATCGAGGCGATTAAAAGAGAACAAGACGAAGTGAAACTGAAAAACTTGCATGCAGATCTCGCTAATTTGAAGGAAGAGCGTAATGAATTGTTTTCAAAATGGCAAAGTGAAAAGGAGGTTGTAGATGGGATACAAAACACAAAAACGGACATAGAGTCGTATAAGCTAGAAGCTGATCGCGCAGAGCGTAATGGAGATTATGGGGCAGTTGCAGAATTGCGGTATGGTAAAATCAAAGAGGCACAGGAACAGTTGGAGGTATTACAACAACAACTAGATGCACAACAAAACCAATCTTCATTGATAAAAGAAGAAGTGACTACCGATGATATTGCTGAGGTAGTTGCAAAATGGACAGGGGTTCCAGTAACTAAAATGTTGAAAAGTGATCGTGAAAAGTTATTAGTATTGGAAGAAGAATTGCAAAAACGAGTAGTTGGACAAGCAGAAGCCATACAGGCGGTGAGTGATGCCGTGCGTCGTAGTCGTGCAGGTTTACAGGATCAAAACAGACCTATAGGCTCATTTTTGTTTTTAGGAACTACAGGCGTAGGTAAAACAGAATTGGCAAAAGCATTGGCGTCTTATTTATTTAATGATGAAAACGCAATGACACGAATTGATATGAGTGAGTATCAAGAGCGCCATGCGGTGAGTCGATTAGTGGGAGCACCTCCGGGATATGTGGGGTACGATGAGGGAGGACAGCTTACAGAAGCGGTGCGCAGAAAACCATATTCGGTGATTCTACTGGATGAAATCGAAAAAGCACATCCCGATACCTTTAATGTATTATTACAAGTGTTGGATGAGGGACGGTTGACAGATAATAAAGGCAGAACAGCAGATTTTAAAAATGCGATCATCATTATGACTAGTAATATGGGAAGCCAGATCATACAAGAAAAGTTTGAAACGATTCCAGATGTTGATACTGCTATGGAAAATGCTAGAATTGAAGTACTGGGACTATTGAAACAAACCGTACGACCAGAATTTTTGAATAGAATTGATGATATTGTAATGTTTGCGCCATTAACACAAGCTAATATTACGGCAATTGTACGCATACAATTGGCAAATACCGCTGTAATGTTAGCACAACAAAACATTCATATTGAAGCTACGGATCAGGCGATTGCATATCTGGCAGAAAAAGGTTTCCAACCAGAATTTGGCGCAAGACCTGTGAAACGAACGATTCAGAAAGAGGTATTAAATAGCTTATCAAAAGAAGTACTAGCAGGGTCAATCTCTGCCCAAAGTAAAGTCCTATTAGATGAGTTTGATGGTACTTTAGTGTTTAGGAATCAAGATGATTTGGGGTCTTAAAATAGGATGCAAGAGTATGGGAAATAGAGCATATATTTTAGATATAGAATGGGTTTTAAGCTCATCTTATATTAATCCACATTGTGGAGTTTAATCTATAGAATTCCCCGAGGCAGAGCCTCGGGTATATCGACCGGATTCAAGACTTTTAGAACCAAGAGTCAAGATAAAATAACGTCTTGTTTCCTGTTTCTTGTTTCTTGTTTCTTGGAGCGGTCTTATCTCTGATACCTCGATGGCTCTGCTTCGGGGTAGTTCATTTTTGAATTCGTTTAAGCGGTAGCATGATATGTGTTCGATTGTAATATGGTTTGTTCTGATGGTTTAGAAAGGCTAGGAGAAAAAGAGTAAGCCTTTAAGATAGCTTAATTCATTTTTGTTTTCTAGTGTACCAATGTTATTTCCTCGTCATTATCATTATAGTAGTTGGGATACTCTTAGTTGTGTAGATTTCACCCAAACCAATGCTTACCAAGAAGCAGATACAAAAAAATAGCTGTTTTATGTTTTTTTTGTATCTGCTAAATAGTAATACGTTTTTTTACTTAAATTTACATGCTGTAATCGACTAAAAAGATATATTAATCACATTGTTGTTTTAAGTTAAAACAGTAGTTGAATTGGTGTAAGTTAATAGAATACACTAACCCTATATTATGATGAATCAAAATTGTGCTACTCGATTTAAACTAATTCTTATTTTTTTTTCGGTCACTTCTAATTTTTTAATTGCTCAAAACATAAGTTTACCGATCGAAGTATTGGGTGAAGAAGGTAAGGTGGTAACACAGCAATTGGAACTGACCCAACAAATTGTAAATAACACAAAACACCTATGGCTTCAGGTTAATAACCTGGGGTATCAAAATAAAGCTTCTGTACGAATTAATACTGGTGAATGGTATCCTCTCAACCATCAAACGGTAGATATGCAAACGCAGGAAAAAGCACGTGGAGGAATGACAAACGGAGGGTTTAATACCATTCGTTTTTCTATTCCTACAACAGATTTTATGGAAGGTAACAATACCCTTCAATTTCGATTTAATACATCTGATGGAATTTCTAATGGATACCGAGTTATTAAATTAAATCTTTTAGGTGCGAATAAAAACAAATTACTACCGGCTACATTTTTCACCGAAGAAGATCCTATGAGTTGGGAAGCCCCCTACACGGATAGTGGAAGTATTGCAGAAGGAAAAAACTTGTGGTATAATGCCAATTTAAAGAATAATTATCTAGAGTCTGGTTCCAAAGGGTTTTGGTATGATTATGAGATAGAAGCTTCAAAACCAATACAGGCAAAATGTGCTTCTTGCCATACGCAGGACGGACGGGATTTAGAAATTTTCAGTTACTCTAATGAGTCTATTATTGAGCGTGCCAAATTCCATCAGCTAACAGAAGAAGAGGGTAAAAAATTAGCGTCATACATACGATCTTTATCAGCATCAGAAGATAATGTTGGGCGTTATGGAAGACCTTGGAATCCACCCTATCAACCAGGACCAGAAATGGCCAATATTCCTATAGAAAAATGGGCTGCTGGTGCAGGATTGGATGCTGTATTGGATGATGATAAGGATATGCTTCCTTATATGTTTCCAAATGGTGTTAATCAAGAGGAAGTATACAAACGATTTGATTCAGAAAAAATGGTGGATAGAACCACACTGCCGCTAGCGATTCAATTTCCTGACTGGAAACACTGGTTACCAATAATTCATCCAATGGATGCGTACACCAAAAATGGCTATTGGAACGACCCAAATAAAGAGTATAATCCCAAAAAAGGATATGAAGAATTCAGAGCATATCTAGAAGCGATGCCTCCTGCTAATCGTGATAAACAAGAAATGATGGATAAAAACAGTGATTTCTGGCTTCAATATCGCCGTTATTTGGGAGAAGGAGGAACCTATGCACATTGGAGGACTACAAATGGGAATGCTACAATAAATTTAGGAGATGGAGTTTCAAGAGAGATGGCAGCAACAAGCTTAGCGCGTTTGATGGCGGTTCAATATTTTGAAATTATGAATGAATTTAATTTCCAAGATAAAGCACATTGGTTTGCAAACGCCGAAGACCAGCCTGCAGATCGACAATGGTTTGGTAGGAATTACCAAATTTTTGAGGTTCCACCTCATTTTCAGGCCTGTGTAGATAATAATTGTCAAAATTTTAAAGGGCAAGCAATAGAAGCAGGGCATTATGAATCCACCAATTGGTACAATTTACAATCAGTTGTTAACGGCGGTAATGGGATGGTAGAGGCTGTAGCCCCTGTAGATTACAATTACGTTCCAACTTTTATTATGAGTGCTAGCGGATCTTCTGGGTTATATGAACCATTACGGTATTATCACAATCTTAATGTAATGTACCAGACCCGTTCTTGGACCGGAGCGACTACGCCTAATAATGGATTAGGGTTCAAGATTAGGGTTCAAGGACCGTGGCATATCATCGGGAGAAGTGATAGTCATCAACTATTGGGTTTTCCAGCATCTACATTTCCAAAATTATTAGATATATTAGAACCAGGTTTATCGCAATGGATTCTCAATGCGCAGTTACGACAGTTTTTAGTCGAGGTACAAAAACCTGAAAATAACATAGCAAACTGGGATCGATCTCCAGATGGAGGCAGTAATACGCTTGATGCTATAGAAAAAACAGAAGCAGATCTTCTAGACATGGCCGAATTCGTTGGAATTGGTTGGTGGGCTGATAAAATGTATTATCTCATTCCTGAATTTGCCAAACTTGGAGTAGATTGCCAAATTATTGAAGAAATTATTGATTGGTGTGCAGAAGCATGGCCAAATATAAACTGGGATATATTTAGATCTAAAGGCGAGTTACAATTACAACTTGTTTTAGAAAATGAGGAAAACTGCCCTGAAACATTTAATAGAATAAAAGCCTTAACTAGTAATCAAGGAAATGATCCAACCTATGATTGGTGGGTAAATGGAAATATGATTTCTATTGATTCTGATGAGTTATCTATTGATGCCGTAAGTCCTGGAGACTTGGTGCGATGTCGAATCACTAGCAATTCAAATTGTATAACAACTAATATAGTAGAGGCATTACTGCGTGTGCCAACCAAAGGGTTTTCTATACAGGCTAGTAAAAATGGAGAAGATTGGAGAGAATTAGAAAACACAGTTGCCTGTGTAGGTGATGAGATTCAATTGAAATTAGCTGCTGATATCAAACCTAAACTTTGGCTGGATGCCATGGATGTAAATCAGGGAGCAGAGCCTGCAAACGGAGCTTTAATTGATCAATGGTTCGATAAATCTGGCAATGGATATACGGTTAATGCAACTAATGATGATTTACGTCCTAAGTATGATGCTACAGGTATGAATGGATTACCAGCAATCCAATTTGGAGCGTCTGATAATGCGGATGGGTTGGAATTATTTGACACCACCGAAGATGATTTTTTTGAAGAGGATTGGACCGTCATATTGGTCGGGAAAGGTTCTTTAATGGGCAATTGGTCAGATCTTATAGGGAGTAATACATCAGCGAGCGCAGCCGATGGATGGTCTTTTCGATTTTCTGCAGCGGGTAGAACGCTTACTACATTTGGAGACATTAATATGCATGGCAGAACATATAAGGATTCATATACCTTTATTATTACTATTTCCAAAGAAGCAAACCGTATTAAATTACAGATCAATAATAGGCTTATTGAAGAGTTTTCTATTGATCCTAGCACCAAATTAACTCTAGGCGAGGCTATCTATTTAGGGCAAGCTAGTGGAGGTAACCCCGCAACGGGAAGGTATCATAAAGGGCCTATTGCTGAACTGCTTACTTTTGATTACAAAATCTCCGATCAAGAACAAAATTATTTGGAAGGATATCTAGCACAAAAATGGAAAATCACTACGGAATTGCCAGAATCACATCCCTATAAAAATAGTTCCCCAGTAGTAGTAACAATGGAATCTCCTGATGGTTCTTTATTGGATTTAACTAATTTTCAAAATTCGTATGTGATACCGCTGGATTTTGATTCTGATTTTGGAGACTATTCCTTTACTAAGCAAGATTGCACAAGCCCGACTGTTGAGACTTCAATTCTGAATGGAGCAATTCTGGATGGTCAGAGTAATGGAATCAAATATAGTATTGATAATACCGCTTTTGAGGTGGCTAACGAAGTTTTCGTGGAGGACGGAAAAAATATACGGCTACAACCAAATTATGAGATTGATACTGAGTATCAATGGGAAATGCCTGATGGAACAAAGCTTCCGTTCAATACGAATCCGGAACTAACCATGAATTCCGAAGATCACAAAGGAATATGGGAATTACGTTTTACGCCAAAAAAATGTCTGACTGCTGACCATGTTTTTAATTTTGAAATAAAAGATAGTCCTATAGTTTCAATCTCTTCAAAGACGATAAAACCATCTTCTGTATTTCTGTATCCTAATTCTGCCAGTGATAAAATTAATATTGAAGGACTTTTGGAAGGAGATTATGTTATTACCATATACGATCTACAAGGTAAAAAACAACTTGAAAAGATGATTACTGAAAAAACAACTTCAAATATTGGGATTCAAAAATTATCCGAAGGACTTTATTTTATGATTATTAAAAAGAAAGGATTTATTAAAAATTTGAAATTCAATAAAATAAATTAATTGTCAAGGGTGTTTAGTGAAGTGATTTAAACTGTTTAAATTGACTAAAAAATAATGCTTTTTTTGGTCTCAGAGATAGTTAAAACTATGCACTTTAGTGCATATCGCTTTAGCTTCTAAAAACTATTGAGATTAATGATTTTTTTTATCGTTAGCTTTTGCGAATTTTAGCTAAAGGCAAGCTGCTATTCCGAAGCGTCGGAAGCTGAACACGCGTATTGCTGACTTTAGTCAGATTTAGAACCTATGGACTTCTAGTTCATAGTGGTTTAGTTCCGGAGTCCTCAGTGTGAAAAATATCAATTATCTAAAAATGGATGTTTTATAAAAGTAAACGTTCGAGTAATTGCATATTTTCCTTTTATTAGTATAATTTGAGGATTATGAATAAGAAACAAGAAGCTTATAAAGTTAAGATCTACTTGAAGCTCTAGTGATTTAAGTTAACGAGAATTTTGTTTTAAATATGATATTTCATATTCTAATACCATTGTATAGTAATTTTTTTAAACTCGAAAAACATATAAATATTAACATTTTTTTAACACTATGAGTAGCATTCAAAATGAATTTTAAAATTAGGGGAATTGATTTTAATTATGTAGTGTGCGTATAAACTATAAAATCTAAGCCTGTACTAGGGTACTGTGTTGTTTTGTAGTGAAATATGAGTACAGGACGAATGTGTTATAAAGGTGTGTTTGATGTTATTTTAGGAGTGATAATAGCCTGGTGTTAGTGTGTGTTTGTAACGAGATACCCCTCATTTCGTTAATAACTATATATGGTAAAACCCCCGTTTTTAAGTACCTTACCCCCGATTATGAAATGGGGACTAATTTTTATTACTTTTTTCAGTTATTTTGCGGGTAATGCGCAAAGTAAAAAAGAAATTTTAACAAATATTGTTGCGAAATACCAAGTTATTAGAGAGCTGGTAGATAGCAATGTGTTAAGACAGCATCATACGACATACGCATGTCAAGAATCTACAGCCACAGGGGAACTTACATTTTACTACAATAGTAACGAGTTAAAACATATTCTTCATAGCTACACCCAGGGTCATGTAACGTATACTGATGAATATTATATATGGGATAGGCAACTGTTTTTTCAGTTTGCAACACATCAAATTTGGTATAAGGATCATGTACGAAAATATAGAAAGGTATACCCAATAGACGTGACATTAACTCTTGAAGAACGGTTCTATTTTCATGAAGAAACCGCTGTAAAATGCCAGTTTAAAGACTATGAAACCAGAAGTAATCGGAATAAAAATCCGAAAACGCAGTATGTACGTAATACAACGATAGATTGTGACCTCTCTGAAAAAGTAATAGAAAAATTTAGGATGTTACTTGCCTATCAAGAAGGAAGTGAGCATAATGCATGTAATTTAC
This sequence comes from uncultured Aquimarina sp., assembly GCA_937951135.1. Classification (GTDB taxonomy): domain Bacteria; phylum Bacteroidota; class Bacteroidia; order Flavobacteriales; family Flavobacteriaceae; genus Aquimarina. Next base: position 7,604 of record CALFCI010000041.1, on the reverse strand, counting down.
CTAGAAGTATTGCTAAGCTATTAATAGACGATGTGGTAATTCGTAAATGATGAGTAGGATACGAGTAATGTAGTGTTTTAAAAAAATATACGATCTCACAGGTTAGAAAAACCTGTGAGATCGTATGGTATACTAAACTATTTTTTATGGTAAGCTTCAAGAGCATTACACATGCAACGGCCTATCCTCGGTAGCAGCCAAAGCTGCTTCCTTGATGGCTTCTGCAAATGTAGGATGCGCATGAGACATTCTAGAAATATCTTCGGCAGAGGCTCTAAACTCCATTGCGGTTACGGCTTCAGCAATTAAATCGGCACATCGTGCTCCAATCATGTGTACCCCTAAAACTTCATCAGTAGTTTTGTCTGCCAATATTTTTACAAAACCATCTAAATCAGAACTCGCTCTAGAACGTCCTAAGGCTCTAAATGGGAATTGACCTGATTTATATGCAATACCTGCTTCTTTTAGTTCTTCTTCGGTTTTTCCTACAGCAGCTACTTCTGGCCAAGTATATACAACACCAGGAATTAAGTTATAATCAATATGTGGTTTTTGACCCGCTAAGGTTTCAGCTACAAATACACCTTCTTCTTCAGCTTTATGGGCTAACATCGCTCCTTTAACAACATCTCCAATGGCATAAATATTAGAAGCAGCCGTTTGTAAGTGATCATTCACTTCGATTTGTCCCCTGTCAGTAAGTTTTACTCCAGCAGCTTCAGTATTTAACCCATCAGTATATGGACGCCGTCCTACAGAGACTAGGCAATAATCACCTGTAAACGTTACAGGGTTTCCTTTTTTATCATCAGCTGTAATCGTAACCTCAGTTTTGTTTCCAACAACTCCAGTAACTTTATGTGAGGTATAAAATTTAACCCCTTGCTTTTTTAATACTTTTTGTAATTCTTTGGAAAGTGCTTTGTCCATTCCTGGAACGATTCTATCCATAAATTCTACAACAGAAACGTCTGCACCCAAACGTCGGTACACTTGTCCTAACTCTAGTCCAATAACTCCACCACCAATAATAACTAAATGCTTAGGGATCTCTTTCAGTTTTAATGCTTCTGTAGAGGTAATGACACGTTTTTTATCAATAGTAATAAATGGTAATGATGAGGGTTTAGATCCCGTAGCAATAATCGTATGCTTTGCTTCGATAGTTTCTGTGCTACCATCGGCTTTTGCAATTGCAATATGTGTAGCATCTGTAAAAGATCCTAAACCTTCAAAAACATCAATATTATTTTTTTTCATTAAATAATTCACCCCATCACAAGTTTGGTCAACGATTCCTTGCTTACGCGCAATCATTTTATCCAAATTGATTTTTACATCTCCAGGAATCTCAATACCATGATCCTCAAAATGCTTTACAGCATGCTCATAGTGATGAGAAGAATCTAATAAAGCTTTACTCGGTATACATCCTACATTAAGGCATGTTCCGCCTAAGGTTGCGTATTTTTCTATTATTGCGGTTTTCATACCTAGCTGTGCGCAACGGATTGCGGCAACATATCCTCCAGGTCCAGAGCCGATTACGGCTACATCATATTGACTCATATAATAACTACTTTTGAAGTATTCTTAAAAAACTTGAAGAACAAAAATACAATTCTAAATGTTCTAAAAGGATGGTAATGCTTTCTAATTACTAGTGCAAGCCTATTTTTAGAATTTTACTAAAATCTATGCCTTTTGTAGGCGTTTCATTCAAAAATATGCAAAGAAATGCGCAAACTTACCTCAAGTTCTCACTAATACAACTTTGATGGTAGCGATTGAGTATATAGAATTTGAGGTGATGTTCTTTTGGTGAATTTGAAAAGTGATACTTAGGATCTACTATTTTAGTAAGCGTTTACCAGGATATAATTAGTGCTGCATCGGTACACTATTGATCTTTATAATCCATGCAAATTCTATTTCATGGCGGTTAAAAAATTGTATCTTTGGATATTAAGTATAGGACAAAAAATCATAATGATTTGATTTCCAGTAATACAAATAGAGTTTAATGATAAATAGAATTGTTATTTGTTTTTTTAGTCTTGATTCTTGATTCTTAAAACATTAGATACTCTAAAAAAGTTGTTTAATTACTATTTTTCAGATGTTTGCTAATTCTTGTCTTGTACTAAGCTTTGAATACTATCCAATACCAAAACGATTGATCATTTGTTAGACGACTTTAAACAGCACTTAAAAACACAACTCCCCATGTTAGCAACAGCCAAAATATTGGTGGCGTGCAGTGGTGGATTGGATAGTATGGTACTCTCCTCACTATGTCATCGTTTAGGATTGGATCACGGAATAGCGCATTGTAATTTTGGTTTGAGAGGAGAAGAGAGTGATGGGGATGAAGCTTTTGTACGTACCTATGCGCAACAGTTGGATATTCCTTTTTTATGCACCCATTTTGATACAGCAGACTATGCTAAAACCCATCAGTTGTCCATACAAATGGCAGCAAGACAATTGCGTTATGATTGGTTTAAAAGAAAAGCGATTGCCCACCAATATGAGTATGTGTTGACGGCGCACCATGCTGATGATGCATTAGAAACCTTTATTATAAACCTTTCTAGAGGTACAGGGATAGAAGGGCTTACAGGGATTCCTGAAATTAATGATATTTATATTCGGCCTTTATTGCCTTTTTCGAGAAAAGTGATAGCAACCTTTGCTAAGGAACATAAGATTACTTGGCGAGAAGACAGTAGTAATAGCAGTACAAAATACCTAAGAAATCAAATTCGACATGAAGTTATTCCTGCATTGAAAAAGATACAACCACAGTTTTTGCAAAATTTTGAAACCACGCAGCACCATTTACAGCAAAGTAATGCTGTGATTACAGATATGGTAGGGCAGCTACGAGAAACAGCATTACAATCGGTAGGAAAAAATACGATGCGTTTGGATTTAAAGGTATTAGCTCCATATACACAACCTAAAGATATATTGTATGTGATGCTCAAAGCGTATGGATTCACGGCATGGGATGATATTGAAGGTCTATTGACCGCGCAATCCGGAAAGCAAGTATTTTCTAAAACGCACAGAATCCTTAAAGACAGGGAGTGTTTATTTATTGATCTTTTATCGACATCAACTATTTTAGAGCGTACCTATACGATACCGGATGGAGAACAGATGGTCATGTTACCAGATGGTGTACTGAAGTTTGAAACGGTGTCTGAGCGAGGAATGGCAAATGCAACGACTATTTATGTAGATAAATCAGAATTAAAATACCCTTTAACTGTAAGAAAAAAGAAAGAAGGCGACTACTTATATCCAATCGGAATGAAAGGCAAGAAAAAGCTGAGTAAGTATTTTAAAGACGAAAAATTATCTTTAATTGCAAAAGAAAATGTCTGGTTACTGTGTGCTCGTGATGCTATCGTTTGGGTGGTCGCCTATAGAGCCGATGATCGATTTAAAGTGACCCCAAAAACAAAACAGATTTTAAAAATTACATTTCACCATGAAGTATAACCTGCTACTGATTATATTTTGGGTATGTACACTATCGAGTACAGCTCAGATATTAGAACCTACCAGATGGGAAGCCACTATCGCTAAAGAAAGCGACACAGAATATACACTGACCTATACCGTAACTATCGAAAAAGATTGGCATGTATATTCGCAACATGAATATCCTGAAGATGGGATTGCTCCAATTCCATTAACATTTGAATATGTCGCAGAAGGTGAAGGGTATACAGTAGAAGGAAAAGCTGCTGAAAGTGCCAGTAAAACTAGTTATAATGACATCTTTGAATTGGATGAAGTTTACTTTGTAGATCAAGCAGTATTCACACAAAAGATACAAGTTAAGAACCCTAATCCTACTCAGATTAAAGTAGCTATAGCATATCAGGTATGTAAAGATGTGTGTTTAAATGAGAATGCATATTTTATTTTTGACATTCCAGCATTAAAAGCAAGTACAGTAGAAGCTGCCGTTTTTGAAGGAAATGCAGCGGCAACATCACAAATACCAGGTATTGCTGTTCCCGGTATTGTTTTAGGAAATACAGGTGTAGATACTAAAGAAGAAGAAACCTCGATACCAGAAGAAAGTACAGCAGAAAAACCAGCAGAAAACGATGGGCTATGGAGTATTTTTATTTTGGCATTTCTTTCAGGTTTTATTGCATTGTTAACCCCTTGTGTGTTTCCTATGATTCCAATGACGGTTAGTTTTTTTACCAAACAAAGTAAAACACGAGCTATAGGCATTCGAAATGCGATTGTATACGGTATTTTTATCATTGTAATTTATGTCGCTTTGGGTTCTGTAGTGACTGCTATTTTTGGAGCAGATGCGTTGAATGCGTTATCGACCAACGTATGGTTTAATTTAATCTTTTTTACAATCTTGGTGTTTTTTGCATTTTCATTTTTGGGTGCTTTTGAAATCATGTTACCCAATTCATGGGCAAACAAAGTAGACCGCCAAGCGGATCGAGGTGGAATCCTCGGAATCTTCTTTATGGCGTTAGCCTTGGCAATCGTTTCTTTTAGTTGTACGGGTCCAGTAGTTGGAACGCTATTGGTCGAAGCAGCGTCGAAAGGAGGGATTGCTCCAATCGTTGGAATGTTCGGATTTTCTTTAGCGATAGCGTTACCCTTTGCATTATTTGCACTATTTCCTGGGTGGTTAAATTCATTACCCAAAAGTGGTGGATGGCTAAACTCGGTAAAAGTAGTTTTAGGATTTCTAGAATTAGCATTTGCGTTTAAGTTTTTATCCAATGCGGATTTGGTATTACAGTTACATTGGTTAGAACGGGAAACATTTTTGGCCATTTGGATTGCCATTTTTGGAACATTAGGGTTATATCTATTAGGAAAGATAAAACTGCCTCATGATAGTTCTGTGGATCACATTTCGGTAGGACGATTAACGATGGGATTAGTCACCATAGCATTTACGGTATATTTAATTCCAGGCTTATGGGGAGCGCCTTTACAATTGATTAGTGGTTTTCCACCGCCATTGCAATACAGTGAATCTCCTTATGGCGTAGGAAATCGAAAAGGAGGAGTGTCAGTACATACAACAGAGCTTCCTGATGGTGCTAAATATGGGACTCATGGTATTATAACGTTTACAGATTATGATAAAGGGTTGGCGTATGCTAAAACTGTAGAAAAACCTGTGCTAATTGATTTTACAGGACATGCTTGTGTAAATTGTCGTAAAATGGAGGAACGTGTATGGATAGATCCGGCAGTGTTAGCTCATTTAAAAAATGATATTGTACTCATATCGCTATATGTAGATTATAAAAAAGAGTTGCCTTTGTCAGAGCAGTATGTTTCTGAGACTACAGGAAAAAAAATAAAAACAATAGGGAACAAGTGGAGTGATTTCCAGATTACACGATATAAAGCAAACGCACAACCGTTTTATGTATTAGTAGATAGTGAAGAAAAAGAATTAAACCCACCTATGGGATATACAACTTCAGTCACTACTTATACTGAATGGTTAAAAACAGGGTTAACGGAGTATCACAAATAGTCGATGGCTGTAGTTTATAATGACGTTGTTATTTTGAACTATAATAAATGAATCGTTAGACCTGCTAGGTTTTCAAAACCTAGCAGGTCTAGTGTGCTGTTTTTCAAGATGAAGAGTTGTTAACGCAATTCTAGAGTCTAATCTCTTTGTAACTTCTTGTATTTTACTAGTACAGTGCATATTTCTTCAAGTATTGAACCTCAAAATATACTGGTTTGGTGAGTATTTCAACTGCCTATAGTATGAGTTTGTGTCGATACTCGAATAAATCAGAGGAATCGATATAGTAAGTTGGTGTATTTCAAAAATATAATGTAATTTATAGTCGATTTCAGAAGATAGCACTCTAGTGGGTGTTGGATGAGGTTATTTATGATAAATAGCGTATTAAAAATAAGGTTGCTGCTATTTAATTTACACACTATTTTACTATGATTAAAAACTCCAGTTGTCTTAGTTTTCTTCTTCTTATTTTTTTATTGCAAAGTTGTATGGAAACTTCAAAACAAACTACAATCACTTCTGATAGTACCATAGACACATTGGCTACTTCTCAAAAATTAAATACTTGGTTTGAAGTACAATTTCAAGAAGATGTCTCCAGTTCTCCGATGCATCAAGCTTATCTCGGTATCAAAACAGAAGACTACGGGAAGTGGGATGATATTTCTACGAAAAGAGCCGTAGCAAAACATGAGCTCAACAAACAAAGGTTAGCCTATTTAGAAGACTCTGTATCCGTATTAGCATTGGATAAAGAAACAGCGTTAAGCTATCAATTATATAAAAGTAATTTAGAAAATAGCATACACGGATTCTCGTATCGATTATATGATTATCCTGTAAATCAAATGTTTGGTATCCATACAGAAGTGCCTTCGTTTTTGATTAATATCCATACGATAGACACTATAAGCGAAGCTAGGGCTTATGTGTCAAGACTAGAAGGTGTGGCACCTTTTTTTGATATGTTGCTGGATAATTTAAAAATTAGAGAAAAAAATGGAGTAATGCCACCTAAGTTTGTGTATGCTAAAGTGATTGATGATTGTCGTAATATTTGTCAAGGTCGTCCATTTGATACGTCTAATGAGGATAGTAGTTTGTGGATGGATTTTACAACTAAAATAAATGGGCTGGCTATTACAGATACAGAGAAAGAGGATTTGAAATCAAAAGCCAAAATAGCTTTACAAACTGTTGTTGCGCCAACATATAAAAAATTGATATCATTTTTAGAAGGACAACAAAAACGGGCTACAGATGAGGATGGTGTATGGAAATTTCCAAAAGGAGATTCCTATTATGAGTATGCATTACAGCAGACTACAACAACGACGATGAGTGCGGAAGAAATTCATGAGTTGGGAGTAAAAGAAGTAGCTAGAATCCATAAAGAGATGGAAGCTATTGTCGATACTATTGGATACCAAGGGACATTGCAAGATTTTTTTAAACATTTAAAAGAATCTCCTCAATTTTATTATCCAAATGATAGCATTGGAAAAGCGGCTTATCTTCAAGAAGCGGTTCGTATTATTGATACGATGCGATCTAAATTGGATACCCTTTTTAATACAAAACCAAAGGCAGATATTGTTGTAAAACCTGTAGAAGCTTTTCGTGAAAAAAGTGCAGGCATTGCATTTTATCAACGCGGTACACCAGATGGCACGAGACCTGGGGTGTATTATGCCAATTTGTATGATATGAAATTGATGGCAAAGTACGAAATGGAAGCATTGGCTTATCATGAAGGCATTCCAGGGCATCACATGCAAATTTCCATAGCGCAAGAATTAGAAGGGCTCCCAAAATTTAGAAAACATGGAGGGTATACCGCTTATATAGAAGGTTGGGGGTTATACACAGAATTATTACCCAAAGAGATTGGGATGTATGCAGATCCCTACTCAGATTTTGGGCGGCTTTCTATGGAGTTATGGAGGGCGTGTCGATTGGTTGTAGATACTGGGATTCATGTTAAAAAATGGACGCGAGAAGAAGGAATAGCATATTATAAATCCAATACACCAAATGCGGCTGCGGATGC
>CALFCI010000040.1 GCA_937951135.1 uncultured Aquimarina sp. | reverse complement strand
ACTATGGAAGAAATGGCTCATGTTGTAAAAGCAGTGTTGGAGCATTTAGAAGTTCAGGAGGCTGTTTTTATAGGGCATTCTATGGGTGGGTATGTAACTTTGGCTTTGGCGTCACTCTTTCCTAATGGTATCTCAGGTATCGTATTATTAAACTCTACATCAGTTCCAGATAACGAGGAACGCAAAGGCAATCGTGATCGTGCCATTGCTATTGTGAAAAAAAATCCAAATGCTTATACCAGTATGGCTATTGCCAATTTATTTGCAGTAGAAAATCGATCTATATTCCATAAAGAAATAATACAGATAAAAGAAGAAGCCTCTAAAACTTCATTACAAGGAATCATCGCTGCATTAGAAGGAATGAAAATTCGAAAGGATCATAGCGTAACATTAGCAAAGTTCTCAAAACCTAAACTAATTATAGCAGGAAAAAAAGATCCAGTCTTGTCATACACTCCAATAGAGAGAGAAGCAAAAGCCACCAATACTACAGTAATGCCTTTTTCGGGAGGACACATGACCTACTTAGAAAATAAAGAGGATATGATTATAACGTTACAGAATTTTCTAAAGCTCTATTCGTAGTGAAATAGGCTATAAAAAATTACTATGCTCTTTTATTGCCATAAACCTACCATCATCCTGAACTTCTCGAAAGACTCGACACTCCTTTCTGCAAAAGGGAAAGATGCTTTTCCTCGGTTAAACCCGGATTATGCAGTAGGAAATCTATTACGGCTTGAAACTACTTCAAAATATACCGCTCCGCTATGTTTTTAAACTTAACCATAGCGATGTGATGCTAAATTTTAGAAAACATCATATTGTATCGCAATTTCAAACCTCATGACGAAGTGCTATTGTATAATCCGGGTTAAAGCAATCAAAAGGACGATTTTTTAATCAAATATTATATTAATCGAAATCAGGTTATAAATTTCTAATTATAGGTATAAAGGATAGTGGGTATTGTGGAGTAAGGAATAGTATGATTATATACTATAGGCATATAGAAAAGTGGGGTGTTTGTAATGGAAAATATTTAAATTTTTTAACTCCGCTTAAGGTGTATAAGAATTCATATAAATAAATACAAGTACATTGTTGAAAAGTTCCAGTATTTAATAATAAAAAGCACTATATTTCCGTTGAAAAGCTAATTAAAAAGGGTTAACTGTATATTTTTTACGTTTTTTCTTACAAAAAAGTTGTTAACAATGTAAAAAAAGCCTACTTTTGTTATGGCAATTAATGTTAACCCCAAAAACTATGAATACAACCACCCCAACTTCGTCTTTTTCCATATCAAAAATGTACTGCTCCGTTTTTGGACATAAGTATCAACTGTCTAAGAAAGTAACACATCATGTTAAGGAATATACCTGCTGCAATTGCAGCAAACAAATGACAACAAATAGCAACGGTAAATTAGAGATGATGACTCCTAAGTTAAAAGAAATTAATGATGTATTGGCATTTGTACATGCTAAGAAATTGGCAAAAACCAATAAAGAACAACCTTATCAAGTAGCTTCATAGTTATTCTTTTATAGGATTCCAACCTTGTGCTTGCAGTTCAATTTTTTCATTGGCTCTAGTGACAAGCCCAACACCGCTTTTTTGATCTGTAATATGTCCAATAACGGTAAGGTTAGGATTTGCTTTAATTTTTGGATAGTCTTCTTGTGATATGGTTAACAACAACTCATAATCTTCACCTCCATTTAAAGCCACTGTAGTACTGTTTAATTGAAACTCTTCGCAAGTAGAAATTACGGTAGGATCCAACGGAAGTTTATCTTCATATACATTAGCTCCAACATTCGATTGTGTACACAAATGAAGCACTTCAGAAGATAATCCATCACTAATATCAATCATACTTGTAGGATGTACATCTAATGCTTTTAATAGTGCTTTAATATCTTTTCTAGCCTCTGGCTTTAATTGTCTTTCTATAAGATAGGTATAAGGTGTTAAGTCCGGTTGTTCATTTGGATTAACAGCAAACACTTGCTTTTCTCGTTCTAAAATTTGTAATCCCAGATACGCAGCACCAAGATCTCCAGAAACCACAAGTAAGTCGTTTTCTTTTGCGCCGTTTCGATATACAATTTCTTCTTGTTTAGCATGTCCTAATGCTGTAATGCTGATTAAAAGTCCTGTAGTAGACGAAGTGGTATCCCCGCCAATAACATCTACATTATATAGTTTTGCAGCGCTATGAATTCCAGCATACAATTCTTCTAAAGCTTCTAAAGGAAATCGATTAGATACTGCAATAGATACGGTGATTTGAGAAGCTGTAGCATTCATCGCATATACATCAGATAAATTCACCATTACGGCTTTATATCCTAAATGCTTTAATGGCATATACGCCAAATCAAAATGTACTCCTTCAACCAGAAGGTCCGTAGTAAGCACGCATTTTTTATCTGCGAAATCTAAAACCGCAGCATCATCCCCAATACCATACACCGTACTTTCTTGACTAATTTTAAATTTTTTAGTCAAATGTTGTATCAATCCAAATTCTCCTAATTCAGAAAGTGCAGTACGTGGTGTGTTTTTATCTTCAATCATAATGCAAAGGTAGTACAAATAGTTATAAAGCATCTGAGAATCTTAGCATCAAAGGTGTATCGTCTTAGTCTCTATTAGTCTCCGTACTCAATTCTATGATCTCAATATTATATTCCACAGATAAATGTTAGGTTCCGTGTAAAAAACCTACTTAAGTAGTATATTTGCAAAGTATTTAGAATGAATCTATATCTAAACAATTAAGAGTAATGATTAAAGTATCAGACATAGCGAAAAAGAAGATTGTAGAATTAATGACCGATGATGGGTATGATGCTACAATTGATTACGTGAGAGTAGGCGTAAAAAGTGGTGGATGCTCGGGTTTATCTTATGATTTAAAATTTGACAAAAGCAAAGAAGAAGAAGATAAAGTATTTGAAGATAATGACATACGAGTTATTGTAGATAAAAAAAGTTTTCTATATCTAATAGGCACTACACTAGAATACTCAGGAGGACTGAATGGCACTGGGTTCGTGTTTAACAATCCAAATGCCAATAGAACGTGTGGCTGTGGAGAAAGCTTTTCCCTTTAATATAACAATTCAATTTAAAGAAACCATTCTGAAGGAATTTCAGGACAAAGAAGATGGCGTATACTGAAGACGATTTAAAGAAAGAATTAGAGACCAAGGAATACGAATACGGATTTTATACCGATATAGAATCTGATACATTTCCTATTGGACTAAATGAAGATATTGTTCGCGCAATTTCTAAGAAAAAAGAAGAACCACAGTGGATGACCGATTGGCGATTAGAAGCTTTTCGTGCTTGGAAACAGATGGAAGAACCAGAGTGGGCAAACGTTCACTATGAAAAACCAGATTTTCAGGCAATTTCATATTATTCGGCACCCAACAAAAAGCCAAAATATGAAAGCCTAGATGAGGTGGATCCAGAATTATTGGATACCTTCAAAAGACTTGGGATTTCATTAGATGAACAAAAGAAATTAGCAGGAGTTGCTGTAGATATTGTGATGGATTCAGTTTCTGTTGCCACAACCTTCAAGAAAACTTTAGCCGAAAAAGGCATTATTTTTTGCTCCATTTCAGAGGCTATTAGAGAGCATTCGGATTTAGTACGAAAATACCTAGGGAGTATTGTACCTCAAAAAGACAATTTTTATGCTGCGTTAAATTCTGCGGTATTTTCTGATGGTTCGTTCTGCTACATACCAAAGGGAGTTCGCTGCCCTATGGAATTATCTACTTATTTCAGAATCAATCAAGCAGGAACTGGGCAGTTTGAAAGAACACTAGTTATTGCAGATGA
>CALFCI010000039.1 GCA_937951135.1 uncultured Aquimarina sp. | reverse complement strand
ATCCCGAATTTCTAATTTGAGTTTTATCATAAACGGAAAAGATCTGAATCGAACTATGAGCTTAGAACTCGGAGTGATTGGATAGTGTATCTTTTCCGTTTTTAAATTACTAATTATATCTAAACAAATCTAAAGGAGTGGTTCGACGAAGGAGAATTGTATCGAGAATAGTGATTTTTACTACAAAAAAGCGAATCTCGATACATTTTTTCTTCATTACATTACGAAAAAACACTCTCCCGAAGCATCGGGATGACGACTTTTTAACTATTTGAGCTTATGTCGAACTCAGGTTAATACTATAGCATCAAAAGTTTGAGTTTGTTTAAGAGTTGAATTTAACTTTTAGGCCTATCCGTTTTTTTAGAGTACTCTTCGCGTGGTTGATGCAAATAGGTTCATGCTTGGTTTCATGTCCATATATCGGCAAGGCGGATATTAGGATTTAGTGTCAGTTGCTTTAGTTTTCTGATAAGACCTCTATCTCGATGACTTCAATTTTTGTGTTTGATGTTTCTACAATCGTAATCACAAAGTTTTCGATAATAACGACATCATTTTGATTTGGGAGGGTTTCTGTGTGATTTACGATCATTCCACCTAATGTTTCGTAGTGTTCGCTTTCAGGAAGGGTTAGTTTGTAGGTTTCGTTAATGTGATCTACTTCAGTTCTGGCCGAGAGTCGATATTTTGATTCAGATAACTGTTCTTCAATAAGATCTACAGAATCATGCTCATCTTGAATTTCACCAAAGAGTTCTTCAATAACATCTTCTACGGTAATAATACCACTAGTGCCGCCATACTCATCGATAACTATAGCAATGCTTTTTCGTTTTTTTGTTAAGAGATTCAATACATCTTTAGCAAGCATAGTTTCTGGTACAAAAACAACCGGGATTAACAATGTGCGAATGGATTTGGGTTTTTTGAATAGTTCAAAAGAATGTACATATCCAATAATATCATCAATAGTACTATTGTAAATTAAAACTTTAGAGAGTCCAGTATCGATAAATAATGTGCTAAGTGTTGCTATAGATTCTGATTTTTCAACAGCTACAATTTCAGTTCTAGGAATCATAACCTCTCTAGCTTTTACGTCAGAGAATTCTAAGGCATTTTGAAAGATTTGTATTTCGGTATCAATCTCATCATCTGCTTCTACGGTTTCCATTTGTTCCGTAATATAATTGCCCAGCTCGATTTTACTAAACGCTAGTTGTACTTCGTCTCCATCGGTTTTAAAAAACTTTTTTAACACAAAGTCAGACACCCAAATTACAAAAAAAGAAATGGGAGAGAATAATAAATAAAAGATATAGGCAGGTAATGAAAATATTTTAATCATTGTATTCGCATAGATCTGAAAAAATACTTTAGGTAAAAATTCGGCAGTCAATAAAATGACTATTGTAGAGATTATGGTTTGCGCAATAAGACTAACACTATTGGCCATGTTGGGATAATATCCAGTAAGAATATCGACTAATAGTGCTCCCATATACACACCATATACTACTAGGGCAATGTTATTGCCAACTAGCATAGAAGCGATAAATTTGGAAGGCTTTTCGGTAAGTCGTTTTAAGATGTTGGCAAGAAAATCTCCTTGTTTTTTCTCAATTTCAATATGGATTTTATTGGAAGAAATATAAGCAATTTCCATTCCTGAGAAGAAAGCTGAAAGGATAAGAGAAATCGCAATAACAATAATTTGTAACTCCATTATTTACTTTTTGTTATTGGCTTCAAATCGTTTTCGAAAATTTCGTTTGAAGAAAAACATAAAAATAGCGGCTACAACAAAAAAGAGATATAGAAAACTTCGATACCCTTCATTACCCCACTCTGAATACGCTTCGAAAAGGAAAAAACAAGCGGCAATAAGGTATATGTATTCTATGTATTTAAATATTTTCATTTGTCTTTTCTTATTTTATGGGTAAATGTGATCTGTTTTAAAGCGCTGTTACAGGGAGTGTTGGCTGTCCTTTTCTTAAGATCTTAATTGTCTAATATTTGGACGCCAATGTTGGTTCTAGAATTCAAGGTAGTGAAATCTTGATTAGCATCAAAGCCATCCCCGTTGTTTATAGCGCCATTGCTTAATTTGGATTGATAGGGTTGATCGGTAAAAATCCAATTTATATTTTGGTCCCAATATAACTGTTTTGCTTTAAGATGTGTGCTATCTGCGGTTTTGATATCTACATGTCCTATCATGTCAATTAACCGTGTTTTGTCATAGGAGATTGCATAATCTGCGATAATCACACTTACGTTATCTTCTTTGTCAATTACATCTAAGATCACACCTTCTGGAAATTCATTGTATCCAAAATCGAGATGTGTATAATCTAAGATTAAAGGCGCTTTTAAGACTGCTATTGTTTTTCCGTTTTCGGTGTATTTTAGGATCACATCATAGGCTTCACCTATAGGTGCGTTTTCTACACTGGGCAATTGTTGTGTGTTCTTGTGCTTTGATTGACAAGAAAAAAACGTTGCCATGATTGCTATCATGACAACGTTTATTACTATGCTATATCGTATTTGAGCCATTACAATTTTGGTACTCTAACGGTTTCTCCAATCCAACACCCAATAGCGACAGATTTTATATTAGGATGGTTAAAAATATCAGTTTTAGATGGAGCTTTAGCTCTATAATTAGCTGACGTTTTTTTGGCATTAGATCGTAAACTAGGATCTACTTTTCCTGCTTTATCCGCATAGTTTGCAGCTAACCAATATACCGCTCTTTTGCTAAATACATCTGTACCACAGCTATTTGCACTACTAGCAATCATAGAAGCAATTCTTAAGTAAGCCACTCCCATAGATGGTTTTTGACCCAATGCTTTTTTGTAGTATTTTTTTGCTTTTCCATTGCTTCCTTTCTTACGCATTACTTCACCAATCTTAAAGTATACTTTAGCTTTATCACTAGCTTTAGTTTCAAGTTCGGCCGACTGATTAAAGTATTTTAAAGCCTCAGTAGTTTTCTTATCCTTTAGTGCTAAAAGACCAAGGTAATATGCTGTTTTAGGTGAAGGTTCTGCTTTGTGCAAAGCCTCAACTAAGCTGAAGAATAAAGGATCTTCAGTACATTCTTTAGCTGACATTCTTCCTGCAGCACCGCGCAACCATTGCGTGTCTGCTTTTTTTCCTTCAAACTGTCCTTTGTATAATGGGATCAAATTATCACAATCAGCAAGTACTCCTAGTTTTTGGTTTACACCGCCTTTTACTTTACTGTAAGCAACAATGTTAGTCTCCGCTCGTTTTAATTTTTTCTTTTCTTTGCTCGTAAGTATTGTACCTGCTTCCATTTTAGCAGAGAGTTCATCAATCGTTTTCGCTTGTGCGCTTTCTTCAGCTTCTAGCTTTTCAGTAACTTCATCATACAAGTCAAAAACATCTTGAAGTTCTTTTTTACCTGCAGCTTGTAATTCTACTGTTAATGTAAAATAGATATATAGTTTTTTAGCACCTTTAAAATTTGCTTTGTCCTCAGTATAGGCCTTGTCAAATTCTGCGAATTGGCTTTCAGTAGTGCCAATCTTGTTATTATACATGATTTGACCAATATCAGAGTGTAAATCACCAATTTTTGTTTTGTGTGGGAAATACTGGTATCGCTCTTTTAATAAAGTAATATACTCATTAGCAATTGCGGTTTTATTACCAGTAGCATTTTTTAATTTATGCTTATATAGCTTTTCGCTAAACTGATAAGTGGCAAGGCTATATTTTGGACATTCTTTTCGTACTGCTAATAATTGTGGTTCCGCAGCAGCATAATTTTTTACTTTTGAATTTTCATAGGCGATAGATGCTTTATTCGCACAGTCAGAGGTTTGCGCATTAGTAGCAGTACTGCTTAATGCTAATCCCAATCCTGTGGCTATCGTGAACAAGATTTTTATATTCATCATAGTAGGTGTGTTAAATGTAGTTAATTATATTTTATTTTTCTAAACCATTTGTCGTTTAATGATAGACTCAATGAAAAATTGTAAAACTTTTCTTTGACCAAACTAATGTCTGTAGTGCCACGTTGTCCGTATTCTATACCAATATTAACATTTGAAAACAATGTGTTTAGTGGTAAGCCTACTCCAAAAGACATGCCAAACTCATCGATAGATTCATTGTTAATGTGTAAACCTGTTTCTTCATAACGAAATCCAGCACGGTATACTATGCGATTAAAATAGTTCGTTAATGAATTGAATTTAGGAATGTAATACCCTCCAACGCTCAGTGTTGAGCCATTTTTGTATTCAATGTTTTGTGAAGTGGAAACATTGCGACTTATGAAGTCATTAAAATCAGTATAGGTGTATTCTACACCCGCAAACCACTTTTTTGATTCACCAATACCACTTCCTATTTTTAGGACTGAAGGGCGATCAATTTCTGTATTTGGGATATCGATATCGATTCGTTCAGCTACTATTTCTTCATCAGAAGTGTTAATAGTGACGCTTGCTAGCTCTCTAGTGTTTTCTGAGTTTAGAATAAAAGAAGGACTTGATACTATTGACGCAGAGATATTGAGTTTTTCGGTAAGCATGCCTTTATAGTTGATTCCTAGCGATAGTCCAAATCCAGATAATCTAGTCGTATTAATTTCTCGTGTATTTAGTTGTAGCCCAGATCGTAATGAAAGCGCTTTGTCTTCTATTTTTCCAAAATTATAGTTCAAGTCTATACCAATATTGAAATTTTTATTGATTTTGAAACCCGTAGTTAGATATACTTTATTTAATCCTCCAGAGCCACTAGTGCGTATCTGATCTCCATTGCTTAAGGTGTTGCTGAAATCATATCCTACGGCTTGATATGGAATGAGCCCTATTCCAAAGCCAAATTTTCCAGCAGGAATTCCAATAGCTAAATAATCCAAAGCCGCTATATCGGTGTAGGAAGATGTAGTTTTGTTTTCTAATTCGATAGTGCTATAAGAGCCCCCTAGAGCGTAAGTGGTAATTAATAAATCACCATAGGCTGCAGGATTTTGTAAATTCACATGAATACTGTCTGAAACAATACTCAATCCCCCCATCGATCTGTTTGCGACAGTACCTTTGAATTTTTGAATTCCAATTCCGTAAAACGAATATGGAGAGGCGGTGTTGTCTTGTGCATAACCAATACAAGATAATAAGCCTAAGCAAACTATTAAAATCTTTTTTATCATTGAGTAGTATTAAAAGCTAAAATATAATTTAGACCCTCTAACAAAAAATTAGAGGTGGCAAATATGCCATTTTTTAATCGTTTAGACAAAAAATGTGCGTCTCCACCGGTTAAAATAACTGTTAAATCATCATAAGTGTTGCAATATTGTCGAATTACACCTTTAATTTCATGAATTAAACCAGTAGAAACTCCAACATGAATTGATTCATTTGTATTTGTTCCAATATCGTTTTGAGGAAATTTGGAAGTAAGTAAAGGTAAATTAGCAGTGAAATCATGTAAACTTTGATATCTCATTTGTAATCCTGGAGCAATAGCGCCACCAAGGTATTCTTCTTTGTTGTTTTTGAAATCATAAGTGATGCATGTGCCTGCGTCAATAACAAGTGTGTTTTGCTTCGGGAAGCATTGTGCTGCTGCGGCTACTAGTGCTAAGCGATCAACACCTAGTGTAGTGGGGGAGGTATAGCAGTTTGTAAATGGCATTTTAGTAGTGTTATCTAAGAATAGTGCCGTAGGAAAGGTTTTTTGAAGTTGTGTTACTGCATTTTTAGACAATGTGCCTACAGAAGAAATAATTACAGCTTCTAATTGAGGGTTTGTGTGGCGAATACTTATTAATGTTTCGGTAAAATCTTTTGACAGAATACGTTTGGAATGAAGTAATTGCGTCCCTTCAAAGATTCCAAACTTTATAAAACTATTCCCAGCATCAATAACAAGATTCATTTTCTTTTTTCTAAGTTGTCAAAAATACAAAACGATTTTTTTAATTTTTTCTTTTGTGTATTAAAAAAAGCATTCTATATTTGCACCCGCTTGCAGATCAACATAACAATTGAAAAGTAAGTTTTTAATTGAGGTGCCTTAGCTCAGTTGGTAGAGCAAAGGACTGAAAATCCTTGTGTCCCTGGTTCGATTCCTGGAGGCACCACCTTCAAAGCCCGAGCAAATATGTTCGGGCTTTTTTGTTATTATCTTTTTTGATACAAAGATTGGGTTGCTTTTTGTAATAAGCTTTTGTTAAATGTTTATTGGTATTAGATCTTTAATGTCAATACCGGTATGTTAGCATGGTTTACAATATCCTCACTAAGGCTTCCATTGATAAAATGTGAAATCCCTTTTCTGCCATGTGTGCCAATTCCAATTAATCCGGCATTAATACTTTTGGCATAGTTTAGAATTCCTTTTTCAACAGAGACATCATTGTAAATTGTAGTAATCGTATTTCCAAGTTCTAAATTTGAAATGCGTTGTTGTATTTTTTGCTCTGTGTCTCGGGTAGTTTTAAAGCCTCCAGGGGTGTTAACCCATAATAAATGTAAGTTCGCGCCAATGTCTTGAGCAAATTCATAAGCTTTAGCAATATTAGGTTTGTCTTCGGTATCAAAGTTAGTGGCGTAAATAAAGTTGTTAACTTCAAATGTAAGGTGTTCCTTTTTGATAACTAATACAGGTACATCAGAGTTTCGTACTACTTTCTCGGTGTTTGATCCTACTAGGAATTCTTCTAGCCCAGATGAGCCATGGGATCCCATGATAATCATATCGGTAAGATTGTCTTTACAAGCGTTAATAATGCCTTGGTGTACGCTTAAATCATTGTCGCCAATAGATTCGTTTACCGTAATTCCTTTTAAAAAGTCTTGATTTTTAAATTTTTCAAAACGTTCATGCGCCGCTTTCATAAATACAAGAGTCTCAGGAAGACTTTCTTTAGTACTGGTATTCATCATAGGATCTATTAGGTGCATTGGGAGTTCTAGAATATGATGTAAAAATAACTCTGCATTATAGTGTTTTGCTAGTTGTGCTGCGACGTGAAGTGCATGGTTAGCGTGATTAGAAAAGTCTGTGGGTACTAATATTCTCTTCATAGCGTATGTATTTAATAGTTGTACTTTCGTACCCTTAATATAAGAAATATTTTGTATCTATTGGCAGCGGTAACGATAGAATACCAAAATATTATGGGGGGATACTGAATGCTATAGACGAATTGTTTTTTGAAAATAAAATATAATTACTATCTTTGCACCATTATAAAGTAAAATGAATACTATTGAGGGGACGAAAAGTCCCCTCTTTTTATCTACTTATGTCACTAAAAGTTAAAGCAAAAGAATTATTAGAAGCTGTGATGCAAGAGCATCCGTCACTGTTTTTAATTGATTATAAGGTGTATCCTGGTAATCGAATTGAGGTTGTAATTGATGGAGATAATGGTGTTACTGTAGAAGATTGTATCACGGTAAGCAGGGCTGTTGAGCATAATTTAGATCGAGAAGAAGAAGATTTTGCATTAGAAGTGTTGTCATCAGGAGTTTCTGAAGGATTACAGCATATACGACAGTATAAAAAAAATGTAGGTAGAAAACTGAAAGTGAAAACTGTAGATGCAGTAATTGAAGGAGATTTGGTAAATGCAACAGATGATGAAGTGACATTGGTTTGGAAGACAAGAGAACCCAAGCCTATAGGTAAAGGGAAGGTAACAGTAACCAAAGAAGCTAGCGTTTCTTATGGAGATATAGTTGAAGCAAAAGTTATGATAACATTTTAAGTATAGATTGATATGGAGAATATCGCATTGATTGAATCGTTTTCAGAGTTCAAAGATGATAAGTTTATAGATCGAGTGACATTAATGTCGATCTTGGAGGATGTGTTTAGAAACGCATTAAAAAAGAAATTCGGGGATGATGATAACTTTGATATTATTATCAACCCCGATAAAGGGGATTTAGAAATTTGGCGAAATCGTGTAGTAGTAGCCGATGGTGAAGTTGAAGATAGTAATCAAGAAATAACAATCACAGAAGCAAGACGTATAGAACCCGATTTTGAAGTAGGTGAAGATGTTTCAGAAGAAGTGAAATTGATTGATTTAGGAAGACGTTCTATTTTAGCGTTACGTCAAAATTTGATTTCTAAAATACATGAACACGATAATACCAATATTTACAAACAGTTTAAAGAATTAGAAGGAGATATTTATACTGCGGAGGTACATCATATTCGACATAGAGCAATTATATTGCTAGATGATGACGGAAATGAAATTATTCTTCCAAAAGATAGACAGATACCTTCAGATTTCTTCCGTAAAGGAGAAAATGTACGTGGAATTATTGAAAGTGTAGAGTTGAAAGGAAATAAACCTACTATCATTATGTCGAGAACGGCTCCTTTGTTTTTGGAGAAATTATTCGAATCAGAGATACCAGAAGTGTTTGATGGATTGATTTCTGTGAAGAAAGTAGTTCGAATTCCTGGAGAGAAAGCAAAAGTGGCCGTAGATTCTTATGATGATCGTATTGATCCTGTAGGTGCATGTGTTGGAATGAAAGGTTCTCGTATTCATGGTATCGTAAGAGAGCTAGGAAATGAGAATATTGATGTTATTAATTATACCAATAACACACAATTATTTATTACTAGAGCATTAAGTCCAGCAAGAGTAACATCAATAAAGATTAATGAAGAAACGAAGCGTGCTGAAGTAATGTTGAAGCCGGAAGAAGTTTCTAAAGCAATTGGACGTGGAGGTCATAATATTAGACTAGCAGGTCAGTTAAGTGGTTTTGAAATCGATGTATATAGAGAAGGTGTAGAAGAAGATGTAGAATTAGCTGAGTTTTCTGATGAAATCGAGCCATGGGTTATTGCAGAATTTGCTAAAATTGGTTTAGATACAGCAAAAAGTATTTTAGAACAAGACGTAAAAGATTTAGTGAAGCGTACGGATCTAGAAGAAGAGACTGTAGTAGAGATCATAAATATACTGAAATCAGAATTTGAGGATTAAATATTGAATTTTGATGCATACGCATTCTTACAAAGAAATCCATTTCGGAAAATAGTGTAAGATTGAAAAAATTAAATATCCTTGCGATTTCGCAAGACATTTATGAATCAATTGTTAAGAAAGGTAAACTCTCTTCTTAAGAATGGGTTAATAAATACAATTAATATATATTTGAGCATAAAATAAGGGCATTTATGGCTGAAGAAAAAACAATGAGATTAAATAAAGTATTACGCGAATTCAATATCTCGCTAGACCGAGCTGTTGACTTTTTGAATTCAAAAGGTCATGAGATAGATGCGCGTCCTACTACAAAAATCTCTTCAGAGATCTATAAACTTTTGTTTGACGAATTTCAGACGGATAAAAGCAAAAAAGTAGCTTCCAAAGAAGTAGGAGAAGAAAAAAGAAAAGAGAAGGAGGCATTGCGAGTGCAGATCGAAACTGAGCAAGAAGAACGCCGTAAGCGTAATGAAGCTCGAGAAGTTGTTAAGGCTAAAGCACATGTTAATGGTCCTAAGCAAGTTGGGAAGATTGAACTAGAAGGTGAGGAAAAACCAGCGGTATCAGAATCTGAACCTGTAGTCGAAAAAAAGACTGTGGATAAGGCTCCAGAACCAAAAGAAGAGAAAGCCCCGATTCAAGAGAAGGAAGAGAGAAGCAAGACTCCAGAAGTAGTGTCAAACAGACCTGAGAAAAGAGAATTGAAAAAAGTAAAGCTAACTTCTATTGAGCTCGAGAAGAATAAAGCTGAGAATACTGTAAAGCCAGCGCCAAAAAGTGCTGAAAATACAGTGAAAAAAGACGAAGAAGAGGTGGTGCCCGCGACTTCTGAAACCGTAAAAACTCAATACAAAAAGCTAGATGGTCCGAACTTTACAGGACAGAAAATTGATTTAACTCAGTTTAAAAAGCCTGTTAAGAAAAAAGATGATAAACCTGATGCTCGAGGTGGTGATGCCAATAAAAAGAAAAGACGTCGAATAAGTAAAGATAATACTACAGGCGGTCCTAATAGAGGTAGTGGCCCAAGTCGCGGTCCTAATAAAGGAGGGGGAAGAGGTCCTGCAAAAGGAAAACGACCAGCAATAGTAAAAGAAGAGCCTAGTGAAGAAGAAGTGCAAAAACAAGTACGTGAAACTTTAGAGAAACTACAAGGTAAATCAAATAAGTCTAAAGCGGCAAAGTATAGACGTGATAAGAGAGATCAACACCGTCAGAAAACAGAGGATGATGCTGCGCAACAAGAGGAGGAAGAAAAAATCCTTAAAGTGACAGAGTTTGTTACGGTGTCCGAAGTAGCTACTATGATGGATATTGCTACAACCAAGGTAATTGGAGCATGTATGTCACTAGGAATTATGGTGACGATGAACCAACGTTTAGATGCAGAAACGCTTTCTATAGTTGCAGATGAATTTGGATATGAGGTTGATTTTGTGACCGCAGATATTGAAGACTCTATAGAAGAAATTGTAGATGCTCCAGAGGATTTGAAATTGAGAGCGCCTATTGTTACCGTAATGGGGCATGTAGATCATGGTAAAACATCACTGTTAGATTATATTCGAAAAGAGAATGTAATTGCAGGCGAAAGTGGAGGTATTACACAGCATATTGGAGCATACGGAGTAGAATTAGAAGGAGGTCAGAAAATGGCATTCTTGGATACGCCAGGTCACGAAGCCTTTACGGCAATGCGTGCTCGTGGAGCTCAAGTTACCGATTTAGCAATTATTGTAATCGCTGCCGATGATGATGTTATGCCACAAACGAAAGAGGCAATTAGTCATGCGCAAGCGGCAAGTGTTCCGATCATTTTTGCAATTAACAAGGTAGATAGAGATGTTGCAAATCCTGAGAAAATAAAAGAAAAATTAGCCGCAATGAATCTTTTAGTAGAGGATTGGGGTGGAAAAATACAATCTCATGATATTTCTGCAAAAACAGGATTAGGGGTTAAGGAATTATTAGAAAAAGTATTGCTTGAAGCGGAGTTGCTAGAATTAAAGGCAAATCCAAATCGATTGGCTGCAGGAACTGTGGTGGAAGCATTCTTAGATAAAGGTAGAGGATATGTATCTACAATTTTAGTACAAGCAGGTACACTTCGTGTCGGAGATTATGTATTAGCAGGAAAGAACAGTGGTAAGATTAAGGCTATGCAAGATGAGCGTGGTAATGATGTTAAAGAAGCAGGACCTTCTGTTCCAGTATCTATATTAGGGTTAGATGGAGCGCCACAAGCAGGGGATAAATTTAATGTGTTGGAAGATGAGCGTGAAGCTAAAGAAATAGCATCTAAAAGAGCGCAACTACATCGAGAACAATCGGTGCGTACACAACGACATATTACGTTAGATGAAATTGGTCGACGAATTGCTTTAGGAGACTTTAAAGAATTGAACATTATCCTAAAGGGAGATGTAGACGGTTCGGTAGAAGCATTAACCGATTCATTCCAGAAATTATCTACAGAAGAAATACATGTTAATATTATTCACAAAGCTGTTGGTGCAATTACCGAAAGTGATGTGTTATTGGCTTCTGCATCAGATGCAATTATTATTGGATTTAATGTGCGACCAGCAGGTAATGCAAGACAAGTTGCAGATAAGGAAGAGATCGATATCAGAACATACTCAATCATCTATGATGCTATTAATGAGCTTAAAGATGCAATGGAAGGAATGTTGTCGCCAGTAATGAAAGAAGAGATTACAGGTACTGCGGAGGTTAGAGAGGTGTTTAAAATCTCTAAAATCGGTTCTATTGCAGGGTGTATGGTACAGACCGGTAAGATCTTCCGTAATTCTAAAATCCGTTTAATTAGAGATAGTGTAGTAATCTATACTGGTGAATTCTCTTCTCTAAAACGATTTAAGGATGATGTGAAGGAAGTTGCTAAAGGGTATGATTGTGGATTACAGATTAAAAACTACAATGATATTAAAGAAGGCGATGTTGTAGAGGCGTATCAAGAAGTAGCAGTAAAGAAGACGTTGTAAGAAACAGCGCTTTTTAGTTATAAAAAAAATCCCGATACTTAAGTGTGGTATCGGGATTTTTTTATGTCTTGAAATGAACCTTAATTGATTGAATACTAAAATTCGAACATCCCTGATAAGCTATCGAAGTTCTATTGCATAATCCGGGTTGAAATGTGATGTTGAATAGGTCTTCGACTCCCGATGCTTCCTTTAGGTTTGTTCTATTTCATACTCATCCAAAATCTATTATTTTCTTTTGAGTAAATTCAACCCAGATTATGCAATAGCACTTCGTCATGAGGTTTGAAATTGTGATAAAATATGATGTTTTCTAAAGTTTAGCATCGCATCGCTATGGTTAAGTTTAAAAACATAGCGGAGCGGTATATTTTGAAGTAGTTTCAAGCCGTAATAGATTTTCTACTGCATAATCCGGGTTCGAATATAAAATAGTATAAGAATGCTAGTTTCTATCGCTATTTTTTTTAAAGTGACTAAATGTAGTCAAATTTTTAAAAAGGTAATTTTCCCTATTTGCTTTGTAAAATCATCCTTTTTTTTAAAAAAAAGGATGTAAAATAATTCCAACATCTTGATTGTTAGTTTTTTTTATTGATATTAATGTGTTTATATCCCTTAATTTTATCGTATTTAGTTATTGGTTTTAAAAAGACAAAAATGATTAGATGTATTTATTTTATTTTATTTAATATATTGAAAATCAATATATTAAAACTTTTTAATTTCATTTTTTGAAAACTTTAACTTTTATTAAAAACTAAATTCCCTTTGTTGTGTATATATTTGCACCTATAATTTTAAAAATAATTAAAATTGTAAAAAGGGAATAATTTGTATTAGTAATTAATTTTTTATGAAAAAATACACGCTGTTATTGTTGTTGTTGGGTACCTTTTTTGGAGTGTATGCACAAGAAAAAAAAGTAGAATCTACATATAGGAGGAGTTCACTACATACATTGATGGTTCATGATGAAACCAGGCAATATAATGAGGTGATATTAGAAGCATTTGAAAATGCACAGCTCCCAGAAAAGTTTAATAATCATACAGTTTCAGGAAGGACTATACTTAAAAATTATGATGAGTCTTTGCCAAAAGCAGAATTGAAGAAAGCGAGGCAAGAAGCGGTTACCAGTCATTTATCGACCAATGCTATCGCAAAAGCAATAGTTGCAAAATGGTTTAATCAAAGCGAGCAAGGTGGCTTTAATATGGAATTGATTTCAGAAAGAGGGTCTTATAATGCCACTGAGATGGATGTTAAAGTAGCCAAAAGTAGTGAAAGAGGGTTAGCATTACTGGCAGATGCAGGAGAAGAGCTTATTAAAAACACTTTTGTTGTAGTAAATGATTTCAAGTATATCAGTAAGGAAAAGGTTGCAGGAGAAGCAAAAAAGACTATGAAATTAGCGTCTAAGTTTGGTGCTATTGGTTCAGGGTCAACAGTTTTAGCGGGTAAAGCTTTAGATGTTGTAGGAAAAGGATATGTGATTAAAACAACATCACAGTTGTATAAGCTAGTTTGGGATGAAGAGACTGCAGCTATCTTTTATAATGACTATTGGACAGATGATACCCATTTTGATATGGCGAAAAAGGAAGCTTTTGAAGCCTCTAATATATTCAAATTAGAGTTAATAGGTACCGAAATTGCTTGGGCAGATTTGCAAAGTTCTAGTTTAACAAAAAAGAGTGAGGAGCAACTCATTCAAACTGCTACGGTAAAAGCTGTAGATGCAGTAATTGCAAAGTTGCAAAGAAAGTATGAAGTATTTAGAACAAAAACGCCATTGCTAAGTGGGGATCCTTTAACGGCAAAAATAGGACTTAAAGAAGGGTTGGAAGCTGGTGATAAGTACGAAGTATTGGAACAAGAAATAAATAAAGAAGGGAAGACTGTATATAGACGAAAAGGGGTGATCCGAGTGATGAAAAAGAAGATATGGGATAATCGATATGGTGCAGCAGAAGAACAGGAAGTAGCCAATGAGGTGAAACCATATACGGAATTCAAAGGAGGTAAGAATTACTACTCCGGAATGTTAATTAGACAAATCAACTAGATTCAATTATGAACAATTATGTAAAAAAAATAAGCGTAGTGTTGCTTATGCTGGTATGTATGTCACATCAAGGTGTAGCGCAATCTAAAAAGAGAAAAGCAAATAAAGACACCAAGGAGTGGCGGTACGATTTATCCTGTGAAGGGATCGCAAAACAAGGGTCTAAATTGGTGAAAGTATGGAGCTATTCTAAGAGTCCAAAATTTGCGATAGCCCAAGCAAAGAAAAATGCAGTACATGGAATCATTTTTAAAGGATTTGCAGGAGGAGGTGCAGGGTGTACTTCATTTAAACCATTATATGACGAACCAAGTATTAAAGAAGATCACGAAGCATTCTTTGAGCTATTGTTTAAGGATGGAGGAGCGTATATGAAATATGTATCCTCAGCAACAGATGGTAATATTGCCGCAGGAGATCGTTTGAAAATAAGTAAAAAAGAATATAAGATAGGTCTTGTTGTGGATGTGTTAACAGATCAATTAAGAAAGAAACTCGAAGCAGAAGGAATAATTAAAGGATTAAATTCAGGATTTTAAAGATGAAAAAATATATAATATTAGTGCTAAGTATCGTATTACTGCAATCATATACATCTAGTGCGCAAGCGAAAAAACCAACAATTATGATTGTGCCTAGTGATGTGTGGTGTAATCAGAATGGATATATGCAACGGTATAATAATCAGGGGGCCATTGTAAGTATTCCAGATTATAAAAGAGCATTTCAGGAGAATGCAGAAGTATTACAAGTCATTAGTCAAATCAATGGAATGATGGCTGATCGCGGTTTTCCATTAAAAAATATGGAATCGGCAATCAAGACTTTAGAAGCTAATGCTGCGGAGGATAATATGCGAACTTCTAAAGAAACCGGAGCGGCAGTAAATGAAAGTCCTATAGATGCACTTAAAAAAGTAGCGAAAGCAGATGTTATTATGCAATTGACTTGGACTGTAAACAAAACGGGGCCTAAAAAGTCAATCACCTTTAATCTACAAGGTTTAGATGCATATACCGATAAGCAGGTAGCCACAGCCACAGGTACAGGAGCGCCTTCATTTAGTGCGGAGACTCCAGTGTTATTATCTGAAGCAGTGATCTCACATATAGATAATTTTACAGCGTCCTTACAAACACATTTTGATGATATGTTTGAGAACGGAAGAGAAATCATTGTAAGAATTCAGAAATGGGATGATTGGGATGGCGATTTAGAAAAAGAATATGGTGATGAAGAACTAGGAACAATTATAGAAGATTGGATGGCAGAAAATACTTTGAAAGGTAGATTCAGCACTACAGATATGACGGAAGATATGGCGCTTTTTGAACAAGTAAGAATCCCATTGTTAAACGAAAAAGGTAGAGCTATTGATGCTAGGAAATTTGTGAAAAAATTAAGCAAAATGTTAAAGAAAGAACCCTATATGATTCCAAATAAATTGGTGATGAAAGGATTGGGAAGAGCTACAATTATATTAGGAAGTAAATAAATATAAAGAATTATGAAAAATATAATCTATTTAATAGTGTGTCTAGCGTCATTATCAATTACGGCTCAAGATCAAAAAAATAATGATGGGATTTTATTAGGAACATATATACCAAGGCAAGCAGAACGAATACCAGCTACAGCTAGCCGTATGTTGGTCAATAAACTAGGGCAGGTAATTACTAGTAATGGGATTAGCGATAATCTTAGAAATGCTAGATTTGTTTTAGTGCCTAATGTTACTGTGTTGAGCAAGGATATTACACCTACGGCACCGCCCAAAACTGCATTAAATCTAGAGGTTACATTATATATAGGAGATGGCAAAGCAGGTATTTTATATGAAAGTTATACGTTTCAGCTCAAGGGTGTAGGAACGAATGAAACAAAAGCGTATGTATCTGCAATCAAACAGTTAAAGCCTAAAAATGCAGGGATACAAGATTTTGTGAATAGAGGAAAAGAAAAGATTGTAGCGTACTATGATAAGAATTGTGGTTTAATGATTAAAAAAGCGGAACAGTTTAAGGCTCAAGATAAGTTGGAAGACGCAATGACTACCTTGTTGAGTGTTCCAGAAGTAAGTTCTTGTTTTTCAAAAGTGAAGCCTAAGATAGCACCAATTTTTCAAAAAATTATTGATAAGGAATGCAAACAAAAGCTATCTGAGGCAACAGGGGTTTGGTCTGCAAATCAAGATGTAGATGGTGCGAATCATGCAGGGTCAATATTAGCTACAATACATCCTAAATCTTCTTGCTTTACACAAGTAAAGTCATTACACGGTAAAATTGAAACAAAAATGAAGCAGAATAGTGATCGCGTATGGGAGTATCAATTGAAAGAACTAGAATTGGAAAAATCGTCTATAGAAGCAGCTAGAGATGTGTGGACGGCCTATGCTAAGAATCAACCAGATAATACAACATATAATACAAGTCGATGGTATAAATAAGTAATTTTTGTGGTGATAAGTCTTTTGGTGCTTTAGCATTGGTATGTGTGTGCTATTTCGTCAAAAGGCTTTTCTATTTATAGAAGCTATGGATCAGTTTTTATCACTTATGACTTGAATTCAGGTAATGCTATGACTGAAGATACGCTAGTTTCCTCAAGAGGTTTTGTGAATAAAATACTCGTGATAATAGATGAAAAAGGAATCATTATAAGGATTTGGCAGTGTCTTGTGATATTGGAACCAAAATGTGTAATGATCAAGTAAAAAGAATTAGAAAACGTTTCCCTTTAAATTTCATATTTCAGTTCACTAAATACCTTCAAAGCTTAAAGTTTTCGCTGTCTTTATCTTGTGTTTTTACAGCGCATAAAACACTGATGTTAATCAACTCCATAAATCATTAGTGTCCACTAAAAAAAAAGAAAACACTCTCACATCCCTTGCTTTTAAAAGCGTAACAGTCTTTATCTTCTAAATTGATTTCATTAGAAAGTTATACTTCATTTAGGAGTAAACTATATTTATCTGTAGTTGATTTTTTTTAATAATTTGATAATCAGATTTTTATACACAAGTCTTGGCTCTTGACTCCTGTAGCGAAGCGATCTATATTCTTTTAAGTGAATACTAGTGTCCATAGATAGCAATAAAACTATTGGAGAGATCACTCACAATAGCCTGAAACTTTAGTAAAATTTGTTTTGAGTTTGTCGAAAGGCACTTCTAAGGATTGATAAGATAGTCTGAAATGTGTTTTCAGATACGTGCTATGTTTAGACGATTTAATCTTACTTACTTCCCCGGTTTAAAAATAAAAGCATTCGGAAACTCTTCATGAATTTCTTTTAATGCACGATCTGCAGCCAATCGATTACGATATTTTCCGATCCAGACTTTATAATTAGGAGTTTCCCATTTGATAGAAGCATCCCAATCTGGGAAAGCGTTTTTAGCAGTGTTTAAAATGCTATTTGCTTGGTTAAGATTGCCGTAGTACAATTGGATCTTATAATGATCGCTAAACGCTCCTTCTTTATCCAATTTAATTTTAGTATTCAATAACTGTTTGATCTTAACATTTTGATGAATGGTTACTGTCGCAATAGGAGCGGCTGTTTTTACATTTTCTAGTATAAATTGATCATTTTGAGCAGTAGCAGTAAAAAATCCAAATAGACAAACTCCAAAAACAAGAGTTAAATACGATGTGTGTATAGTTTTCATGATAATAATGTAACGTTCTAATTATAAAATACTATTTGTTTTGATCTATGTTGTATCGGCTAGTTTAATGCTGAAATATAGCTTTCAATTAGATTAAGGACTAGCAATCAAGTATCAACTCTGTTTGTTTGTGACAAAGGTAAACCTTAATAACTGTCAATACTATTAATTTATTATTTAGAATAATTATAAATTAATACGTAAGACTTCGTTAACATTTCTAAAATCCACTTATTGTAGTACTTTTGTGAACGAATTGAAAAGCATAGGTTTTTGTGTTGTTTTCGTGCAAAAACGAATAGAAAAATGTGAAATCATATTTGTGTTTTTTTAAAAAGTTAACTGTGAGTGTTTTAGACTAGTGTAGTCTATAAAATAATGACTTAAAAACCATGCCAAAAAATCTAGACGATAATTCTACTTATAATATGAGACAGGTGAAATACCGAAATTCAGTCGCTAAAGTCCTCATCCTAGGAACAGTATTCTTGTTTGCTTTGTTTAATCCAGTTATGGCGCAGGATGAAGCTGCGACAGCTCCAGTAGTTGCTACTTCTGGTGGTGACATCGCAAAAGGAGAGGCTCTATTTAAATCATTATGTGCAGCATGTCATAAGCGCTATAAGAAAATGACAGGGCCAGCATTGTTTGGCGTTACCGAGCGACACAGTACAGAATGGTTGTATTCTTGGATAAAAAATAGTGCAGCTATGGTTGCTGCGGGTGATGCAGAAGCAATTGCAATTTATGAGGAATACAATAAAACGGCAATGAACGCCTTTCCTCAATTAACAAATACGGATATCGATGATATCTTAGCGTATGTTTCCGTGCCTAAAGCGGCTCCTGCTCCAGTAGTTGGTCAGGCTCCGGTAGGAAGCGGTGGAGATGCATCCGGAGGAGTTTCTTCAACGGTGATTCTAGGGTTGTTAGCGCTAGTATTTTTAATGTTAGTTGTAGTGTTGTTTTTAGTGAACAAGACCTTAAGAAGATTTGCGGAATTGAACGGATTGCAGATTCCAGAAAATGAAAAACGCACTCCGATATGGAAAGCTTTTGTGCAGAACCAATTTTTAATATTGGTGAGTACAGTATTTCTGTTGCTGGTGAGTGGGTATTTTGTCTATGGATTCTTTATGCAGGTAGGTGTTGATCAAGGGTATCAACCCATACAACCCATACATTATTCTCATAAGATTCATGCTGGAGATAATAAAATTGAGTGTAAGTATTGTCACTCCTCTGCACGAGTAAGTAAGACTTCAGGAATTCCTTCGCTTAATGTGTGTATGAACTGTCATAAGTCTATTAGCGAGGTTGCGGATGCAACAGCTACAGAAGAATACTCTAAGTCATTCTATGACGGTGAGATCCAAAAGTTATATAAAGCAGTAGGTTGGGATGCGGATTCGCAATCCTATACAGGAAAGTCAGAACCTGTAAAATGGGTTAGGATTCATAATCTTCCTGATTTTGCATATTTCAATCACTCTCAGCATGTAAGTGTAGCGGGTGTAGAGTGTCAGAAATGTCACGGTCCAGTAGAGGAGATGGAAATTATGTATCAATATGCTCCATTAACTATGGGATGGTGTATTAACTGTCACCGAGAAACTAATGTGAAGGTTGAGGGGAATGCATATTATGATAAAATTCATGAGCAATTGTCTAAGAAGTATGGCGTAGATAAATTGACTGCTGCGCAAATGGGTGGTTTAGAATGTGGTAAATGTCATTATTAAGACATTTGTAAGTTAAAATAATAGAATAAGAAGCTAATATCAATTATATATGTCATCAAACAAGAAATACTGGAAAAGTGTTGAAGAACTAAACGAAAATAGTTCTATTGTTGAGACGCTACAACAAAACGAATTTGTGGAAGAGATTCCTACAGATGAGTTTTTGGGAGATCAATCATCTCTAGAAAATTCTTCGACTACACGTCGAGATTTTTTGAAATATGTAGGTTTTAGTACCGCAGCTGCTTCATTGGCAGCATGTGAAGGTCCGGTGATTAAATCGATTCCTTATGTGGTGCAGCCAGAACGTATCGTTCCAGGTGTTGCAAATTATTATGCAACTACTATTGCTGATGGTTTTGATTTTGCTAGTGTATTAATCAAAACACGTGAAGGAAGACCAATCAAAGTAGAAAACAATAATTTGGCAACTTCAAATGGGGATGCAAACGCTAGGGTTCATGCTTCGGTGTTATCTTTATATGATAAT
This sequence comes from uncultured Aquimarina sp., assembly GCA_937951135.1. Taxonomy (GTDB): domain Bacteria; phylum Bacteroidota; class Bacteroidia; order Flavobacteriales; family Flavobacteriaceae; genus Aquimarina. Next base: position 12,793 of record CALFCI010000039.1, on the reverse strand, counting down.
ACGCGTTTAACAGCACCTATGAAAGAAGGAAATCCTATTTCTTGGAAAGCGTTAGATGCTGAAGTTGGTGCTGCGTTAAAGGAGCAGTCTGGGAAGAAGATTGTATTGCTTACGCAAACTTTCGCAAGTCCTTCTACTACCAAATTGATTTCAGAATTTAAAGCAAAGTATAGTAATGTAAGTCATGTCGTGTACGATGCAGTGTCGTATAGTGAAGCGCTAGATGCTTACGAGAAGATGTATGGAGAGCGTGCTTTAGCAGATTATGATTTTTCTAAAGTAAACACGATTGTGAGTATTGCCGCTGATTTTCTAGGAGATTGGCAAGGTGGTGGTTATGATAGTGGGTATGCTACAGGACGTATTCCTGAAAATGGTAAAATGTCTAAACATATTCATTTTGAAGCAAACATGTCACTTACGGGTGCAAATGCAGATCAAAGAATACCAGTGGTGCCATCACAACAAAAGCAGGTGCTTTCAGCGTTATATGCGTATGTGACAGGGTCGGGTTCTAAAAGTTCTTTAGGTCCAGATTTGGATGCTAAAGTGGTGCAAGCTGCAAAAGAGATGCAAAAAGCAGGAGCGAATGCTGTTGTGGTATCAGGAATTCAAGATGAAGATGCACAGTTATTAGTACTAGCAATCAATAAAGAGATAAGTAGTAAAGCATTTAACGAAGCTACACCACGTAAAATTCGTCAAGGAAATGCTAAAGCAGTTGCACAGTTAATTAATGATATGAACGCAGACCGAGTAGGTGCGTTATTAATTGCAGGTGTGAATCCAATATATACCTTGCCAAATGCAAGTGAATTTAAAACAGGTTTAGAGAAAGTTGCGGTTTCAGTTGCATTCAGTATGCATAATGATGAAACAGCATCGGCTTGTACATATATAGCAACAACCCCTCATTATTTAGAAGCTTGGGGAGATGTAGAGTTGAAGAAAGGTAGTTATAGCTTAACGCAACCTACAATACGGCCATTGTTTGATACACGACAGTTTCAGGAAACGATATTGAAGTGGGTTGGTAATGGATCATCGTATAGTGATTACATTAAAAGTGCATGGACTGGTATTTTAGGAAGTTCTTCTTGGAATCAAGCCTTGCATGACGGCGTTTTAGTGAAGCCGGCATTTGCTAAAAAAGAATTGCACACAGCTCTTGAAGCATCAGAGGGTGATGTAGTCAATACAGATGAAGGTATAGCTGCGGCGGTTCCTGCATTCAGAAACGTAGATGTGAAAGCAGCTGCAAGACGATTATCAAATTCAAAGTCTACTGGTTTAGAGCTTACGTTATATACAAAAACTGCACTAGGAGACGGTCAGCAATCTAATAACCCTTGGTTACAAGAGATGCCAGATCCAATTACTAGAGCTTCTTGGGATAATTATTTAACGGTTTCTAAAGCAGATGCAGAAACATTAGGATTAGAAAATCATAATGTAGCGAATGGAGCATTAAATGGTAGTTATGCTACTGTAGAAGTGGATGGAGTTAAGATTACGGCTCCTGTATTGATACAGCCTGGACAAGCAAAAGGATCAGTAGGTCTAGCGCTTGGGTATGGGAAGAAAAAAGGAGTAAAAGAAGAAATGCAAGTAGGTGTAAATGCCTATTCATTATATAAAAATCTTAATGCAGTGCAACCTGTAAAGGTAACGGCTGCAGAAGGAGAGCATGAGTTTGCTTGTGTGCAATTACACAATACCTTAATGGGACGTGGTGATATTGTAAAGGAAACTACCTTAGAGGTTTTTAATACTAAAGATAAGCGCGAATGGAATCCGATTCCAGAAGTGAGTAAGGATCATGTTCCTTTTCCAGTGACTTCTCCGGAAGTAGATCTTTGGGATGAATTTGATCGTTCGGTAGGGCATCATTTTAATCTTTCTATCGATTTGAATGCCTGTACCGGCTGTGGCGCATGTGTGATAGCATGTCATGCAGAGAATAACGTGCCGGTGGTAGGAAAGTCAGAAATACGTCGTTCTAGAGATATGCATTGGTTGCGTATTGATAGGTATTATTCATCTGAAGACACATTCTTAAACGATACAGAGAAAAAAGAAAATATATCAGGACTAGGGAGTTCATTATCTGAATTCGGTGAAATGGAAGCACCATCAGATAATCCTCAAGTCGTATTCCAGCCGGTAATGTGTCAGCATTGTAACCATGCACCATGTGAAACAGTTTGTCCAGTAGCGGCAACATCACACGGTAGACAGGGTCAAAATCAGATGGCGTATAACCGTTGTGTAGGGACACGATATTGTGCAAACAACTGTCCGTATAAAGTGCGTCGATTTAACTGGTTTTTATATAGTGAAAACGATGAATTTGATTACAACCTGAACAACGATTTAGGGCGTATGGTAGTAAATCCAGATGTTACAGTGCGTTCTAGAGGGGTGATGGAGAAATGTTCTATGTGTATTCAAATGACACAAAAAACAATTCTAGATGCAAAACGTGACGGAAGAGCTATTAAAGATGGAGAATTTCAAACAGCATGTTCTGCTGCGTGTTCTTCAGGAGCAATGGTCTTTGGGGATATTAATGATAAAGAAAGTAAAGTAGCTGCATTGCATGAAGATGATCGTATGTATCATTTGCTAGAGCATGTAGGAACAAAGCCTAATGTGATGTATCACACTAAGGTGAGGAATACAACAGAAGCTTAAGTTAAACGAATAAGAATCAAAATTCAACTATAAAGTATTATGTCTCATTACGAAGCACCTATACGAAAACCTTTAGTAACCGGTGATAAAACATACCACGATGTAACTCTGGATGTTGTCGCCGCTGTAGAAGGTAAAGCCAATAAATCTTGGTGGATTGTATTTTCCATTGCACTTATTGCTTTCCTTTGGGGAATAGGGTGTATTACCTACACCATATCTACGGGTATCGGAACTTGGGGATTAAATAAAACTGTAGGATGGGCCTGGGATATTACCAACTTTGTTTGGTGGGTAGGTATCGGTCATGCAGGAACTTTAATTTCAGCAGTATTATTGTTGTTCCGTCAGAAATGGAGAATGGCAATTAACCGTTCAGCAGAAGCCATGACAATCTTTGCCGTTTTTCAAGCTGGATTGTTTCCAATTATACACATGGGGCGTCCATGGTTGGCTTATTGGGTACTTCCAATTCCGAATCAGTTTGGATCACTTTGGGTAAACTTTAATTCGCCATTACTTTGGGATGTATTTGCGATATCAACATATCTTTCGGTATCACTAGTGTTTTGGTGGACTGGTTTGTTGCCTGATTTTGCAATGATACGAGATCGAGCGGTAACACCATTCAATAAAAAAATATACGGTATACTTTCCTTTGGATGGAGTGGTAGAGCTAAAGATTGGCAGCGTTTTGAAGAAGTATCTTTAGTACTTGCAGGCCTAGCAACACCATTAGTACTTTCTGTACATACGATTGTATCTTTCGATTTTGCTACTTCTGTAATTCCAGGATGGCATACTACGATATTTCCTCCATATTTTGTGGCGGGAGCAGTTTTCTCTGGATTTGCAATGGTAAATACCTTGTTGATTATCATGAGAAAAGTATCGAAGTTAGAAAACTATATAACGGTACTTCATATTGAATTAATGAATATTGTGATCATGATCACAGGTTCTATTGTTGGGGTCGCCTATATCACAGAGTTATTTGTGGCATGGTACTCTGGAGTAGAGTACGAACAGTATGCGTTCTTAAACAGAGCAACGGGTCCATATTGGTGGGCATATTGGGCAATGATGACCTGTAATGTGTTCTCTCCACAGTTTATGTGGTTCCCGAAATTAAGAAGAAGTATTATGTTTTCTTTCTTTATTTCGATTGTGGTAAATATAGGAATGTGGTTTGAGCGTTTCGTAATTATCGTAACGTCATTACACAGAGATTACTTGCCATCATCATGGACAATGTTCTCTCCTACATTTGTGGATATAGGGGTGTTTATTGGAACGATAGGGTTCTTTTTTGTGTTATTCTTATTGTATGCACGTACATTCCCAGTGATTGCACAAGCAGAGGTGAAATCTATTTTGAAATCTTCGGGTGAGAAATACAAGAAGTTAAGAGAAGCGGGAATTGATCATAGAGATGAATTGCCAAAAAGTACTCCAACTGTGGAAACAGAAGAAGTAACTCCTGAGACGGCTGAAAATAAAGAAGAGAATATAAATAGTCTTTTAGCAAACCTAGGGACGTTTGATGCTACAACGCAACAAGCAGATGACCTTAAGGTAGTCAATGGGATTGGTCCAGTAATGGAAAAAACATTAAATAAGATTGGTATTTTTACTTTTGATCAAGTAAGCCGAATGACATCGGTAGAATACGATTTATTAGATAGTATTACAGGGTCTTTCCCAGGAAGAGCAAAGCGCGATGATTGGGCAGGACAAGCAGAACAACTTAAAAACAAGTAGAGGTATGGCATCTAAAGTTATACATGCATTTTATACGGATGATGATGTCCTGATGGACGCAGTAAAAAGAGTTCGTGCAGAGCATTATCATATTGAAGACGTATTTACTCCATTTCCAGTACATGGCTTAGATAAAGCAATGGGATTAGAGCACACACGTTTAGCAATTACTGCTTTTATGTATGGTTGTGTTGGATTAGTAGTGGCAATTACCATGATGAATTACATCATGATAGAAGATTGGCCACAGGATATTGGTGGAAAGCCTAGTTTTAGTTTTATAGAAAACTTACCTGCTTTCGTTCCAATTATGTTTGAACTTACAGTATTTTTTGCAGCCCATTTAATGGTAATCACATTTTACATGAGAAGTAGATTGTGGCCATTTAAAGAAGCAGAAAATCCTGATGTACGTACAACAGATGATCATTTTTTGATGGAAGTAGATGCTGGACATCATGATGTGAATACGTTGACTAATTTATTAGGCGATACAGGAGCAGTAGAAATTAAAGTAATAGATAAGCAAGAAGATAATCATTAATACTAATGAAGAGTACTTTAGAAATAATAGCAGTAGTAGCGATAGTAATGAGTATGGTTTCTTGTCAAAAAGACTCCAAGCCTAACTATCAGTATATGCCTAATATGTATGAGCCAGTAGGGTATGAACCTTATGGAGACTATCCTGTTTTTCCAGGTGGGCAAGAAGCAATGTTACCCGCAGAAGGTTCTGTGCCTAGAGGTTGGATGCCTTATGACTATAAAAACTCTAATGTGGGCTATCAACTGGCAAAAGATTCTTTAAAAAACCCAGTGCAGTATACCGCAGAAAACCTAGAGAAAGGAAAAGCATTGTATGGAATTTATTGCGCTATTTGTCATGGTGATAAAGGAAATGGAAAAGGACATTTAGTAAAAAGAGAAAAGATATTAGGAGTGCCTAGTTATGATGATATCGGAAGAGCAATTACGCAAGGAAGTATTTATCACGTAATGTATTATGGAATCAACTCTATGGGGTCGTATGCAGCACAAACTAGTATTGAAGAGCGTTGGCAAATTGTACAATATGTACAAAAATTAAAAGCAGATCTGGAAGGAAAGCCTTTTACTGTAAAAGAAGAGGCAGTACTAACGCCTCCTGCAGTAGAAGAACACGTGGATGCTGAAGCGCATGAGGATGCAACGCATCAAGAAACAACAAATAATAATGCGCATTAATACATAATGTAGAAGCGCATCATTATGCGTATTAAAATAATAATTAGTACAATAAAGAACATTTATATAGATATGTATACGCTATCCAATAGATTAAAACTAGCATCATTTGTCTTTATGGCAGTAGGACTTATTGGTCTTATTATCGGGTTTGCTACAAGACCTGGTTCTATAGAAGACGTTAAAGAGATGATGGCATCTCATGGTCATGATACGCATGCCGTACAGACACATAATGATGCGTCTCAACATGATGCGTCTCAACATGAGGATGCACATAGTGGAGATGCACACTACGAACATGTATTGCATCAATTGCAAAATAAGCCATGGGCAGCATTGTATGTAGCCGCATTTTTCTTTTTCATGATTGCATTAGGGGTATTAGCTTTTTATGCGATTCAGATTGCAGCGCAATCAGGATGGTCTCCAGTATTGTTTAGAGTGATGGAAGCCATTACCGCATATTTGGTGCCTGGTGGGATTATCTTATTGGTAATTCTAGGATTATCAGGATTTCATGTCAATCATTTATTTGTTTGGGCAGATCCAGAGGTGGTAGCGCATGATGCGTTACTGCAAGGTAAAGCGAGCTGGTTAAACGGGGGTTGGTTTATCGTTAGAGCCATCATTTTCTTAGGAGGGTGGATTGCATATCGTCATTTTGCAGTCAAATATTCTAGAAAGCAAGATGAGGAGCCTACAGGAAATGTCTGGTACAAAAAGAGTTTTAAAATCTCAGCAGCATTTTTAGTATTCTTTATCTATACAGAATCAATGATGTCTTGGGATTGGATTATGAGTTTTGATCCACACTGGTTTAGTACCTTATTTGGATGGTATGTATTCGCTGGTCTATTTGTGTCAGGAATCACAACAATAGCTTTAGTTACCATTTACTTAAAGTCAAAAGGATTTTTAGAATTTGTAAATAACAGTCATATTCATGATTTAGCAAAGTTTATGTTCGCAATCAGTATCTTTTGGACATACCTTTGGTTCTCTCAATTTATGTTAATCTGGTATTCTAATATTCCTGAAGAAGTAACCTACTTTATTACGCGTATAGAGGATTATCAATTGCCATTTTTTGGAATGATCGCAATGAATTTTATTTTCCCATTGTTGATCTTAATGAATAGTGATTTCAAACGATTAAATTGGTTTGTAGTGATGGCAGGAGTAGTGATCCTTTGTGGACATTATATAGATGTCTTTAACATGATTATGCCTGCTACGGTAGGACAATCTTGGTTTATAGGGGTCAGTGAAATTAGTGCAGTGTTATTGTTTTTAGGATTGTTCTTATTCACAGTATTCACCGCATTGACTAAGGCGCCATTATTGGCTAAAGGAAATCCATTTATAGAAGAAAGTAAACACTTTCATTATTAATTAGTAGTGTAAAAATAGAAGATAGATAAAATGACTGTATTTTTAACCATAGTAGTTATAGCACTTTTTGGCATCACGTTGTGGCAAATGTCTAAGATATTGAAGTTGTCTCAACAAGGAAATGGAGAGCACTCAGAAGTCGCTAATGATAAGGATAATGATATACAAGGAAAGCTAATGCTTGCCTTTGTGATTTTCTTATATGTATTGACAGGATACTGTTTTATCATGTATAGATCATACTTTCTGCCAGAATCTGCTTCAGAGCATGGTATTGATTATGATTTATTGATGTTTATTTCTATGGTGTTAATCATGTTTGTGCAAACGATTACACAAGGACTGTTGCATTTCTTTGCCTATCAGTATAGAGGTAAGAAAAGCAATAAGGCATTATACTTTGCAGATAATGATAAGCTAGAGTTTATCTGGACCATCATTCCGGTGGTTGTATTGGCTGGATTGATTAGTTATGGATTATACACTTGGACCGATATCATGAATATTGATGAGGAAGAAGGAAATCCATTAATGGTAGAGTTGTATGCGTATCAATTTGATTGGAGAGCGCGTTATGCTGGTGAAGACAATGAACTAGGAAAAGCGAATGTGCGTTTTATTGAAGGTATAAATACATTGGGAGTAGATGTTTCAGACAGCTACGCAATGGATGATAAAATCGTTAATGAATTACATTTACCAGTCAATAGAAAGGTGATTTTTAAATTACGATCTCAAGATGTATTGCATTCTGCATATATGCCATTCTTTAGAGCACAAATGAATGTAGTGCCAGGAATGATTACAGAATTTGCATACACTCCAATCCTCACTACGGAAGAAATGAGAATGTCTGATTTTATGGTAGAGAAAGTAGCTACTATAAATGAAATCAGAAGAGCGAAAAGTAAAGAATTAGTGGCTAAGGGTGAAGAATCATTAGAACACTACACATTTGATTATTACCTGTTGTGTAATAAGATTTGTGGAGCTTCACATTATAACATGCAAATGAAAATAATTGTGGAATCTGAAGAAGATTACGAAGCTTGGTTAAAAACACAATCGACTTTCAAAGAACAGTTATCAGCACAAGCCAGTAACTAAGAGAACGGAATCATATAATTTTTAGAAAAAATTAGCAATACTATGTCAGCAGTTGCACATACAGAAGATCACGCAGAAGACCATGCTCACGATCATCACCACAAGGAAACATTTATTACTAAATATATATTTAGTCAAGATCATAAAATGATCTCTAAGCAGTACCTAATTACAGGACTGATTATGGGAATCATTGGGATTGCGATGTCATTGTTATTTAGAATGCAGATTGCTTGGCCTGATCATCAGTTCACAGTGTTTGAAGTGTTATTAGGAAAGTTCGGTACAGATGGAGTGATGGATCCAAGTATCTATTTAGCTTTAGTAACCATACACGGTACCATCATGGTATTCTTTGTGTTAACAGCAGGGCTAAGTGGTACGTTTAGTAACTTATTAATTCCATTACAAATCGGTGCACGTGATATGGCATCTGGTTTCTTGAATATGGTATCATATTGGTTGTTTTTCCTAAGTAGTATCATCATGGTATTATCCCTTTTTGTAGAAGCGGGACCCGCATCTGCGGGATGGACAATCTATCCTCCATTAAGTGCATTACCACAAGCTATTGGAGGTTCTGGTTTAGGAATGACATTATGGTTGGTGTCTATGGCAATATTTATTGCATCCTCTTTATTAGGATCATTAAACTATGTAGTAACGGTAATCAATTTGAGAACTAAAGGAATGTCAATGACCCGTATGCCATTAACAATTTGGGCATTCTTTGTGACCGCGATTATTGGAGTAGTATCGTTTCCAGTATTATTATCTGCAGCATTATTGTTGATCATGGATAGAAGTTTTGGAACCTCATTTTATTTAAGTGATATCTATATCCAAGGTGAAGTATTACATAATCAAGGGGGATCACCAGTATTATTTGAACATTTATTCTGGTTCTTAGGGCACCCAGAGGTATATATTGTATTACTACCAGCATTAGGAATCACTTCAGAAATTATAGCTACAAACTCTAGAAAACCAATTTTTGGATATAGAGCGATGGTTGCTTCTATATTAGCGATTGCATTTTTATCTACAATTGTATGGGGTCACCACATGTTTATTTCAGGAATGAATCCTTTTTTAGGATCTGTATTTACATTTACAACCTTATTGATTGCGATTCCATCGGCAGTAAAGTCGTTTAACTACATTACGACCTTATGGAAAGGAAACTTACAGTTGAACCCCGCAATGTTATTCTCTATTGGTTTAGTATCAACATTCATCACAGGAGGATTAACAGGAATTATTTTAGGAGATAGTACATTAGATATAAACGTGCATGATACGTATTTCGTAGTAGCGCACTTCCACTTAGTAATGGGAATATCGGCACTATACGGATTGTTTGCAGGGGTATACCATTGGTTTCCAAAAATGTATGGTAAGATGATGAATAAGAACATGGGGTATATTCATTTCTGGGTTACTGCAATTGGAGCATACGGAGTATTCTTTCCGATGCACTTTGTAGGGATGGCAGGATTACCAAGACGATATTATACCAATTCTAATTTTCCATATTTTGATGACTTACAAGATACCAATGTATTGATTACACTTTTTGCTTTGCTAACTGCAGCAGCGCAATTGGTATTCTTATACAACTTTATCAGTTCTATATTCTATGGTAAAAAAGCAATACAAAATCCTTGGAAATCGAATACTATGGAATGGACTACACCAGTAGAACATATTCATGGAAACTGGCCAGGAGATATTCCAAGTGTATATAGATGGCCTTATGATTATAGTAAGATTGATGATGACGGAGAATATGTAATTCCAGGTCAAGATTTTGCGCCACAAACCACACCAATGCAAGAAGGTGAAGTAGAACTACATCACTAAACGATTATAAAGTAAACGATATAAAGCCTTTTCATAATTTTTATGAAAAGGCTTTTCTTTTTAGATTATATTTGTTTCTTGAGTATAGGAAAAAAAATAATTGTTCTCGATTCAAAGTTACAGCATCACTTTGTAATCCAGACCTACTAGGTTTCCAAAACCTAGTAGGTCTACCAGCACATCTAACTATAAAACAATGGGTGTCAGAAACCTAAAGTATAGCAATTATTTTTTGTCATGTACTTATATTTGTTTTAATACTAAAATTTGAAACATAAGATTTTTTGTGGAATACATATAAGGTACAAGGTAATAGGATAATGAAAACCACCTGAAATCTGATTACCCGGTACCTGACACCCGACACCCGACACCCACTATGAACGAACATTTAGATCCAACAGACGAGAATTTTTCTAAAGAAGATCAAGACATCGAAAGAGCGTTAAGACCACTATCATTCGAAGATTTTGCTGGTCAAGATCAGGTTTTAGAGAATTTACAGATTTTTGTGCAAGCTGCAAACTTAAGAGATGAAGCCTTAGATCATACGTTATTTCATGGCCCTCCGGGATTAGGAAAAACAACATTGGCACATATCCTTGCCAATGAGTTGAATGTAGGGATTAAGGTAACCTCTGGTCCAGTATTGGATAAGCCAGGAGACTTAGCAGGTTTGTTAACGAACCTAGACGATCGTGATGTGTTATTTATTGACGAAATCCATCGATTAAGTCCTATTGTAGAAGAGTATTTGTACTCGGCTATGGAGGATTATAAAATTGACATTATGATCGAGAGCGGGCCCAATGCACGATCTGTTCAAATCAACCTCAATCCATTTACATTGGTAGGGGCTACCACACGCTCAGGGTTGCTAACAGCGCCAATGCGAGCACGTTTTGGAATACAATCCAGATTACAATATTATACGACAGAGTTGTTATCTACCATTGTAGAGCGCAGTGCCTATATTCTTAACGTTCCTATATCTATGGAATCCGCCATAGAAATAGCAGGACGAAGTAGAGGGACGCCTAGAATTGCAAATGCATTATTGCGAAGAGTTCGAGATTTTGCACAAATCAAAGGGAATGGCTCCATTGATATTGCGATTGCCAAGTTTGCATTGAAAGCCTTAAATGTAGATGCATATGGATTGGATGAAATGGACAATAGGATTTTGACCACCATGATCGATAAGTTCAAAGGAGGCCCTGTAGGGTTAACAACAATCGCCACTGCAGTTAGTGAAAGTCCAGAAACGATCGAAGAGGTATATGAACCTTTTTTAATACAACAAGGATTCATTATGCGTACCCCAAGGGGTAGAGAAGTAACCGAAATGGCATACAAACATTTAGGAAGAATAAAAGGCAGTGTACAAGGTGGATTATTTGATCCCAGATAATGAAGGGACGCAAGATATTGCGTCTATTTAATCCCAAATAACGATAGAAACGCAAGATATTGCGTCAACCGTCAACCGTCAACCAAAAATGAAACCCATTCCAAAAGTATCCTTTGTAAACGTAGTATTACGTTCCAAAAGTATTTTGCGAAACCCATTACCGTTTCATCGTCATAATTTTTCGCGTTTCGGAGATGTATTTGCCGTACAGTTAGGTTTTAAAAGTAGTGTGATTTTTACAAGAGATCCTGGTTTTGCAAAACACATGCTTCAGAAAAACCATCGCAAGTACCATAAATCAGACTTACAGACTAAAGATTTAGGAAAGTACTTAGGCAAAGGATTGTTAACAGCCAATGGCCCACATTGGTTAAAACAACGGCGATTAATCCAACCTGCATTTCACAAAAAAAAGTTAGTAGCATTAGTAGACAGTATTAATGTTGCAATTCTTCAGGAAGTAGAAAGCATCCAACCCAATACCGCAGCAGATGTGTTTCCTGTCATGAGTGATTTGGCATTTCAAGTAGTCGCAAAAGCATTATTTAGTTATACCGATACAGGAACAACGATCGCAAGACTTCAAGAGATTACAGAAGCGATACAAGAGTCGTTTATAAAAGAAATCCGGCAACCCTATAAGCGGTGGTGGTTTCGAGTCAATGGAATGTTAAAACACACCCATGACCTAGCCACAGAAGCACGCACAATCTTAGCGACTATAATAGAAGAGCGCAGAACCTCTGGAAAACGAGCAGATGACTTGTTGGATATGTTATTAGAAGCACGGTATGAAGACGGAACAGGAATGGAAACCACCCAACTGATTGATGAGATTCTAATCTTATTTACCGCAGGTCATGAAACCACTTCAAATGCGTTAAGCTTTGCCTTGTTATTGATCGCACAGCATCCAGAGATTCAGGATAAGGTATATCAAGAAGCAATAGCGGTAACCCATTCAAATGTCGATTTATTAGCGCAAATTCAGGCATTACCCTATACCAAGCAATGTATAGAAGAAGCGATGCGTTTATATCCACCCGCATACTTTTCAGATCGGGTAACGATTGAAGATGATGCCTACGATGGATTCGCATTACCGAAGGGAACAGATATCTTAATTTCGTTTTATGAAATACACCGGCACGAAGATTATTGGGAGCAGCCCGAAACGTTTAATCCTGATCGCTTTGATCCCAATCTGAAAAAAGAATTTTCGGAATGCTACTTCCCTTTTGGAGCGGGCCCTAGGATGTGCATCGGTAATAATTTTGCGATGTATGAAATGATATTAGCCATACGAACTATCGTAGAACGGTATACGATTTCAACACC
>CALFCI010000038.1 GCA_937951135.1 uncultured Aquimarina sp. | reverse complement strand
CCAATTGATTACATTAAAAAATGCATTGATATAATCAGGTCTTCTGTTTTGATAGTTTAAGTAATAGGCATGTTCCCATACATCTAATCCTAAGATAGGAACTCCTCCACAACCTACACCTGGCATTAGGGGATTGTCTTGGTTTGGCGTACCACATACGTCTACTTTACCACCTTTATGTACACATAACCAAGCCCATCCAGAACCAAATTGTGTAGCCGCAGCAGTAGAGAACGTATCTTTAAATGCTTCAAAAGATCCAAAAGCACTGTCAATAGCACTTGCCAATTCACCACTAGGTTTTCCACCACCATTAGGTGATAAAATTTCCCAAAATAAGGAATGGTTGTAAAACCCACCACCATTATTTCTAACCGCTCCATTAGAAAGGTCTAAGTTTCCTAAGATATCTTCAATAGTTTTTCCTGCAAGATCAGTACCTTCAATAGCAGCATTTAATTTACTTGTATATCCTGCATGGTGTTTGTCATGATGGATTTCCATGGTACGTGCATCTATATTCGGCTCTAATGCATCAAATGCGTAGTTTAATTTCGGTAATTCGAATGACATAATATTCTATTTTAGTTAATAGTGTTAAAAAAGAGAATTCAAATTTAAGGATTAGTACGCCGAATAAAAATTAATATTTAGGATAAATGCTAAAAATCTGAATCCATTTTCAACGGCTTTTAGTATTTTAGTCAAAAAAATTGAGGACTCCTCCTATTGCACTTACCGTATATAATGCCGCTGCTGGTGCGGGTAAGACATACACGCTAGTGATGAAATACCTAGCGACCTTACTTACAGGAGAGTTTACTGAGAGTTATCGCACGATTTTAGCCATTACATTTACCAATAAAGCGGTGGCTGAAATGAAAACTAGGGTGCTGGAAAACCTAAGAGTAATCAGTTTACCCATTACCGTAACAAAGCATCAGCAATTACTAGATCAGTTGGAGGTCGAAACTGGAATGTCACCAGAGCAGATTCAGCAAAAAGCAGGGCGAATTTTAAAAAGTATTCTTCATAATTATGCTGCTTTTGATATTGTGACTATTGATACTTTTACACATAGAGTGATCCGTACGTTTGCCCATGATCTCGGAATACCCGTTAACTTTGAAATCGAAATGGAAACCGATGCGCTAATTGCAGAAGCCGTAGATGTTGTGATTTCGAAAATAGGAGTGGATGCTACAACTACAAAAATTATACTCGATTTTGCTTTACGTAAGTTAGAAGAGGATAAAAATTGGGACATTACTGTAGCGTTAAATGCAATTGCTAAATTGTTGTTTAGTGAAAATGATAGAGTGCATTTGCTTCAGCTTTTAGACAAGACTCATGAAGATTTTGAAGGGCTTAAGCAGCTGTTGTATGGCAAGGTGAGTGCTGCAAAAAAAGATGTTGTGGTACAAGCCCAAAGTATCTTAGTCGCATTAGAAACCGAAGGAGTTGCGTATGATGAGTTTCCAAGAAGCTCAATCCCTAAACACTTTCAAAAACTCTCGGAAGGAGATACTACAGTGGATCTCAAAACCGTTTGGAAGCAAAATATAGACACCACTCCTTTTTATAGCAAAAAGGTATCCGATACTCAAAAAGAAATCATTGATCGCCTGCGACCTACTATTGAAAACGCTTTTGTAAGTACTCAGAAGCAATTGATTGCTATTGGGCGGTATGAAAACATCATCAAAAATATTATTCCGCTTTCAGTGTTACATACGATCCATAAAGAAGTACAAGTGATTAAAGCTGAGAAAAGAATTTTATTGATATCAGAGTTCAATAGTATCATTAGTGAAGCGATCAAGGATCAGCCGGCTCCTTTTATTTATGAGCGCTTAGGCGAACGGTATCGTGATTATTTTATTGATGAATTTCAAGATACTTCAGCATTGCAATGGACCAATATGATTCCGTTAATCGACAATGCTATCGCTACAGAGACGTTATCTGGTAAAAGAGGGCAGCTCACCATTGTAGGAGATGCCAAACAGGCAATTTATAGATGGCGGGGTGGTAAAGCAGAACAGTTTATCGAACTCTCGGGAGTACATACCCCTTTTTCAGTACCCGATAAAGCGGTAATAGACCTTCCTCGAAACTATCGAAGTCATGCAGAAATTATCAAATTTAATAATGCATTGTTTACTTTTTTAGCACAAGATTTAAGCGATCAAACCTATAGCGATCTATATAAGAAAGGGAATCAACAAGAGGTCAATTCGAAAGAAGATGGATATGTAGAAATTTCGTTTATCACTGCAAAAAATGTCGCAGAAGAACATGAAGCGTATCCTGTAAAAGTAATGGAGGCTATTGAAGCATTGATTGCAAAAGGATACGAATATCATGATATATGTATTTTGACTCGTAAACAAAAAGAAGGTGTAGTAATCGCAGATTATCTCACAGGACAAGGGATTGCAATTACCTCTTCAGAAACCTTGTTGTTGTCAAATGCTACGGCAGTTCTTTTTATCATAGATCTATTAACATGGCATATACAACCTAATAATAAAATCGCTAAAGCTAATGCTTTACATTATATTATAAAGCAATTTGAGATACGGGATCAACATGCTTTTTTAGTCAAAAATATTACAGCAAATACGTATGAGTTTGCAGATATTATGGCAACTTTGGGAGTTGACTTTAATTTCAAACAACTATCAGTGCGTCCTTTATATGATGCTGTAGAGTATATTGTTTCCAGTTTTTCATTGGCGAAGACAAACCCTGCATATATTCAATTTTTTTTAGATACAGTATTTACTTTTGTAGGGAGAGATACTTCAGGAGGTATTCCTCGTTTTCTGTCGTATTGGGAGCGAAAACAAAGTAAATTAAGTATCGTAGCTCCAGAAGGTGAAAATGCTATTCGTATTATGACGATACATAAAGCTAAAGGGTTAGAATTTCCATGCGTGATCTATCCGTATGCCGATGTGGATATCTATAGAGAAATAGAACCTAAAACATGGTTGCCAGTGGAGAAAGAAGCGTACAAGGGTTTTGAAACGGTTTACCTTAACTATAGTGCAGCAATTGAGGCGTATGGAGATACTGCGGCGGCGATCGTACAACAGCGAAAATCACAGTTAGAATTGGATGCGTTTAATGTGTTATATGTTGCATTGACTAGAGCAGAACAACAATTATACATTTTAACAAAAGTAGGGTCAATACCTAAAAAAAATACGATTTCAAATACATTTTCAGGAAAATTAACACAGTATTTAGAGTCTATTGAACAATGGAATGCAGATACATTGACCTATGCTTTTGGAAAAGATACAAAACCTAAGCATGATGTTGATAGGATTCATAAAGCTGGAGCAAAGCAAATTGTAGTAGAAAAATTTGATCGGGGTTTAAAAAAATATAAAATCAATATTGTAACGAATGCAGTAAAAATCTGGGACACTTCTAGACAAGATGCTATTGAAAAAGGAAATATCATTCATGATATTATGGCTATGGTAGTTACCATTGAAGATGTATCGCCTGCATTAGAAACGGCAATGCTAAAAGGTTGGATAAAAGAAGATCAAAAAGAAAGTATACAAAAAGAGATTTTGCAGATTGTAACACATCCAAAACTTACGAACTATTACACGAAGCAGTATACGGTGTTCAATGAACGAGATATTATAGCCAATCGAGAGGTTTTTCGTCCTGATCGCGTAGTGTTTGATAACGATATTGCAATTATCATTGATTATAAAACAGGAGTCTACCACGAATTGCATGCGAAACAAATTACAAAGTACGGAGTTTTGTTACAGCAGATGGGGTATACTGTAGCACATAAGGTTTTAGTATATATCGGTTCAGAATTCACTTTAAAATTCATATAAATAAGGCTTAATTTTTGTAATTACTGTAAGAAATCTCAGGATAAAACAGATTTTTGTCTTATAATTGTAAGATATTACAAAGAATAGTATGCTATTTTTCTTTGAATAGATCACAAAAATCATGTTTTTTTGGCTTAGTAAATAAATGAGATTGAATCTTTAAATGCTCCAAACACTTGTATTCAGTGACTATTCTTCGAAATTTATGCGTTTTGTCTTTGTGAATAAACATTAACATATTACATTTGCTCTTAATTAACACTTTAAAATTAAATTATTAAATATGAAACATCTTAGTAGATTTTTGGTGGCTTCGTTATTGGTACTAGGACTGGGTACTGCGAACGCACAGAATCAAGACAACCCTTGGGCTATTTCTATTGGCGCTAACGCCGTAGATGTATACCCTACAGGAGGAGATTGGGCAACTCAAGGAGAAATTTTTGACGAGTTTTTTAACGTTACCGACAACTGGAATATTCTTCCATCTGTTTCTAGATTATCTGTAGGTAGATATATTGGATCTGGTTTTAGTTTTACTGCGGCAGGATCTATAAACGAGATTGATAAAGTAGGACAGAATGCTGTAACAGGAGAACCAGTAGTTATAGATGATGTATTTTATATTGCTGTAGATGGTACTATTGCATATAGTTTTCAACCACTTTTAAAATCAAAATGTATCGATCCTTATTTAGGAATTGGTGGTGGATATACTTGGATTGATGAAATTGGAACAGGAACTGTAAATGGTACTTTTGGACTTAACTTTTGGTTGTCTGACAATTTTGCAATTAACGTTCAATCGACTTACAAGCATGTGCTAGAAGATTACGAAGTAAGCAACTATCCTCCTACACATTTCCAACATGCTGCTGGAATAGTATTTGCATTTGGTGGAAAAGATACTGACGGTGACGGAATATTTGATAAGAATGATGAATGTCCTGAAACTCCAGGTTTAGAAGAGTTTAACGGATGTCCTGATGCTGATGGTGATGGAATCATTGATTCTAAAGATGAATGTCCAGAAGCTGCGGGTACTGCAGAATTCAACGGATGTCCTGATACTGATGGTGATAAAATTCCTGATCCTAAAGATGAATGTCCTACTGTTGCTGGTTTAGCTAGCCTTAATGGATGTCCTGATGCTGACGGTGACGGTGTTACTGATGCTAAAGATAACTGTCCTAATGAAGCTGGTCCTGCTGCTAACCAAGGATGTCCTTACAAAGACAAAGATGGTGACGGAGTATTAGATAAAGATGACAACTGTCCAGATGTTGCAGGTACTGTAGCAAACAACGGATGTCCTGAAGTAACAGAAGCGATTCAGAAAACATTAAATGAGTATGCAAAAACAATCTTATTTGATTCTGGTAAATCTTCTATCAAAGCTGAATCTAACAAAGTTCTAGGTGATATCATCGGAATCTTGAAAGAGTACTCTACGGCTAAATTTACTGTAGAAGGACATACTGATAGTGCAGGTAGTAACAAACTAAACCAAAGATTATCTGATTCTAGAGCTAATTCAGTGAAAAACTACTTAGTTGAAAACGGAATCGATCAATTTAGGTTATCTGCTGTAGGATATGGAGAAGAAAGACCAATCACTACAAACAAAACTAGAGCTGGTAGAGCACAAAACAGACGTGTAGAGATTAACTTAGTAAAGTAATCTAAATACCACTACTACTAGTTATATAGTATAGTAAGAAACGCCTCGACATTCGAGGCGTTTTTTTTATGCTTTTTTTTGAATCTATTTTGGATTGAATTATCGTAAACTTTAGCTAACTTAGATACCGAGTTTAAATTTTTTGCGAGTAGCCAATACCAAAAGAAGCTTTTTAATCCACATTGTGGAGTTTAATTCTCCGAGGCTTGCCTCGAAATGTGAAAAATAGGTATCCGCTGGATGCCTCGTAAGCTTGCTCCGAGGTTGTTGACTTCGTTTACTTAACCAATTTGAGGCTAAGTCTTTTTTGACCAAACTTTATCTGAACAAAAAATAATTCGAATTCATTACCCGCATTGTACAATTTATTTGGTGTAATTTCAGAAGAATACATGAACACTTTTTTAAAAGAAGTACTTTTAACACTACAAAAAACACCATACGCCATTAGTGAGCTTGTCTTTGTAGTACCTAGTAAACGAGCTGGACTGTTTCTGAAAAAAGAACTCCTTGCATTATATACAGAACAGACATTTTTTGTTCCAGAAATTTTCAGTATTGAAGAGTTTATTGAAAAATTATCAGGACTACAGCAAATGGATGCCATACAAACCGTCTTCGAGTTTTATGACACCTATCTAGAAACACATACACATCTAGAAAAAGAAAGCCTAGAGACCTTTAGCAGTTGGGCTCAGATTTTAATTCACGATTTTAATGAGATCGATCGCTATCGTATCGATCACAATGATTTTTTCTCATATTTATCCAGTATACAAGATCTAAATCACTGGTATTTACAACAAGAAAAAACAGCCTTAGTTCAAAACTATATCAGTTTTTGGGAACACCTGCATGAATACTATACAGCATTTAAAACAAAATTATTAGCAAAAAGATCTGGATATCAGGGATTGTTATACAGAGAGGCTAGTGAGCAGATTCATACGTATAGCGCACAGGAATCACGTATGCATGTGCTTTTAGGATTTAATGCTTTAAATGCGGCAGAACAAGTTATTTTTCAAACCTTATTAGATGCCGAAAAGGCAATTGTGTTTTGGGATACGGATCAGTTTTTTGTAAAGCATCAATATCATGAAGCGGCTTCATTTTTAAGAGGGTATCAAAAAGAATGGCCCTATTATAAAGACCATCCTTTTCAATGGATTCAAGATCATTTCTCTACAGAGAAAAATATTGATATTATAGGGGTGCCAAGAAATATTGGGCAAGTAAAATATGTAGGTGAATTATTAAGTGTGCTGCCTCAAGAAGATCTGGAGCATACAGCATTAGTTTTAGCCGATGAAAGTTTATTGTTGCCAATGCTTAATGCGCTACCAGAGAGTATTTCAACGGTAAACATTACCATGGGCTTACCGCTTACTGATATACCCCTGGCCTCATTTTTTGAACTTCTATTTGCCTTACATAAAACAGAAAATACGAAAGGGTTTTATTACAAAGAAATCGTAGAAATTTTAAGTACACCAGCGGCACAATGGGTATTAGGAAATATAGCTTCCGAAATGATATATTGGATCTCTAGTGAGAATATTGTATTCGTTAAACCAATAGCTTTAAGAACGCGATTTAAAGCTGTAGTGCCGAGTATTGATCTTTTATTTGCACCTTGGCATGGTGTCTCAGATGCATTAATGCGTTTACAAGCGATAATACAAAGGTGTAAAGCGTATTTAGATGAAGACAAAAACGCTTTAGAATTAGAGTATGTATATCATTTTTATTTAGTGTTTAATAAGCTAACAGCAATTTGTGACCAACATGCTTATGTGGATAGCATAGCCGTGTTACATCGTATGTACAAAGAGATAGTAAGTACAGATGCATTAGATTTTAGAGGAGAACCGTTTAAAGGGTTACAATTAATGGGAATGTTGGAGTCTCGTTGTTTGGATTTTGAAACGGTTATTATTACTTCGGTTAATGAAGGAGTTTTACCTGCTGGTAAAAGTATGAATTCGTTTATCCCTTATGATTTAAAACGCGGGTATAACTTGCCAACGTATAAAGAGAAAGATGCGATCTATACGTATCACTTTTATCGACTGATACAACGTGCTAAACGCGTATATCTGCTATATAATACCGAAAATGACGGTGTTGGAGGAGGAGAGAAAAGTCGTTTATTATATCAGTTAGAAATTGATAAAAGACCGAAGCATAATATTACTCAGCATAGTGTATCTACAGCAATAGAGCCGTTAGATAAAACTCCATTAACGATTCAGAAAAATGAGGAGATACGGGAGCAACTTAAAGTATTGGCAGCACACGGCTTGTCCCCTTCAGCTTTAACATTATATATTAGAAATCCAATAGACTTTTATTATCAATATGTGCTAAAAATTAGCAGATACAATGAAGTAGAAGAAACAATTGCTGCCAATACTTTGGGTACGGTGATTCACAATACACTGGAAACTTTTTATAAGCCACTAGAAGGAAGATTTCTAGCAATAAAAGACCTTGAGGGCATGGAATCTCAGATTGATACCGAAATTAAATGCCAGTTTAGAAAGGAATACGCTAAGGTAGATATCACTCAGGGTAAAAATGTATTGACGTATGAAGTAGCAAAGCGATACATTTATAATTTTATACGTTCTGAAAAACAATTGATTAGTAGTGGAGCACAATTAAAAATTATAGGTATTGAACGTACGCTTAAAACTGAAGTCCAGGTGCCAACCCTAGATTTTCCTATTTATATAAAAGGAAAGGTAGATCGAGTTGATGAGCTCAATGGTCAGTTGCGGGTGATTGATTACAAAACAGGAAAAGTACTAAAAAATGAGGTTACCCTTATGAATTGGGATACCATTACAGAGGACTATAAGTATAGTAAAATTATACAAGTTTTAGCCTATGCGTATATGTATACTAGTGAAATTTCAACTGAAACTTCTTTTGAAGCTGGAATTATTTCTTTTAAAAATTTGAATGCAGGGTTCTTGAAATTTGGAACAAAACAAACGGTTAGGGGAGCAGTGGATCACGAGGTAAATTCGACAGTTTTTGAAGCGTATTTAACACAATTGCAACGATTGATTACCGAAATTTTTGCAATAGATGTTCCTTTTGTGGCTAAAGAAGTATGATTTTCAGGAGTCAAGAAGCCGGAAGTCAGAAGTCAAGAAGCCAGAAGTTAAAAATTGATAAAAATGAGTAGCCGACAACTAAATTATGGAGTAGATGGTTTGACTTGGATTTCTTAGTCCTTCGATAAACTCAGAAAAGGCTATAGCGTAGTCTTTAAATCATTACATAAACGACTATTAATCGATGTGATCGAGCAATTTATGTCGGTTTGTTCCAAAGGATATATCTCTATTGTCAATGATAGTGTATAATAGCATTTACATAGGAAAAAACAAACTAAATCTTATGCGGGATAACTAGGTAAAGTATGTCAATATGTATTGATATATTGTTATACTAAAAGCAGTACTTTTTTATAGGGAGTAATCTAAAAGCTACAAATTCTAAAACTAGAGAAATTTAATGCTATTTTACGGTAAAACCACAATACAAAGGAGGGAATTATTACTATATTTGCATCGACATATAAGGTGTATATATTGTTGAAATTATTATAGTGAAATAAAAAACGATAGCCTTAAAAATATAACCAACATGAACAAACAAGTCATCTTTGTATTTGAAGGGATCCGCTATCTTGTACGGGATATCCATTTTGGATACAAGCAACATACGGATAAAACGGGGCGACCTAGTAGTACGGTCAGACATTCTAATATTACCTTGCTTTTAATCGCACAAGGTAAAAGTATAGATCGTGAAATGATAGAACATTTTGCGGCTAGGCGACCATTTAGTGCACATATAGAATTTTTGGTTGTGGATAATGGCATTGAAAATAAAATATCTGGCGACCTAGAGTTTGCCAATGCCAAATTTAAAAACTGGGGGGAATCTAACAAATATGAAGGTTTTGAAGATGAAGATTTGATGCGTGTGGTGATTCATCCGCTTATTGTACGATACCAAGGTGTCGTTTCCGAATTACCACGTAATCCTAGTAATCCTTTTCAAGAACGTACTGCGCCGGTGACGGTGAGAGAAGTAGAGGAAGAAGAAGCAGTAATACGCCAGTATGTAACTGATAGGGAAGGTAATGAGTTGGAGAGTTATAAGCAAGGGGATAAAATTTATTGTGTATTAGAAACCCAAGGACTTCTTAACAAATGGATTGACATTAGCATGGCAGATAAAACAGTAGATTTTTTATACCAAGGCAAGCGATTAAAAAAGGATACGATTAGAGATTATCAAATTACAAGTGCGATAGAAAAAATCCCTTTAGAAGTTATCGCAGAAGATCACAAAGACGAAATATAAGACTAGAGAAACATGGTAAGAGTTCAAAACGTCATTAAAATTAAGCATAGAGGCAAAGTCTTAAGTGAAACTACAGTAAATATCGATGTAGAAGATAGAGAAGTTATCGATAAACCTGTAAGTACTAATATCACCCATACCGATAAAGACGGTAAGGGATTAATCAATATCAATCACCAAGCCATTGTAGTAGGAGAACGTGTAGCACAAATTAAGCGTTCTACAACGGCTAAAGTAACTGCCGATGGGCAAGTACTCGTACGGCAATTTAAGTCTGAAATTTCATCACGTGGCGAGGATGTTTATTTTTATGACAATGCTGTAGGAGAGTTTAAAGGCACATTGGCTGATGCACAACGGTTATTTACTAATGTAGATTTTTCAGGACTTAAAATTCCTGATCCTGTAGATCGTAACCATCCAGAATTAAAAAATATAGAACTCGTTTCAGAAGATGAGTTTATAAAGTGGAAACAACAAGGGCATTATGATGCAGAAAAAAACGGAGGAAAGCCTACCACATGGGGTGCATGGGCAGATAATATACAAACAGGTTTAGATATTGCAGGTTTGATACCTGGTGTTGGTGAGATTGCCGATTGTGTAAACGGTTGTATATCTTTGGCTAGAGGTAATTATGGAGATGCTGCTTTAAGTTTTGCAGCTATGGTTCCCTTTGCGGGAGCGGCGGCTACAGCGGGTAAACTTGCTAAGAAGGTTAAAAAAGCTATTGAGAAAGCTGAGGATTTAAAAACAGCAAAGGAGGGTGTATATGATTTGGTGATTAAAAATGCAGATGATCTACAAGCTTACGTAGGACAAGCCCAAGATGTAGTAAAACGTTTTAAACAGCATCAACGTAAAAATGGTGTTATCAATATGGCGCAAGATATTCCTTATGGGCAGATTCATAAAATGGCGGGGTCTACCAAAGTAGAACGAGAGATTTATGAGCAGTTTATTATATTAGAGAAATATGGAGGAGAT
Organism: uncultured Aquimarina sp.; assembly: GCA_937951135.1. GTDB lineage: Bacteria > Bacteroidota > Bacteroidia > Flavobacteriales > Flavobacteriaceae > Aquimarina. The sequence goes on along the minus strand of CALFCI010000038.1, from coordinate 2,209 downwards.
ATAGCTACTTTAGCGAAAAGAAATGAGGATGTGTTTACGCAACTATTAAATAAAGTAAATCCTGTAGGTGGAAGGTATGATTTGAAAACTCCACAAGGAATAAAAGAGTTTAAAAATAAGGCGCTAGAAGTAGCTAAAAAATATGAATTACCAATAACATTCCCCCCAACATTTTAAAAACATAATTATGAACATAACAGCTTTACCGTGGGGTAATAGAATAGATATAAAACAAGAATCTAATTTGGTTAAAGCTAAAGAACTTTTCGATACAGGGGAGTATAATTTAAGTTTTACACCTTTAACAGAAATTGAGGACGATTTATTTTTAAAAGAATTTGTTAAGTATTTTAAAAATATTTCAGATTTTAGTTTTTCAGCTTTTGGAGATGGCGTCACATATGATTTTTTATATGAAATGCCTATGTTAAAAAGTTTGCATTTAAAAATTATGTACCCTATAGATTTCAGAGGATTGACACAACTTGATACATTATCTATTTGGTGGAATAAAAAAATGATTAGTAATTTTTCTAGTTTAGAAAACTTAGAATCATTACACATTACTGAATTTGATGAAAAAGATTTAACAAAACTTAGTGGCCTTAAAAATCTGAAAAGCCTAAGCTTTGCTACAGCAAAAATCAAATCTTTAAAAGGTATTGAGACCTTAACCAACCTAGAGCAATTATCGCTAGGCGGAGTACGAAGCCTAACCGATATTTCAGCAATAACAGCTTTAGAACGTTTAGAACGTCTAGAATGTAATATTTGTTGGAAACTCAAAGATTTTAGTGTTATAGCTCAATTACAGCAACTAAAAAAATTACAATTGATGGATTGTAAAAATTTGGAAAACATACAGTTTGTAAAAAACATGCCTAATCTTAAAAAGTTGGTTACCGCAGGTACTACGATCATTAATGATTATGATACTACCCCAGCTGAGCATGTCCCAGTGTTTTTTGGGAGTCAAAATGCAAAATATAATAAACAGTATCCTGAAAAAGAACTGCATACCTCGTTAAAAGAACTATAAAACAATCGAAAGGCATAATTTTTTATATCAAACATTTATGATCTCATTTATAGCCACAATATTAGGTTGCAACAAAAAAGAAACGGTTGGAACCGATTTTGCAATTATTGATGCTATGATGGATGAAAAACCATTAGTAGGGCATGTAAACTTTTCATATAATAACTTTAATTCTAAATCAAAATATCCGTGGTGTTTACAGCTTTCGGTTCCCTTAGAACCAGAAGAAGTTAATGAAAATGGTATGGCAAATACTCTAGAGACGACACAATCTTGTTATCAACTCAAAGATAAACTTATTGCTGAAATTGAAAAATTGACGACTATTCAATATGTAGCGCACTACTTTAATGACGGCTTTTTTGATGCTTATGTCTATATTGATACTCCAAAAAAAGTACATGAATATTTGCAAACGCAACTAGAGCACCCAGATCGAATTAGAGGATTTGCTTATCAAATCAATAGGGATGAAAACTGGAGTCGTATTGATTTTCTTTTACATATAGAAAAATGAGTTCTTGGATTTAAGAAATTATAGAATAAAGTAAATGCTATAAGAGAATGTTTAATTTTACATGAGTATCGATTTGTAAAAAACATGCCTAATCTTAAAAAGTTGGTTACCGCAGATACTACGATCATTAATGATTATGACACCACCCCTGCTGAGCATGTACCGGTGTTTTTTGGAAGTCAATATTCAAAAAATACCAAGCAATATCCTGAAAAAGAGATTAAAGAAGGATTAATTTCCTTTAGTCGATATGTATAAGAAATAACCCTATGTAGGACAAGCCAAAGATGTAGTAAAACATTTTCAACAGCATCAACGTAAAGAGGGTGTTATACATTCAGCAATTAATATTCCTTATGGGCAGATTCATAAAATGGCAGGGTCTACCAAAGTAGAACGAGAGATTTATGAGCAGTTTATTATATTAGAGAAATATGGAGGAGATATAGCTACTTTAGCGAAAAGAAAAAAAGACGTTTTCACTCAGTTATTGAATAAAGTAAATCCAGTTTGAGGTAGATTTGATTTAAAAAGTATTAAAGGACGAAATGAATTTAACAAATATGTAGAAGAAAATATCTTAAGTAGATGGAAAGAACTTCCCAAAGAATTTCCAACTGTTGATTTTTCAATTTTTAAATAATATTATATCA
>CALFCI010000037.1 GCA_937951135.1 uncultured Aquimarina sp. | reverse complement strand
TGGTACTCAACCAAGCGAGCTCTACCAAATCATCCATAGTCCCTAAGGGTTTAAGCACTACTATAAAGGGCTGTAAATGCACATCACCCACAGCGCGACCTGAGCCATCCGCATGGCGTTTAAAACCATAATTAACCTCTAGTACTTTGTATTGGTGCTCTTCTACCCATAAAAACGCGTTGCTTGGAGCGGGTTGCTTTTTTGGTTTAGGCACATCGCTTTTACCTAATCGATCTCGTAATCGTAGTGGTTTTTTTTTCTTGCCATCGTTGTTTTCCATGAATTCCATATTATATTGGTCATAAACTGCGGGTAATTTACGTATTTTAACTATACGCTATTGTTAAATTAATATAAAATTTTTACACAAAAAGTATATTATATCATACTCTAAAAGCAACTCACAGTAAGGCATAAAAAAAGCCGATACTATATGCATCGGCTTTTTGTTATATTTTAAATAATGGATGTTATCCTCCAAAATCATCAAATCGGATATTCTCATCGGCAAGACCAAAATCTTCTCCCATTTTCTGAACTGCTTTGTTCATTAATGGTGGGCCACAGAAATACAATTCAATATCTTCTGGGGATTCATGTTTGCTTAAGTAATTATCAATCACACAGTTATGAATGAATCCTACGAAACCATCTCCCTCAGCATCATTTACATCTTTTTTCACTTTCCAATTATCTTCTTCCATAGGTTCAGATAAGGCTAAGTAAAACTTAAAGTTAGGAAAGTTTTTCTCTAACTGATAGAAGTGATCTAAGTAAAATAACTCACGTTTAGAACGCCCTCCGTACCAATACGTAACGGTACGCCCTGTTTGTAAGGTTTTGAATAGATGGTATAAATGTGATCGCATTGGTGCCATACCAGCTCCCCCACCTACATATAACATTTCTGATTCAGACTCATTGATAAAGAATTCACCATAAGGTCCAGAAATCGTTACTTTGTCTCCTGGCTTCTGGTTAAAGATATACGATGATGCAATCCCTGGATTTACATCCATCCAACCGCCTTTGGCTCTATCAAATGGTGGACAAGCCACACGTACGTTTAACATAATCTCTCTTCCTTCTGCTGGATAAGAGGCCATAGAATATGCACGCTCTATAGTCTCTGTGTTTTTCATCACTAAAGGCCATAATTTAAACTTATCCCATTCTTCTTGAAATTTATCTGGAGTATCATGCTCTTCTGGATGCGCCGTAATATCAATATCTGAATATTTGACTTCACATGGAGGAATTTCAATTTGAATATACCCACCTGCTTTATACCCCATATCTTCCGGAATACGCACTACAAATTCTTTAATAAAAGAAGCTACATTATAGTTACGTACGACTTCGGCTTCCCATTTTTTGATTCCAAATACCTCTTCCGGAATTTGAATATTCATGTTTTGCTTTACCTTCACCTGACAGGCTAAACGCGCTCCATGTTGCAACTCTTTACGAGAGAAGTGCGGTGTTTCTGTAGGTAAAGCTTCTCCACCACCTTCTAATACGTGACACTCGCATTGGATACACGTACCTCCACCTCCACAAGCAGAAGGCAAAAATATTTTTTCAGAACCTAATGTCGATAACAATGAGCTTCCGGAAGCGACTTCAATTTCTTTTTCTCCGTTGATCGTAATTTTTACGGGACCAGAAGGTAATAATCTATCTTTGGCAAATAATAAAATTCCAACTAAAAGGAGTGTTAATAGCAAAAATGCAATAACAGTAATTACTATAGTGCCTAGGGTTGATGCTAAAAATATCATACTTATTGAATTACAGATACGTTCGTATTTTCTGCTACTTCTTTAGTAGCCTCTTTTTTTGTTTCCTTTACTTCCACAGTTTTTGGTGCCGTCTTTTCTTCTTCATCACCACCAGTCAGCATTCCTCCAAAACTCATAAAACCAATAGCCATTAATCCGGTTAAGATAAACGTAATTCCTAATCCACGTAATGGGGCAGGAATATTTGAATACCTAATTTTTTCTCGAATCGCAGCAATCGCTAAAATCGCTAAAAACCATCCTATCCCAGAACCTACTCCATATACCGCTGCATGTGAAATACTAGGAAACTCTTTTTGCTGCATAAACAATGAACCTCCTAAAATTGCACAGTTTACGGCAATAAGCGGTAAAAAGATTCCCAATGAGTTGTATAATGATGGTGAGAATTTCTCTACGATGATCTCAACCAATTGTACCATTGTCGCTATAGTAGCAATAAAAAGAATGAAAGTTAAGAAACTCAAATCATAACTCGCATACTCTGGTCCTAACCATACTAAAGCACCTTCTTGCAATAAATACTTATCCAATAAAAAGTTCATCGGCACCGTAATGGCCAATACAAAAATAACCGCAGCACCAAGTCCTACAGCAGTAGATACTTTTTTAGATACTGCAAGGTATGAACACATTCCTAAGAAAAATGCAAATACCATATTGTCAATAAATATTGACTTTAAAAATAATTCTAAATATTCCATAGTAATTGGTTGTTAGTTGATGGTTGATGGTTGATCGTCTCAACATACCCCATGCTATACTTCCTTTTTTTATTCTTCTATTAATGCTGGGTTTTTATACCGTTGTATCCAGATAATGATTCCTACCGTTATTAATGCCATAGGTGCCAATACCATAAATCCATTATTTTCATACCCAATAGCGTATAATCCTGTTTTTTCTATAGGATCTCCTAGTACTTTAAATCCAAACAATGTTCCCGATCCTAATAACTCTCTAAAAAAAGCTACCAGTACTAATAGTACTCCATATCCAGCAGCATTACCTACACCATCTAGAAATGATTTCCAAGGGCCATTTCCTAAAGCAAACGCTTCAAAACGTCCCATAATAATACAGTTGGTGATAATCAGTCCGATAAATACAGACAATTGCTTACTCAATTCATAAGCAAAGGCCTTTAATACTTGATCTACAATAATTACCAATGCTGCTACCACGATCAATTGCACAATAATTCTAATCTTGGATGGAATGATATTTCGCATTAATGAAATCACAACATTTCCAATTCCCAATACAAAGATTACTGAGATTGCCATCACAATAGAAGGTTTCAATTGTGCTGTAATCGCTAGTGCCGAACAAATCCCTAGTACCTGAATGGTAATTGGGTTATTATCTGTAAGTGGATCACTTAATAATTTTCTGTTTTTCTTAGAAAACAACGGCTCTTTAGGGGCCTCTACTTTTACGTCTTCAGTTACTTCAGCCATGTTTTATTTTTTTAACGTTTCGAAATAAGGTAAATATAATTTTAACCCTTTTTTAATCATTGCTGTAACCCCATTACCTGTAATGGTTGCTCCAGCGAGAGCATCTACCGCATTGTCATCTTTTCTTTCATTTTTAGGATCTCCATTCCCTTTTTTCACAGCAATTCCCTTATACTCTCCAGCAGCACTTAAAATCCGCTCTCCGATAAAGTCATCTCTAAAATAAGCTTCAGTAATGTTTGCTCCTAATCCTGGCGTTTCTCCTTTATGATCAAAAAATGCACCTTCTACGGTATTAAAGTCACCACCTAGAGCAATGTACCCCCATATAGCATCCCATAACCCATTACCACGTACAGGAACAATATAAAATTGTTTCCCATCCTTCTTACCTACAAACAAAGGCATTCTTCTTTGGTAATTAGAATCATTCTTTAGTTTATCTCCTTCTTTCTTGATGTCAATTGCAAAAGCATCGCTAGTTTTTTCTGCAGTACCACCTGAAACAATAAATTGATCTTCTCCGATATATTTATCAAACAACACTTTAGCTTGATCCGCAGGCACAAAAGCACTAGGATCATTGGGATCTGTAATCCCCATTGCGAATAATATATTCTGTTGCTTTTCTTTCTTCTTATTCGCGTTGATATTTTCACGCAGTCCAGAAGAAACTCCAGCGAGCAATGATCCTACTACAAGAACCATAAGCACAGAGAATATAATAGTATATGAATTTTTATCTGTATTAAATGCCATGATTAAGCCGTTTTAAGTTTTAAACGTTTCATTCTTTTATTCACATTACCTTGTACTACGTAATGATCTATCGTTGGTGCAAATACATTCATTAACAATATTGCTAAGAATACACCTTCTGGATATGCTGGGTTGAATACACGAATTAGAATCGATATAAACCCGATTAAAAATCCATAAATCCATTTCCCTTTATTGGTTTGCGATGCCGTTACTGGATCGGTAGCCATAAATACAATTCCAAAAGCAATCCCTCCTACAATAAGGTGTTGCCAAAATGGAAGTGCCATTAATGCATAGAATTTGCTTCCTTCACTAATCCATCCCGAACTTACAACGCCATTAAAAAGTAATCCCATAGCCAGTGTCCCTAATACAGCACTTAGCATGATTCTCCAACTTCCTATTTTACTGAAAATCAAAAACAAACCTCCTAATACAATAAGTAGTGTAGAGGTTTCACCAACAGAACCTGGTATGAATCCATAAAAACTATCTAGTATTGAATATGACATTTCTTTTCCTTGGGCTAGACTTCCTAAAATGGTTTCTCCAGACATGGCATCCAATTGTGCTCCACCTGCAATTTCATTAGCACGATCTACTGCACCATGCACCCATACTTTGTCTCCAGACATCCATGTTGGGTATGCAAAAAACAAAAATGCTCTTATCGTTAATGCTGGGTTTAGAATATTCATTCCGGTACCCCCAAATACTTCTTTTCCGATAACAACTCCAAAAACGACTGCTACTGCTAACATCCATAATGGAATATCTACAGGTACAATCAATGGTACTAGCATTCCTGTGACTAAATACCCTTCTTCTACTTCATGCTTCTTAATAATTGCGAAAATAAATTCTACACCTAGCCCTACTCCATAAGAAATAATAACTAGTGGTAGTATTTTCCACAATCCAATGGTTAAGTTGCTAAATGCCCAAAATTCTGAACTAAAAAAACCATTGGCTACTGCTTGAATCTCTCCTGTAGCCAAATGATGTTGGTATCCTGCATTAAACATCCCAAATATCAAACAAGGGATTAATGACATGATGACCGTATTCATCGTTCGTTTTAAATCATCTGCTGCTCTAACATGCCCACCAGAATGTGTAATTTCATCTGGTAAGTATAAAAAGGTATGTATCGCATTAAAAGCAGGCGCTATCTTTTTATCTTTATACTTTAGCTTTAACTGGTGTAATGTACTTTTAAGGCTCATCGCTTATCCTATTTCTTTTAACATTAAGTCTAATCCTTCTCTAATTATCTCCTGGTGTGGTTGTTTCGAAACACAAATAAATTCTGTCAATGCAAAATCTTCTGGTGCTACTTCATACATCCCTAATTGCTCCATCGCATCCAAATCATTAACCGCACATGCTTTTAAGATTTGTAATGGATAGATATCCAGTGGAAATACTTTTTCATAGTTCCCTGTCATCACAAAAGCACGATGTTCACCATTGGTATTGGTGTTCAAATCATATTTCTTATTTGGGAATAACCAAGAAAAGGTTAAGGCTCTAGATGGTGATATTTTATTAAAAATTGGCTTATTCCATCCAAAAAACTCATAATCATTACCTTCTGGAATCACATTAATAGCAGTATGATAATACCCTAAATGCCCATCTGGTTTTACGTTATCTCCAGTAAGTACATTACCACTAATCACACGAATATTTTCAATATTCACGCCAGAAGCATATACTACTGTAGCCACTTCTGCACCGATCTTAGTCTTATAATACTGTGCGTTCTTTACTCCAGATCCTCCTAAAGCTACAATACGCTCTGCATTAAATTTACCAGTAAGCAATAACTCGCCAATGATGACTAAATCCGCAGCAGCAATTGTCCAGATCACTTCCCCTTTATTTAAAGGTTCTGTTTTTGCAATATGAGTACTCACATTACCTACTGGATGCGGTCCAGACACTGTCGTTTTTTGCACTCCAGAAACTCCGTTTAAAGGAGAATTTCCTTTTTTATGTGTTGCTACATACGTGTTTCCGGCAGTCAATTTGCTTAGTGCTGTAATTGCCGTTTGCAATTCTTTCTCTTTGCCTTTCAGAATGTAATCTAGATTCGCAGCCAAAGGAGCACTATCATATCCAGAGATAAAGATTGCTTTTGGCGCTACTTCAGGATTTGCAATCACATCATACGGACGCTGTTTGATAAACGGCCAACATCCTGATGTTAATAAATGAGTTTTAATCTCAGTACCACTCATCGAAGCGACATCTTGCTGTCCATGATTCACATACTCTTGTTCCTTATCAGCAAGAATTTTAAGCGCTAAAATCTTACGTTTTGCACCTCTTACAATTTCTACAACCTCTCCACTTACTGGAGAAGGAAACAGGATACTTTCGTTAGTTTTAGAATGAAAAAGAGGCTCCCCTGCTTTGATCTCTGTTCCTTGCTTTGCCAGAACTTTTGGAATAACTCCATGGAAATCCGAAGGTTTAATAGCATATACATTACTTCGTGTAGCATCCGTAGTACTTTGGGCTGCTTCTCCTACAAGTTTAATGTCTAAGCCTTTTCTAATATTAATGTCTTTTGGCATCGTTGAAGTCTAAGTTAATTCACTAAAAAAATCAGGCAAATTTAACGATTAAAACACGTAAGTAAAAACATGAAGTAATGATATAAATTTATTTATACCCATTCTAAATAAATTAATTTTACATTTTTATTTGTTGTGATTAGAATTCCAGAACAATGCCCTAGCATGCTACTCTCCACAGCGTATTACTTCAATATAGAGATAAAGCGGATTATCATTACCAAATTACACATATAACGCTATCAACTAGCGAAGAAACTCCATACATACATAACTAAAACGAATCTCTGAAAAAGTAAACGTATTTGTTTACTAAATATCAATTTAGTATCTTTGATTTAAATGAATAGCTATGCTACCTAAATTAACTAAGATAAAAGGAATTCATCCTGGTGCCATTTTAAGAAGAGAATTAAAAATTCAAGGATTAAAAGGTAGTCAATTAGCAAATTCTATTGATGAGCATAAACAAACTATTAGTGCTATTCTTAATAAAAGAAGAGATATTAATCCAAAACTCTCCATTAAATTATCTAGACAATTTAATGTAGATCAAGATTATTTTATGCTGTTACAAGCGAGTTATGATGTAAAAAAAATGGCTGAATCTGAAATAAAACACACTCCAAATATTAATACTATTAGAAAAATAATTTTTTGGGACACCACTATTGATAAAATTGATTGGCATAAAAACAAAAAAGCAATTATAAAAAGAATTTTAGAGCGAGGAAATGAGACTGAAATAAATGAAATTATTTCGTTCTATGGAAAAAAAAATATTTCTATTGAAATTAAATCAATACAGAAAAGTCATTTACCTTCTTTTGAAAAGAATATTATAAAACATAATTTAATATAATCACAAGTGACTTTACATTTAAATACAGTTTCTGATTTGCTTTGGAATTCTCTTAATCAATTAATGACTATTGATGAATTCAATACTTTTAGACTCGCAGGTGGCACTTCATTAAGTCTTCAACTAGGCCATAGAGCGTCTATTGATATCGATTTATTTACGGAATCGGATTATGGTAGTATTGATTTCACTAAACTTGAAAACATTCTAATTGAAACATTTCCTTATGTAGACACTTCCTCTGTTGGAGATATGGGAATGGGAAAATCTTATTTTATAGGCAGTAGTGAGCATGATTTAGTGAAATTAGATTTATTTTATACGGAATCTTTTGTATTCCCTTGCATTATTGAACAAAATATTAGGTTTTCAAGTATTGAAGAAATTGCTGCAATGAAATTTGAAGTCATTGCCCAAGGTGGTAGAAAAAAAGATTTTTGGGATATCCACGAGATTTTAGAGACATACACATTAGATAATTTAATAGACTTTTACATCAAAAGAAATCCTTACGGGTATTCTAAAGAAGAGTTATTGACTCAAGTTGTTGATTTTTCTGTTGCTGAATACGATTTTACGCCAAACTGCTATAAAGATAAAGATTGGGAAATAATCAAGTTAGATTTTGAAGAAATACTTAAAAGACAAAAGTCAATTTGAGGTTTGAAATCATACTATTTTCATAGTATAGAACAGGGCACAATTTTTGTTTATCTTTACTCCTGAAATTACATTGACTATGCCTACACTGTTCGTACAAAAATTATATTGCATTGGATTCCTATGTCTCGGATACATTTCGGGTATCGCACAACCCACCACCGAAATTACCCCTCCAGACTACATCAAAACCATTCAATTTAAAGGAAATACGGAGTTTGCAACAACACCGATCTTAAAGCGCGGTGAGGCATTCAGTATTAATTTTGATGATCTTACTGGAGACGAAGCTGATTATTATTATCAAATTACACACCATAATTTTGATTGGTCTCCTTCTTCTTTATACAAAAATGAGTTTTTAAAAGGTTTTGATAACATTAGAATTACGAGGTACGAAAACTCATTCAACACCTTACAACTATATAGCAATTACACCTTACAAATTCCTAACGAAGACACTAAAGGGTTAAAAGTAAGTGGTAACTATATCATCACCATCTATGATAGTGATGACACCCCTATATTCTCCCGAAAATTTATTGTACATGAAGCTATTTCACAAATCAAAACATACATCAAGCGCTCTAGAAACTTACAATTTATAGAGACAAAACAAACGGCACAGTTTGAGATCAACACCCCAAATGAAATTCTTAGAAACACACAACGTTCTGTAAAAACAGTAGTATTTCAAAACCATGACATAAAACAAGCCATCACAAATCTTAAACCGCAATATACTATTGGCGACAAACTAATCTACAAATACGATCAAGAGGCTAGTTTTTGGGGCGGTAACGAATATTTGTTTTTTGACACCAAAGACCTTAGAGCTTCTACTATTAATATTAAAAATATAAGCTCAGAAGAACTTTATCATCATCATTTATATACTGACGGATCTAGAGCAGATAGAAATTACACCTACGCACCCGATATTAATGGTAATTTTGTAGTCCGTAAACTAAATGCTCAAGATGACAACACAGAAGCAGATTATACATGGATACATTTCACCTTAGAGAATTATGAGCCCACAAATAATGGCACGTTCCATGTTTTTGGGCAATTTAATAATTTCACAATTGATGCCACTACACAATTAGAATACGATAAAAAAAGAGGAGTCTATCACACCCAACTGCTATTTAAGCAAGGATTCTACAACTACAAATATATCCTTGTTTATCCTGACGGAACTATAGCACCTGGAATAACCAGTGGTAATTTTGATGAAACTGAAAACGAATATACCGTAATTGCCTATTACAGTCCTCCAGGAGCGCGGTATGACCGTTGTATTGGTACTGGCACTGGCAACTCCACCAGTATTACCAATTAAAAACAAAAAAAACATCAATTTAAACCCCTGCACATTGTTGATTTCATGAGGTCGTTTTTCGGGAAAAACGAAAACATTTACACATTCAAACACAACGATAACTTTATTTTCATATATTTATACGCTAAACACTTACTATGAGTCTGTAGCAATGTCATCTATTACACTGATTTTACAACACAATGGTTCAACAAGTTACTAAAGGGATTAAAATTTCGGTAGGCACAACCTTCGAAGGCACGTTCTATAAGAACCATAAGATCCACTATGCCTTTGGTTATCGTGTTTCTATTGAAAATCAAAGCAAAAATTCTGTACAACTTACGTCTCGTTTTTGGAATATTAAAGACGCATTAAATCACACTGAAATGATTGAAGGAGATGGTGTTATTGGAAAGAAGCCCGTATTAAAACCTGGAGAGATTCACACCTACTCTAGCGGATGCTTGTTAAGCTCTCCTTTTGGTGCTATGAAAGGGTATTACAATATGGTAAACTTCACCTCTACTGAAAAATTTAAAGTAACCATTCCTAGTTTTAAGCTAAGTGCTCCGTTTGCATTGAATTAATTACCTTTCAAAAAATCCATAACAACGATTACCATACCAACCAACAAGACTCCACAGCAATACGATATTACCAACCTCTAGAGGGACTTTTACATCACTATTTTTTCTATTAAATCAAATCGTATCGTAACACCTTGCTGTTCAATATGACAATATTTACAGTTAGAATCATACACAAAATGATATTCTCCTTTAGGATTAAAAGCGTTTTTCGGTTTAAACAATCCTTTAAAATCACATATCCCTTGCTCTGTATATCGTGTAATCGTATACAATCCTTCTTTTGAAGAATCTTCTAATTTAAAATAAGCACAACTACCAATACCCGTTAAGAAATCTGCTTGTTGCACAGATGCTGGAAGTACTTCTTTAGAACGCCTATCCAAATCTGGAATCTTTTTATCAAAATAATTGGTTATATTTTCCTTAAAAACAGAACCCTGATAGACACTCATCACTCCATCTATCACTTGATACATTTTATTATCTTGCGATGATTTTTCTACATTCCCTAAAGGGCTTGGCGTAAATTTTTTATTCCGTAATAGTGTTTTTTGAATCTTTTTTTGGTCTGTTGCAGCAATAATAGTATCGGTTACGATACGGGAACAATTTGTACCCTCTTTCCCAAAAGTTAAATACGGCACACTTCCTTGATTTTGTAATGCAGTCAAAAAACCTTTTGCCTTATCATAATCTATCGTATCACATATAGAGGCTACCATACGACCTTCTCCATGTGTTTTTTCAGGATGATCAGCCAACCACAATAGAAATTTTTCTAAATTTTGTAAACCACCATCTGCTGTAAAAGTTGCCTGAAACGGAATTTCTAACTCCGCATCTGTAACTGCACTGCGTACTCGTCCTTTTCCAAAAGGGGTAATATACCTTCCAAAATCATAATATTCAGCGATTCCCGTAGCATTCTCAACTAACACCATTGCAGCATGTCCTGCTTTTATAACACGATCTTTACCTAATCTAAACAACGGAAAGAACTTGAATATATACTCATCTGGAAATCGAACAAAAGTATCTGGAAAAGCAAGTGTAATTATTTTACCTGTATATTTCACACTGTAATCGCTTCAAAAATTATGGTATGTACTTCTTTATTTTGAAGTGCTTCATGCCTCATACTAACAGCTGTTTCAACTTTACAAATCTGAGTGATACTTCTAGTCTTTAATACTCCTCTATCAATCTGTAAATCCACATCTATATCACCAATGCCTGCATTTTTATGAAAATCTAACACTGTTTCTGGCGTAAGCTCATTCTCTTCCTCAAAATGCGTAAACCATTCTTTTCGCTTTGCTTTCATGGGCTCCGTATATAACGTAGAAGAAGACCATATATGCGTGGTACGCTCGAGCGCCCTAAGATGTTTTTGTTTTCCGTCCCACACCAATTCATACATCAACAATGCTGCTGTCCAATTTACCATTACAATAGTGCAAGGCTCGATTCCTGAGAAATCATAGTCTTCCATACTCGCTACAATAGCATCACTCGCTAACAAATCTTTAACAACTACCCCTCTACTTTTAGTATAAGAGGTTATTTTAGTATGATTCTTAAATCCACCATTCAACAAACAAATCATGGTATCTTTATCGCTAACACCAATCCATGTACCTCCAGCTACTGCATCTTTAGGAAACAACATTCGTGTGCCATCTTCCTTATAAAACTCCGGGGGAAGCGTTTTCCTATTAATAGCTTCATCTCTATTTGAGGTTAATATAAAATCGTCCTTTTGAACTGGTATTAAAGTTACTGTACACATAGGTCTTTTGGGTCGTCTAAATCGCGTACAACTTACAAAAAAAAACTAAAACAAAAAGTCTTTACTCCGTATTAACCCTAGTGTTTTTATTTTTTCCTCAAAAGTGACGATTTTAAATAGTGTTATTATTTTCTCTATGTTTCCTGTCAAAAAAAAACTACCTCAGAGCAAGCTCACTAGGCATCCAGCGGATACCTATTTTTCACATTTCGAGACAAGCTTCGGAGAATTAAACTCCACAATGTGGATTAAACTTTATACTTTAATGGCAAGTATACTACTTTCTTTGTTTCGAAAAATGATTCTTCAAAATAAGTACTCAAATCATGTTCTATTATATTTGTGAATACTGCCAATTCTTCGGAAAGGTCACCTCCTTTAAGGTATAAAATTCCATTTGACAATTCATGAACCGACTTTTTAGCGCTATTCTTACGCACCCATTTCACAAAATCAGGCATATTAGTTACAGCTCTACTTACAATAAAATCAAAACGCGCATCAAAAGTACCCGCTCTCTTTTGCTCTGCTTTCACATTAGTAAGCCCTAATGCACTTGCTACTTCATTTACAACACGTATTTTTTTAGCAATCACATCCACAAGATAAAAATCCGTTTCTGGAAACAAAATTGCCAAAGGTATCCCTGGAAACCCTCCACCGGTTCCCACATCCATAACCTTAGCTCCTGGTTTAAACAGTACAATTTTAGCGATTCCTAAAGAATGTAATACATGTCGTTCGAATAAAGAATCTATATCTTTACGAGATACGACATTAATTTTAGCATTCCATTCGGTATACAATTCTTGCAATTGAGCAAATTGAGATTTTTGTTGCTCCGTTAATTCCGGAAAATATTTCAATAAGATATCCATCGAGTTCGTATTTAAAGCCTCAAAAGTACATCTTAAACCCGACTTATACCCCATAAAATGTATTCTCCCTAAAAACCTAAGTTCACTATATGTATAGCGGGTCAAAAAAACTTTAAAAAACCATACTATTCCATATTCTTCAAAAGAAAACCCCATATTTAAATGTAATTTCGTGATTCCTAATGAAGTTATCCTTTGGAATCCAGATTAAACTTATATTTTAACAACTTTTGCTCTGTTAAAAAAAAATTAAATACCTAACTTTGCTCACTAGAATCCTATAGGAAAATAATTTCTATTTTGATAGTCTTATATAATTATGACAACACCTCAAATACGGTTTAATAAAATAGATTCGGCAAAATTCTTTCGAACACTGAATAAAAGAGTTAATTCGTATTTCAAAGACAACAACATCAAGCGCACAGGAAACTGGAAATTATACGTTAAAACAACTGTAATGTTTACTCTTTTTTTAGCGCCTTATTTCCTAATGCTTTTCTACACCATTCCGCAATGGTCGATGCTACTGCTCGCTCTCGTTATGGGGACAGGCATGGCAGGTGTTGGAATGAATGTAATGCACGATGGCAATCATGGCTCCTATTCTTCCAAAAAATGGATTAATAAGATCATGGGAGGTAGCATGTACATTTTAGCTGGGAATGTTTACAATTGGCAGGTACAACACAATGTATTACATCACACCTATACCAATATTCATGGTCATGATGAGGATATGGATGCAGGAAGAATTATTCGTTTTACAAAACATGCAGAATGGAAAAGCTTTCACAAATTCCAACAGTATTACTCTTTATTTTTATATGGATTATTAACAGTAAACTGGGCTTTAACAACAGACTTCAAACAAACTAAAAGATATCTAGCGCGTAAATTATCTTATGGTAAATTTCCGAATCCAATTGCACAATGGAGCATTGTAGTCATTACAAAAATACTATATGCAATAATTTGGATTGTGATTCCTATGCTTTTTATAGACATCGCATGGTGGAAAATCTTAATAGGCTTCTTTGCTATGCATTATGTTGCGGGTATGATTTTAAGTGTTGTATTTCAGTTAGCACATATTGTAGAAGACACTGAAATGCCTTTACCCGATGACGTAGGTAATATGAAAAACACATGGGCCATACATCAACTATTTACTACCGTAAATTTTTCTACAAAAAACAAAATAGTAAATTGGTTTACAGGAGGGTTAAATCATCAGGTTGAGCATCACATTTTTCCTAATATTAGTCATGTTCACTATACTAAAATATCAAAAATCGTAAAGCAAACCACACAAGAGTTTAATTTACCATATTACGAATACAAAACAACACGAAAGGCAATCATCGCACATTTCAAACATCTTAAGGAAATGGGAATGAAGCCTACATTACAATCCTAATATTATATATTTATATCACCACAATGAGTACTACATTATTATCAGATCGAATTAACAATTTAGCTGCATCCGCAACACTTGCTATGGCAGCAAAAGCTAGAGAGCTTAGAGCTGAAGGAAAAGACATCATAGGATTAAGTTTGGGAGAACCCGATTTCAACACTCCTGATTACATTAAAGATGCTGCAATACAAGCGGTTAATGACAATTACAATTCTTATACCCCTGTAGATGGATATCCAGAATTAAAAAAAGCAATTATTACAAAATTCAAAAGAGATAACGGTCTAACTTATGACCCTTCTCAAATTGTTGTTTCTACAGGAGCAAAACAAGCACTTTACAATATAGCCCAAGTATGTCTAAATCCTGGAGACGAAGTCATCTTACCATGTCCATACTGGGTAAGCTATAGTGATATCGTACAATTAGCAGAAGGAGTACCTGTAGAAGTTGCGACGAGTATTCACAACGATTTCAAAATGACAGCGGAACAACTAGAAGCTGCTATCACTCCAAAAACAAAAATGATATGGTATAGTTCTCCTTGTAATCCTAGTGGTTCTATCTATAGCAAAAAAGAACTAAGAGCCTTAGCAGATGTACTTAAAAAGCACCCGAATATCATTGTGGTAAGTGATGAGATTTATGAGCATATTAATTATGTCGGAGATCATGCTTCTATGGCTCAATTTGAAGATATGTTTGACAGAACGGTTACCGTAAATGGTGTTGCTAAAGCATTTGCAATGACAGGATGGAGAATCGGATATATCGGAGCACCAACATATATTGCTAGAGCCTGTAATAAAATTCAAGGACAAGTAACTAGTGGTGCCAATTGTATTGCACAACGTGCTGTAATAACAGCCTTAGAATCGCCAGTAAGCAAAATTCAATACATGGTTGATGAGTTCAAAAACAGACGAACTTTAATTTTACAATTATTAGCTGACATTCCTGGATTTGAATGTAATGAACCAGAAGGCGCATTCTACGTTTTCCCAAATATCTCTTCATTTTTTGGAAAGACTATTGAAGGCAAACTTATCAATACTGCATCAGATTTTTCTATGCTTTTATTAGAGAAAGCTAATGTTGCTACGGTAACAGGAGATGCTTTTGGAAACGGTGATTGTATTCGAATCTCTTATGCTGCTAGTACCGATCAAATTAAAGAAGCGGTACTCAGAATTAAAAATGTAGTAGCATAAGCAAACTACATTTAGCATTTAAAAAGAAGCTATTGAAAAAATATTTTTTCAATAGCTTCTTTTTTTTTAACAAACCTTAACATATTTACTTTACCCATAAAACATCAAAACAAACATTCTAATCATTAGTCTTGAACGCTACACCCCTTTAAAAAATCACCTAAACCCCCTATTCATAAGGATTACAACACTCAAAATTCCTATACTATTAATCCAAAAATAATTAAAATCAAATGGACTTAACGATCATTTTAATATTAATAAAAAACACTTAAATGTTATTTTTATGTTAAAACATTACTAATTTTATGGTTTATTTTTTACTTTATTTTACATTGCCTATATAATAAAAAATTATATTTGCATCTAACTTCAAAACAAAAGCCTATACGTTAATTTTTACTTTTTTAAACTTTAAGAACTAAATAAAGTAAATTATAATCCCCTAGTTATAATAAACTATGTTTATTAATAGCATATTATATGGATGTTGTAGAAAAAGAACGTGTAGTTAAAAAGAACGTATTAGAAATTTTCAGAGATAATTTCGAAACCCGTCAATCAGATTCTGAAATCTTAAGTATCAGACCGGAAAAAGAATATGATACTGATTTTATATCGTATTATGAGTCGATCTTGGATATTTTCTTAATTGACCAAGAACACTTGTGTAATATCACTGGTAAAGTAGAATATACAGTTAAAAAAGTAGCTGAATTATGGTCTATGACACCACATTCCTTTAATGCTTATAATTAAAAAACATCATCGCGTATAGATATACTGTTATTGTATTTATTATGTTCTTGTTTTTACACTGTGGAGATCTTGTATTTGTTTTCATTTCATCACAATAGCAACTCATAGATAGATAAAGTATAAGAAAAATCAAAATAGTATGTTATGCCCATACTATTTTGATTTTTTTTAATTATAAACTATCGATTTCTCCAGAAAAATGGAGTTAGAAGAATCAATACTGTAAACAATTCCAATCGCCCTATAAGCATTAGGAAACAACACCACCATTTCCCAAAATCAGGAAGTACATCAAAATTATTCACTGGACTTAATTTACCTAAACCAGGTCCTACATTTCCTAATGAAGTTGCCGCACCTCCGATTGCTGTTTCAAAATCGAGACCTAATGCTGCCAACACCAAAGCACCAATAATAAAAGAAAGCATATAGAGAATAAAAAAAGCCAAGATATTAAATACAATCTCCTTAGAAACAGCTCTTTTATTATACCGTACAGGAAGAATTGCATTGGGATGTAATGTGCGCTTAAATTCCATAATTACGTTTCGAATCGTCATTAAATGGCGAACTACTTTCACCCCTCCAGATGTTGACCCCGCAGATCCTCCTAAAAACATTAGTCCAAAAAAGAAAACGGTTAAGAACGGAGTCCACATCGTATAATCTGCACTCACAAACCCGGTCGTTGTAATCACTGCCAACACCTGAAATAAGGCATGTCTAAACGCACTTTCTAATTCACCAAAAACCATAGGGTGATCAATAGATGATATAGACACATCTGCTTTAAAGAAGATAATCAATGTTGCAATACTAGTAAAAGTGACTATAAAAAAAGAATACCATTTAAACTCTTCATCCTTAATAATCTTCTGTACATTACCTTTAAACCCGAAATAACTGAGTACAAAGTTCATTCCTGCCAAAAACATAAATACGATGATAATATATTGTATTAAGGGCTGATCATTCCAATAGGCAACACTATTGTTTTTTGTAGAAAACCCTCCTGTAGACAAGGTACTCAGCGCATGATTAATGGCGTCAAAAAAGTTCATCCCTGCCAATTTTAATAAGATCGTTTCTGCTACGGTATACCCTACATAAATTAACCACAATCGTTTGGCGGTATCTGTAATCCTAGGATGCAACTTATCAGCACTAGGGCCCGGAGCTTCTGCTGCAAATAACTGCATTCCTCCAATACCTAACAATGGTAATATTGCAACTGCTAATACAATAATTCCCATACCTCCAATCCAATGTGTTAAACTACGCCATAACAAAATCCCTTTAGGTAAAATCTCAATCTCATTTAAAATCGAAGCTCCTGTAGTGGTATATCCTGAAATAGTTTCAAAAAAGGCATTTGTAAATGACGGAATCGCTCCAGAAAACAGATATGGAAGCGTACCACTGAAAGACATAAAAATCCATCCAAAAGTCACGACAACATATCCATCTCTTTTACTTAACTTTTTTTCGTGTTCTCGTGTAAAAAACATAAAACCGATCCCTACAAACATAGTAACCAAAGAAGCCAACATAATATCAATAGTAACCCCATCTTTATATAAAAGACTACACAACGTAGCCAATAACATAAATACGCCATTACAGAGTAACAAAAGCCCCATAACATGTAAAATGATCTTATAATTTAGTTTGGTCATAGTTACAAGAACAACTGTTCAATTTTCTTAATGGATTTTGGCAAACAGCACACCACAACGCGATCTCCAGCCTTAACATAAAAGTCTCCTAAAGGTATTACACCTTTTCCATCACGTATCACACCAGCAATAATTGCAGATCTCGGAAAGTCTAAATCCTTGATTAAGTTATTACTTACCTCTGAAGTTGGCGAAACAATAAACTCCAATAATTCTGCATTCATAGTATTCAGTTTCGTCATTGCGACCACTTCACCTTTCCGAATAAAACGAAATATTGTATTTGCTGCTAATAATTTTTTATTAATTAAAGTATCAATCCCTATAGAGTGGGATAACTGAAAATAATCCATGTTTTCTACCAAAGCAATGGTTTTACCAACTCCTTTAGACTTTGCCACCAAACAAGACATGATATTCGTCTCTGAATTTCCAGTTACTGCAATATAGGCGTCCATATCTTCAATCCCTTCTTCTTCTAATAATCCTACATTACGACCATCTCCATTAATAATTAATGCATTTGGTAAATCATCTGCAAGATCAAAAGCCTTATCTCTATTTTTCTCTATAAGTTTCACTCTAAATTTATGATCACATAAATCTCTAGCGGTTTTATACCCAATTTTACTCCCGCCTAAAATCATTACTTTTTTAATCTGTGACTTTACTTTACCGATTAACTTATATAACTCTTCTACCCCACCTTTGGAAGTTACAAAATACACCTGATCACCGGATCTAAATTTGGTATCACCTCTTGGAATAATGGTATACTGAGTGCCTTTGCGTTGGATTGCAATAGGCATGAAATGTAATTCTGGAAATACTGTTGCAGCTTCTCTAACTGTTTTCCCTACAAAAAGTGCAGTTTCAGACAAAATTGTTCCTACCATAGTCAACAGCCCATCTTCAAACTCATAGCTATCATTAAATGCAGACTGATTCAGCAATAATTCAATTTCACTAGCTGCTAAAGCCTCAGGAGAGATCAATTCATCAATACCAAACTTAATGAATCCTACTTCTTCTTTATTTTCAATAAACTCTGTATTAGAAATCCTAGCAATAGTCCGTTTCGCACCCAATTGCTTGGCAAGTACACATACTGTAATATTAATAGTCTCACTTGCCGTTACGGCTATTAATAAATCCACATTATCAACCCTAGCATCTTTTAATACCCCAATAGAGGTAGCATCTCCCTTTACTACACGAATATCTAAATGCGTATCTGCATAATTCAAACACTCTTTATCGATATCAATAAGGGTAATATCTTGAGATTCGAAAGAAAGTAGTTTTGCCAAATGAAACCCGACCTCCCCTGCTCCTGCAATGATAATTTTCATCTATTATTGTCTATTAGAACACCTCGTAACCTTGTAGATACCCTTCCTTAATCATAAGGGATTTTGCCTATTGTTTTCGAAGATTAAATTTTTCAAAGATACTAGAAAATAAGCAACTGATAAAATATTATTAATGCGCTCCTATTATCAAACAGTTTGAAGTAACAAAACAACAAATAGTCAACTCTATTTGTTCCTCTATGATATTACCCGATCCGAAACTCACACTACAAAGCCGCGCTAAAAAACTAAATACATTTTCATATATTATTTCACTAGTGTCCACTTAAAAGAATATAGATCGCTCGCTACAGAAATCAAGAACCAAGACTTGTACGTAAAATCTGATCATCAAATTATTAAAAAATATCAGCTACAGATAAATTTACTTTACACCTAAATGGAGTACAACTTTCTAATGAAATCAATTGAGAAGATAAAGACTGTTACGCTTTTAAAAAAGTAACCGAACATACTCCAAGTGCCTATAAAAATTCGAAAACATGAAAATTAAATAATAGGCTACAAATCAAAACTGTATATTTGCCTAAATTTTTTTTTAATGTCTGAACATGTAACGCCTTACAATGACACCAAGCGGTCTAAGAAAGAACAAGTCACTGCGATGTTTGATACCATTTCAGGAAATTACGATGGTCTTAATCGTGTTATTTCTTTTGGCATTGATGTACGATGGCGCAAAAAAGTAGTAAAATTAGTTGCTGCAACACATCCTACTACTGTACTCGATGTAGCTACAGGAACAGGTGATTTAGCCATTCAATTAGCACAGACCAATGCGACTGAAATTATAGGACTTGACATTTCTGAAGGAATGCTTGCCGTAGGCAAACATAAGGTGAGCGCTAAAAAATTAGAACAAACCATTACCATGGTACAAGGTGATGGAGAACGATTGCCGTATGACAATGATTATTTTGATGCCATTACCGTAGCGTTTGGAGTCCGAAATTTTCAAGATTTAGATCAGGGCCTTTCCGAAATTTTCAGAGTATTAAAACCAGGAGGGGTATTCGTAGTATTAGAAACATCGGTACCGACTAAAACCCCATTTAAACAAGGATATAAAATCTACACAAAATATATATTACCTTTGATTGGTCGTATCTTTTCAAAGGATAAATCTGCGTATGCGTATCTTAGCGAAAGTGCGGCTGTGTTTCCTCATGGTGAAACATTTAACAATATTTTAAAGAAAATTGGGTTTATAGATACAAATCACAAGCCACAAACCCTTGGAGTAGCAACAATTTATAACGCTTCTAAAGCTTAGCTAATAATGCGTTAATTCATTTTAATTTATGAAAAGAGTATTCATTATCATTCTTATCGGTATCTGCACACAAACACTAAGTGCACAACTATTTTCTAAAGAACGTGTACGGAATCTTCAAAATTTTGACAAACCAAGATTTAGTTGGGGGTATACACTTGGAGCCAACAGTTATGATTTTAATTTTGATTATTCTTCAGATGCTCCTGATGTAGACATTAGCGTAGACAAAACTACTGGATTTAGCGTAGGACTGTTAGGTAATATGAGATTAAACGATTATTTTGATCTTAGACTAGAACCTATGGTAGCATTTACCACTAGAACATTAACATACTCTGGCATTGCTTTTGCAAACCCATCCGATGCCATACGTGAGGTAAAATCTACGTATGTACATATTCCTTTGTTACTTAAAATCTCTACCAAACGTCTAAATAATTTTAAACCCTTTATCGTAGCTGGAATTTCTACGTCATTAAATTTATCCAGTAATGAAAAGAATAGAGATGATAATAGTGTAGGGGAATTTAGAATGAAAAGCAACACTAATTATTATGAACTAGGGTTCGGAATTGATTTTTACCTCTTCTACTTCAAATTCACCCCTTCAATACGTGGTGTATTTGCCATGTCTGATGAATTGGTACGTGATGAAGACCCTAATAGTGTATACACTGGTAGTATTGATAAAATGTCAACTAGAGGACTCTTTATTAATTTTACGTTTCAGTAGTTGATTTAGTACTGAGTACAAAGTGTTAAGTATAAAGGCGCATTCAGAAAATAGCTAAAAGTGAAGTCACTTTAGGATACAATGGATCAAGTATTCAAGAAAGCACCTAAAAACAAATAGCTTTGAAAATCAGAAACTTATACAATTTGGATATAATACCAATTATAAATTAAAATGAGCCCAATAAACTCGTTCATTTCATTTTCTACTTCCTTGTTTATCTTTTTCGTAGCGCTGCTATGAAAAAGAAGCACAGCGTAGTATAAAAGGAAAGCAACTTCGTCTCTTTAGG
>CALFCI010000036.1 GCA_937951135.1 uncultured Aquimarina sp. | reverse complement strand
CCTTTCAATAATTTTGGAGCTTCATCTCTACAATTTTTATGAAATCTAGCAGAAGCTATTGGAATAGTAAAAAGGTCAGGGTTTTTCTCAAATTTGCTACGCATACCAATCGAATGTTTCTTAAATTTAAGTAATAAATATACAATACAATAGTAAAAACAAACTAAAAACAAGAAACTTTCAAACCCCTTTTCTAACCTAAACAACCATAAAATAAGGGATTCAAGATTTCCGACCAGGCACTAATTAGTATTGCACTTTATGCAGTGGTACTATTTATCATATTATGGAGCTCTGGAGGCGATGCAGAATTGTTTTAATCCACATTGTGGAGTTTAGTTTTCCAAGGCTTGCCTCGAAATGTGAGAAATAGGTATCCACAGGATACTTAGTGAGTTTGTTCCGAGGTACTTGACTTCATGATATGCGTCAGAAGTGCGGTAAACCTTTCAATGTAAAACGACCACATAGCGAAGTGTGCTTTAGGTAAAATCGAAGTTCAAAACACCGGATTTTTATGCTACAGATATTAGAAAGCATCTAATGGCAAGCGAAATGATCGCAAAATCAAATTATTTAGCTAATTTTGAACTCAATTCACCGAGTAGATACGCATGAAAAAATTACGCCCTATTATGTTTGTGGGTACAGGTTCTGATGTAGGTAAAAGCATGCTTGTGACAGGTATATGTAGGCTTTTACAACAAAAAGGATATACTCCTGCACCGTTTAAGGCACAAAATATGTCCTTGAATAGTTTTGTAACTCCCGATGGATTGGAAATCGGAAGAGCCCAAGCAGTGCAAGCAGAAGCTTGTAAAATACCATGTACTACGGATATGAACCCTATTTTATTAAAACCTTCAGGAACCCATAAATCACAAGTGGTTTTACATGGGAAACCTATCGGAGATCAAACCATAAAAGAGTATTTTTTAGGAGATCATAAAGCGCAGTTATTCGAAGAAGCTAAAACGGCATTTTTTCGACTGCAAAAAACCTATAATCCAATAGTTTTGGAAGGCGCTGGAAGTATCAGTGAATTGAATCTAAAGCATCGAGATATTGTCAATATGCGTATGGCAAAGGCTGCTAACGCTGCGGTGTATCTCATCGCAGATATTGATAAAGGAGGCGTCTTTGCAAGTGTATATGGATCCATAGCCTTATTAGAACCTTGGGAGAAACAATTGATTAAAGGGGTTATTATTAATAAATTTAGAGGTGACGTTTCCTTATTTGACGATGGAAAAAAAAAGCTAGAAGAATTAACTGGAGTTCCTGTTTTGGGAATTGTACCCTATGCAAAGGAAATTTACATTGAAGAAGAAGATTCCATGGGCTTGTATAAAAAGCAAAATACGCTAGTTGCCAATAGTATTAATATTGTAGTGGTATTACTTCCGTATCTTTCTAATTATACCGATTTTAATGTATTAGAAAAAGACCCAAGAGTACATCTGTTCTATTCGAGTGACCCTCAACATATAGCGGAAGCAGATATTATCATATTACCAGGAAGTAAAAATACGATCCAAGATCTTATGTTTCTTCGAGAGAAAGGCATTGCCAAAGTGATCCAAAACGCGCATACGGAACAAAAAACAATCATAGGGATTTGCGGGGGATATCAAATGTTGGGGCAACGCATCGAAGACCCACTGGGTGTTGAAAGTGCTGTAAAGGCAATTCCAGGACTAGGAATACTACCAATCACAACGCGATTGACAGCCGAAAAAATTACTACCCAATGCCGTTTTACTTTTAAGGGATATGATGAGATTTGTACAGGATATGAAATTCACATGGGAGAAACTAGTGTTCAAAACCATGCTCCGTTAAATCAAATTGAAACGCAACCAGAGGGTTATCAGCAAGCGAAGTGTTGGGGTACTTATATTCACGGAATTTTAGATAATGCTGTGGTGATCGAAGATCTATTGCGTGATTTTTCTTCCCTAAAAAAAGAAATGCCTTTTGATTATAAAGCCTATAAAGAAGAGAATTATGATGCCTTAGCGGTCTTGTTAGAGACGCATATCGATATGGAAGCGATACTTTCTGAAATACAATACACCTCATGATTTACGGACACGGCGATGACGGATATCGATATGCCTTCTCATTTAAAGCAAATTTTAGCTCTAATGTATGGCATGAGGGTACCCCAAAAGAACTTTTATCGCATCTTAGTGAACAGTTGCCGAGCATCGCAAACTATCCAACACCCAATGCTGATGAATTGGTAGTAAAAATAGCAGCACATCATCAACTCAAACCAGGTCATGTAGTCGTAACCAATGGCGCTACTGAAGCATTTTATGCCATAGCGAATTTGTTTTCAGGCCAGCGAGGAGCTATAGGGATTCCAACCTTTTCTGAGTATGAAGATGCATCTGTTAAAAATAAGATATCCCTTCGGTATTATGAGCGGGCAGAGGTGGTACATACCGAGTTTGATGAAGCTTTGGTATTTCTATGTAACCCCAATAATCCAGATGGAGCCAGTACTCCTATTTCAGAAATAGAGCAGCTATTGCGTACATATCCAGAGACTACATTTGTGATCGATGAAGCGTATATTGACTTTACATTTCAGATTACTTCTTGTGTTGATTTAATATTTAAATACTCCAATCTTATTATTGTAAAATCATTGACCAAATTATTTTCAATACCGGGATTACGATTAGGGTATATCCTTTGTCATGAAGAAATAGGAGAAAAGTTACACCAGCAAAAAATGCCTTGGAGTGTAAACGCAATGGCTATCGAAGCAGGAAAGTACATCTTTGATCACTATACCCAAATACATCCAGATATGAAACTGTTATTGGAATATAGTAAGACGCTACAGCAGCAAATTAATGCGATAGCAGGCTGTACTGTGATTCCTTCGGAGACGAATTATTTTTTGGTAAAACTCGAGACGCCAGATTCGGCAAAACTCAAGGAATATTTAGCACATACCCATCAGTTACTAATTCGAGATGCTTCAAATTTTAGAGGGTTGGATGCTCATTACATACGTATTGCGAGTCAAGGGCTTCAAAAAAATGAAGTATTAGTTAAGGCATTGCAGGCATGGAGTACAAACTAGTCATTATTCCCTTATGTATAGGGTGCCTATTGGATTTGATATTAGGAGATCCCAGATGGCTGCCGCATCCGATACGATTATTTGGTAAGAGCATCGCTTTTGGAGAACGAAAAATGAATTCGAGTCCATACACTTTTGGTAAAGGGATGTTGCTGACTATAGTGTTATTGACCCTTACTATACTGTTTTTTTATAGCGCGCAGCAGCTATTGGTTACATACCCCATAGGCTATTATAGTTTTACATCGGTATTTGTATTTTATGCACTAGCCAATAGGAGTTTGATCGATGAAGGAAAAGCCGTTTTTAAGGCATTAGAACAAGGGTTAGACCAAGGTAGAAAACGACTATCATGGATTGTAGGGCGAGAAACCGATCAATTAAACGCGCAACACATAAAAAGTGCCGTTTTTGAAACGATGTCAGAAAATCTTAGTGACGGAGTGATCGCTCCATTGTTTTATTATGCAGTATTTGGAGTGCCGGGAGCGATGGGGTATAAAATGATCAATACCTTAGATTCTATGATTGGTTATAAAAATGATCGGTATATTCATTTCGGAAAATTTGCGGCCCGACTGGATGATGTCGTCAATTACATTCCAGCTAGAATCACTGCAGTATTAATGTTAATCGTCACCGCAAAATTGCATAAAATACGATTTGTATTTCGATATGGTAAGCAGCATACCAGTCCGAATGCGGGGTATCCTGAAGCAGCCCTGGCAGCAATCCTGGACTGTAGATTTGGAGGGCCTAATTATTACCATGGGGAATTGGTAGAAAAGCCCTATATCGGTGCAAATGATAGAGTTTTAGCCGATCATGAGATCAAAACGGTAGTCTGGATCAATCAAAAAGTAACTTTTGTTTTTATACTGCTGATCGTAAGTTTCTATCTTTTTGTACTATGAATAAAAGGTATATCATAACAGGGGCTCCGGGAACCGGAAAAACGAGCGTGCTTAATGCGTTGCGAAAAAGAGGATATTTGTGTTATGACGAAATATCGAGAAAAGTGATCATTAAGCAGCAACAACTAGGAACCCATAAAACGCCTTGGGGCGATCTTTCTGGTTTTGTAGATTTGGTATATGAGCATACCCTAATAGCGTTACAATGTCCTATAGAAAGCGATGCTTTTGTAGATCGTGGAGTACCAGATTGTATCGCATATTTAAGGGAAAAGTCATGTGAAGTTCCAGAATACTTATTCACATTTCCTTTTAAACAATATTATGCTGCTACAGTGTTTTTAACACCGCCTTGGGAAGAGATTTATAGCAATGATCCACAACGATTACAATCTTATCAGGAAGCGGTGCGTATTCATGAACAACTTATCCAAGTATATCAGAACCTTAATTTTAAGATCGAAATCTTACCAAAAGCAACCGTAGTAGAGCGTGTGGATTGTATTCTTGGGTTTAGTTTTTAGTTGATTGTTGTCAGTTGATAGTTGATAGTTTTTCCTTTCTTGAGTAGAGTAAGAGGGTGTTTTTTAGTAGCTTCAAATCTATCATATAACTAAATTTTAGTTTTGTTATCCATATAGATGATAT
>CALFCI010000035.1 GCA_937951135.1 uncultured Aquimarina sp. | reverse complement strand
CGATACTGAAAATTATGACAACTGGAAAAACTATTATGACAATAAAAAGAATCCTCTTACGACTAAAAATAAAATAAGCCCACTAAAACACTAATTTTAAACTGAATTTAAAATAACGACTTGGAGTCGACTTTCGTGTTTTGCAGACTTAACTATTACAAATATACAAAAAATTTATGAGCTCATAAAAAAGTGCATCCCCAAAACGCATATAAAAATAGCTTAGTACATGACAAAAATTAGCAAGCATCTGAAAAATAGTAATTAAGCAACTTTTTCCAAGTACATAATCGTTTGTACTATTTTAAGAATCAAGAGACAAGAACCAAGACTAAAAAAATAGTTGATTTTTTACCAACTTGCTAATTCTATTTAATTTATTAATGTTATTTTGGTCTCAAAAGTACTTGAATATTTACACATTACTTTTTACTCACAAATCATTGTATGATATCAAATAAACAAAATCAATGGAACATATTTTAGTACAAATAATGTCGGAAATGACTCAGTTAACTACGGATGAAGCGCTGATGATTGAAAAAAGTTTTCCTATCGAAACGTATACAAAAGGAACGTATTTGTTAAAAGAAGGACAAATTGCCAAAGATTCTTATTTTGTAGTAAAAGGCTGTATTCGGAGCTATGAATTATGTGATGGAGAAGAAATAACATTGGATTTTTATACTGAAAATCAATCTGCAGCTAACTTCAATAGTTTAACAAATAGCACCCCTTCAACATTACATCTAGTTTGTTCTGAAGAGACTACCGTGGCTATCTGCAATGATGAAAAAGAAAAACTATTATATGAAAAATTTCCACGCTTCGAGACGTTTTGTCGAGAAGGAATGGAACAAATGATGGGAAAACAGCAAGAAGAAATCTCCAAATTTCGCAACCTAACCCCGAAAGAACGCTATCAGAATCTTCTTCAAGAAAGACCCGATTTAATACATCGAGTACCCCAATATCAATTGGCAAGTTATCTCGGAATTAAACCCGAAACGCTGAGTAGAATTCGGAAAAGAATCACACAAAAAAACGGATCTGATTAGTCCCATTTTCGTGCGGCTATAAAATATTCGATTGCGGGTTTCTTAATTAAAATATCCGATTCAATACTTTTAAATCCAGCATTAAAAATCGTTTCTTCAAGCTCTTCTATTCCTAAAAAATTCAAATACGGAAGTATTCTTAGCTTTTTTAAAATGAATATCATGGTCCCAGATAATACCCCAATTAACGATCTCTTTTCTTTCAAACACGCTGTTGAGGTTATAATAAGACCTCCAGGTTTCAATACCATGTTCATTCGACGTAAAATTTTTTCAAGATCATCAAAATAGAGTAAAATATTAAAGGCCAAAATTACATCGAAACTCCCCTCTTTATATTTTTCATCAAAAAGATTCGTTTGGGCAAAATCAATATTTTTATTTGCTATTTCTTCTGCTTTGTTTTTTGCTATAACTATCATTTTAGATGCAGTATCAAAAGCTTGGATCTCTTTCACATCATCTGCAAATTCGAAAGCATATAATCCTGTAGCGCAGCCAAAATCAAGAACAACATCATCGGGTCTCAAGTATTTTTTACTTCTATCCAAAATTTGTAAAAAAGTGTTGTCTTTTGCCTTTTTATCATAATTCTTTGATAGCCTATTCCAAAATTTTTCAGATATATCCATTATAGGTGATTTTTAAAAATTAATTCCAAAATGAAGCCCAGGTTCAAATAGAAAAAAGTTGTTCCATTTATCCTCTTCTATTTGAAAAGAAGCAGGTAAGTTTGTATTTACAGGCCAATTTGTAAACGCAATAGATGGCTCAATAAAACAACGCTTTTTAAATAGCTCTATATGATACCCAAATCTTAGGGTATTGAATACTTGAAAACCACTTTGAATTTTATTCTTATTCTTATCTATATAATTTTGTTTAAATAGTGTAGCGTGAATTTGCCCATAGAAACCTTTCCATAAAAATCGTTTATACGCCAACCCTGCACCAAATGCTTTGACATGACCCGGAAAATCAGATTCTTCGTTATCAAAATCAGGTCCATAAGGTCTTCCCAATGGTCCTGAATATTTCCAAGTTATTGCTTCAAATGATAGCACATCCTTCGGAGTTATTCGATAACCATAATTCAATTGATAATATTCTGGAGAAGGGCTTAATAATGGTGTCGCTAAAACGAATACTGTACTGCCAATAAAATGCTTCTTCCGTTGCTTATCCCGCTTTACCGATTGAGAAAAGCCATTTGAAAACAATATCATCGTTATTCCCAATAAAAAATATGCCTTTAGTTTCATTTTTATAGTTGCTTACCACAAAGATCAAGTGTTTATACATAAATTGCATTGACTTGAATCAAGAAATGAAAAGAGAACGTGGGGTTTCCAACACAGTGCATAAACATAATAAATTAGACGATTCTTATGAACTACAAAACTCATCCGTTGGGAAAACTTAGAAAAATGACTTGATGGTATTCCAGATTTTTAATTTTTATTCCTAATTTTAGAAAATAAAAATTAAAACAAAACAGCAAATAGCACTATGTAAGATTGCGTGGATCAAATTATATTTAACACTCAAAAAATGGAAATAAACAATAACACTAAACCAATTCATGCGTATTCAAACGCTTTACAAAAAGTTTGTCCTAATTTAAATGCTGAAGAACTACACTTTATGTGTAGTAAAGTTACGATTACGAATTTAAAGGCTAATATAGTATACTTGAAGGCTGGAGAAATTCAACAAAGTATAGGGTTTTCTTTTAAAGGTTTATTGAGACGTTTCTCTATAAATGATAAAGGCGAAGAAATAACTATTGATTTCATAAAAGAAAATCATTATGCGACAGATTATGATGCTTTCCTAAATCAAAAGCCTTCTAATTATTATATAGAAACGTTAGAGCCGTGCTTGTTAATAAATGTACCCTTTACTTCAATACAAGAATGTTATTCAAAATTTAAAAATTGCGAACAATACGGCAGATTAGTTGCAGAAAATCATTTAAACAAGGTGCAAAATAGAATGAATAGTTTTCTATTTAATACTGCTGAACAAAGATATATCAACTTCATTTCGAAAAATAAGGATATCCTAAATCGCATTTCAATAACACATCTTTCTTCTTTTTTAGGGATTAAACGACAAACATTAACACGGATTAGAAAAAAACTAATTCAATCCATCTGATATTGGAACAAATGTGTCATGCATCACATCGTAAAATGATAGAGTTTTGTAGGATTATCAATACGCTA
Organism: uncultured Aquimarina sp.; assembly: GCA_937951135.1. Taxonomy (GTDB): domain Bacteria; phylum Bacteroidota; class Bacteroidia; order Flavobacteriales; family Flavobacteriaceae; genus Aquimarina. The sequence goes on along the minus strand of CALFCI010000035.1, from coordinate 15,208 downwards.
TCAAATGAATTTAAAAAAAGTATTTCGCATTTTACAGAAAATATCTCCAAAATTAGCTGCCAGAATAGCCTTTAATTTTATTTCAAAACCGAAAAATAAAAAAATAAGAGCATTTGAAAAATCGATATTAGAAATCGCTACCAAGAGCATCATTCGATTTAGAAAATTTAATATTAGCACCTACACCTGGGGTGATAGAGGTAAGAAAGCATTACTCATACATGGATGGGGAGGAAGAGCTTCAAATTTTGGAGCAATCATTCCCGAATTAACAAAAAACGGATACAGCGTTATCAGTTTTGATGGCCCTTGTCATGGAGATAGTACAAAGAAAAAAACAAGTTTTTTCGAAATGTCTGATGTCGTAAAACTATTTTTACAAAAAGAAAACTACGATTTAATCATTACACATTCAATGGGTACGGTACTTGCTTTTACAGCTATGGGGGCGCTTAAATACAAAGTAAACCAAATGATTGTACTAACGAGCCCTAGTCGATTTTTAGAGTTTATAGAGCTTGCTGTTATTCAATTTGGCTTAACATCTGAAACCACCAAATTACTGATTACAAAAATAAAGAAAACAACAACAGAATACGACCCAGTAACCTTTAAAGCAAGCACTATTATTAAAGGTTTAGAAATGAAAGATGTGACATTCATTCATGATAAATTTGATAAAATAATTCCAATACAAATAACTAAATCCGTAAGTTCGTTTATTAAAAACGCTAAATTTATTGAAATAGAAGGAACTGGACATTTTAAAATGCTTTGGTCTAAAAAAGTAACTAAAATTATTGAACAACAAACCTCATGATCTTTCTTATTTGACAGAATACTGTATATTTACAAAAATACCATACAAATACCTGATAATCAGTATTTTTTTATTTGATTCTTATTTGACAAATGACAGAAATTGAACTAAAATTACTTCTCAAAGAACTCGTAAGTTATTCTCAAGAAACAGAATGGCTTGAATTCAAATTGAACTTTCACTCTAACGAAGAAATAGGAGAAAGAATATCAGCTTTAGCTAATGGAGCTTGCTTAAGTAAAATCAAATGGATAAAAAAGACAAAATAAGAGCTTGTTATCAACATTGTTGCTTAAGATATGTTTCTAATGACAAAATGACCAACCAATCCCTAAGAAATAGATTTAAGATAGAAAGTAAGAATGCAGCAATTGCATCAAGAATAATTAAAGAAGCTCTAAAAAGCAATGTTATCAAAGAAGATGACCCTGAAAGTAATTCAAGGAAATACAAAAAGTACATCCCTTTTTGGGCATAATTCTTATTTGATGGTTTCAAAATAAAACACACTTAACTAACTGATAATCAATGATATCTTATTTGACAACATAAAAAAACTATAGCTAAGACATTCTTCTAAAAGAATTATATGTACTAGATAACGCTACCCAAATGACATTAGATAAATTATTGATTGAATTTTATAAAGAAAATGGTATTCCTGAAAATGGCGGAATTGACAACGATACTTTTGAAATGAAAGTACTTGGGATGAATTTAAAACTTCCCAATCCAAAATTCAGAAAAGATGTAATTCACATTCATGATATTCAACATTTAGTAAACAAATGTGACACTTCGTGGAAAGGCGAAGGCTTTATTGCTGGTTGGGAAATCTCAACAGGGTTTTGGAAATATTTTCCAATTTGCATTTTCAGCTTTTGGGCTATGGGCTACAGTCTTTGGTTGTACCCAATCGCAGTTTTAAAGGGGTTTAAAAAAGGACTAAATGATGTCGGAATTATTGATCTACAAATTAGTAAATCTGACTTTATGAAAATGGAATATGATGACTTAATTAAGAAGGTCAGAAAAGAAAAAATAACTGAAATGGGAATTTTTCAATAGATTCAATTCTTGTTTTGGTCGTTTGTAAGTCAGGTCGTTTTTCTATTTCCTTTACTTTTAATAATTATCGGAATTATAGGGCTGGTAAAGCATTAGAGTTCCTATAAAAATGAATGAAGAGGAGCATTGTTGTAGGTTTTAAAGTGCTTTGGGGTCAACACTGTTTTTAATAACAATGCTCCGGCTTCAAGAGTACTGAAAGTTGTTTTTTGGGGCGAAATAACCATCTCAACGCAAGACAAAGATATTCATATTTTTGGAATAAATCCAAATAAATATTTCATTTTCGTTATTTTTCTGTATTCAGTGTTTATAATAATGGTTTTGATCTATAACAAAGAAAGAGGTGCGCAAGCAAAAATTTAGAATCGAACTCAATTCAAAACAATTGCTTAGTTTTATATAGAAATCATATCATATGAAATCGTTATTCTTAATTTTATCTAACATAAGGTACTTTGCAGTGGCTTGGATTTTTGCTTCTATTAATATTTTGGCTGGAACATGGGTGTTTTATTGCATCATGCGCTTACGCACTCATTTTGCGCTCCAATTTTTATAGTGCTATTTTAGGATTTGGAATATTAGGCCTTGGGCTTTCTGTTATCATTCCTGAATTATTTAGATGGGCAGGTCAAACCAAGGGAGTGAAAGCATCAGCAGCGATTTCAATTGTTTCGGGAATCGGTTTTACCGGTTTTCTTATCGGCTCCGTGCTTTTAGGTTTTATTTCTAATTGCACAAACTTACTGACAAGTTACGTTTTTCTTTTTGTATTGATACTTAGTGCTTTTTGTATTACAATACTACGCTTAAAAAAGAGCTGCAAAAGCTAGAGTCCGATGCTAAGAACATAGCCCTTTACTACTATTTTATAATTTAGTTGGACCCACTGCCTAATTACATTCTGTTTTCAGGTAGTTATCAGCTGCTAAATTCTTGTTTTTATTCCGATGCGTTTTGAATTTAGCAGCTGAATTATTATTTTTAAGCTCTTAACCGATTACCCTCCCCTAATCAATTGTTAGGATTTAACTAAAATAATATGTTTTGAAAAATAACATTGACATCGAAAAAAATCTCACAATAACTATTGATGACACAATAGATACAGAGGAACAAAAATATAGAGCTCGTATTGATAAAAAACTCAAAAAAATAACAACACTTACCAAGCAAATTGAAACGATTACTCATCAAATAAAAATTGCTAAAAATTTGTACCATGTACATACTTTCGAAATAGAACAAACGCTTTTATTACAGAAAGAAGCACTCGTTCTAAAACTCTATGAGCGATTACAACAAAAAGCATTTGCGGTATGGCAAAAAGAAGTTTTAACTCATAGAATCTATGAAGAAATCGAATTTTTGCTCAATAAAGATTATGAATCTCCAAGAATAATGGAAATTTATGAAGAAATCAAAAGGATAGACACTGAAAACATGGATGATTTCGAAAGAGAGATGATGAATGAAATGACTAAAGATTTTTTCAGAAATATAGGCGTAGATATTGATGAAGAGAATTTTGATTTTTCAGATCTCGATACTGAAGAATTCAAAGAAAAATTTCAACAAGACTTTTCTAAACAGCATTCAGAATATGAACACCAAGAAAAACAGAAACAACAAGAACAAAAGGTAAAAACTACCGATAAAGATTTTCAAAAACTATATAGGGCATTAGTTAAAAAAGCACATCCTGATTTAGTCATCAATGCACAAGAAAAAAAACAGCGAGAAGAATGGATGAAAAAACTTTCTCAGGCCTGGGAAGAACGTAACTATTATCAATTATTGGTCTTACAAAAAATGATCGATACCGATGATTCTATGGAAGTTTCTTTACATAAAAAACAGATCCAGCCTTTACTCGATCAGTTAAATCAAGAGATCGAAACATTAGAAATTCGTAAGTCTGTCTTACAAACAGAAGACCCTGAAACTGCTTTTTATTATGAATATTTTTACGCAAAATCTGAAAAAGGGATTTTAAAAAAAATTAAGGAATTCAAACTACACTTACAATTGCTGCTTGAAGATACCGAAGAAGATATGATACGATTAAAAACTCAAAAATCAACCAAAGAATTATTAATTGACATCCGAGATAGTGAAGTTGATGATTTTGATGATTTTGATGCCTTTTTTGATTTTATAGATGAAATGTAATACCAAGCTTTTTCTACTTAACCTCTGACTTCTAAAATCGTAATTATATTTCATTATTTCTCACCATTCCATTCGCTATAGAAGTGTTCTAAAAACGATTCCATAAACTCATGTCGTTGCTGTGCCAATGCTTTTCCGGTTTGTGTATGCATTCGATCTTTAAGAAGGAGTAATTTTTCGTAAAAATGATTAATGGTAGGAGCGGTAGAAGCCTTATACTCGGCTTTAGTCATGTTTAAATTTGGCAGAATACTAGGGTCATATAATCCTCTATTTTTGAACCCTCCATAATTAAAACAACGGGCAATACCAATGGCACCAATCGCATCTAAACGATCTGCATCTTGTACTACTTGTAATTCTGGTGACATAAAGGTTTGCGCCGTATTTCCACCTTTGAATGAGATATGCTCAACGATCGACACGATATGATCGATCATGGTAGGATCTAATGCTATTGTTTCTAAAAAGGTTCTGGCTTTTTGCGGCCCAATAGTTTCATCACCATCATGAAATTTAGAATCTGCAATGTCGTGTAATAATGCTGCCAATTGCACTACCAACGAATCTACAAGCTCATCTTTGGCTATTAAAATGGCATTTTTAAACACCCTCTGGGTGTGAAACCAATCGTGTCCCCCTTCTGCTCCATCCAAAGTTTCTTTAACAAAATCGGTTGTTTTTTCAATGCGCTCGACAGTAGTCATAACACTACTATTTTACTCGTGCAGGATCTACCCACTTAAACTTAAATGATTCTTCTGGGATCACCAATCGCTCACTAATACGTTGCATTCTACCTGGCAATCTCATAACATAATCCCTAGCTTTTTCTGCTACATCAGTAAGATCTGTTAGTTTATCAATCTCCCAACGATCAATCTGACGTTTCATAATATCTACATAATCTTGTGCTGTATATACTCCGATACGCTGTGCTGAATTTGAAAATTCATCAAAAGCACTTGCTTTTTCATTTCCAGATTCTCTTAAGAAATGTGCGGGCATGATAATTTTATTCTTCATCATTTCGCTAAGTGCGATCATCATCTGACTTGGATCCACTGCTAAAATTTCTTTTACAAATTCGCTATACGCATTATAATGTCGCATTTCGTCTCCTGCAATAATTTTACACATTTTAGACAACGACTTATTTCCATACCCTTTAGCCATTTTTGCTACTCTACTATGTGAAATATTAGTGGCTAGTTCCTGAAAACTTGTATAAATAAAGTTTTTATAAGGATCTCTATCGGTACCAATATCAAAACCATCTGTAATTAAATGTTGCGTAGTACGTTCTATTTCAATCATGTTTACACGACCCGATAAATACAAATACTTATTCAGCACATCACCATGACGGTTCTCTTCTCCTGTCCAATACCGTACCCATCGAGACCATCCATTTCCTTTACCACCTCCAGCATGTTGATCTACGCCTTCTACATCCATCAACCAAGATTCATACGTTGGTAATGCTTCTTCTGTAATTGTATCCCCTACCAATACTACCCAAAAATCATAAGGTAATTCTTTAGCCAATTCTCTCAACTCTTTAACCTCATCAAAAAAAGTATCTTCGTTTTGAGAATCTGGTAAAAAATCAGTAGGCTGCCATACTTTATCAACTGGGATTAAATATTGATCTACATAAGAATCAATCTTTTTTTCCAATAGTTGCATTACTTCTAATCGTATGTTATCTAATGCCATATCTATTTATTTTATGGTAGAGACAATGCTCTTTTCTATTTCTATTATTAATTCATCTACTGGTTTCGCATTGAGTTCAATAGGTGCTTTCACTTCTAAAGTAATCTTAATCCCCATACCTAAAGGAAAATCCCCATGCCGTATCAATTTCCAACTGTTGTTAATCGTTACGGGAACAATAACCGCATTTGGAATGTTTTTAAACAATATTTTTAATCCTGTTTGCGCAAAGCTTTTAGGTTTTCCATCCGTACTTCTTGTCCCTTCAGGAAAAATAACTGCTCCAAAATTTTGATCTGCAACTCGCTTTGCAAAATTTTGTATTGCTGGCAAAGACTGTCTTGGGTTTTTTCGTTCAATTAACACATGCTCTCCCCGCCTTAGATTGAATGAAATACTTGGAATGCCTTTTCCTAATTCCATTTTTGAGATAAACTTTGGTTTATACCGATGCATACACCAAGATATCAAAGGTACGTCAAACATACTCTGATGGTTGGATACAATGATTAAAGGGCGATCCTTTGGCAATTCAAAGTCATTTTTATAATCAAATACAACACCCAGTATATGCAAACATCGCATCAAACATAAATTCATCACATTTATCATACCTCGATGTGCAGATGCCCCCCCTAGTGTTACTGCTAACCATTGTAATGGATGAAACAACACCAAAACTCCTCCAAAAGAAACATAAAACAATATGCTAAATGGATATGAAACTATTTTTTTAAACCATTCCATATAATCGAATACAAAATATATCTAATACGTCAAAAGCTATATCATCATAACTTCGCTTGTACGCGCAAGGTCTAACAATATTTTTAGGAAACCAATAGTTTTTATGATTTAACGGCTATTTATGCCCTAAAAACGAAACCGTTTACAAGTGTAAACGGTTTTTGTGTATTTTTTATTGAGAAACGCTTAACAATATTCGTTATAAGCGTCCTTAAGGTTTTCTGCAATCATATCGGCTGGACGTCCTTCAATATGGTGTCGTTCTAAAATATGAACTAATTCACCTTCTTTAAATAATGCCATCGCTGGTGATGATGGAGGAAAAGGAATCATATACTCTCTAGCTTTATCAACAGCCTCTTTATCTACTCCTGCAAAAACAGTCACTAAATGATCTGGTTTTTTGTCGTTATCTAAAGATGCCTTAGCACCTGGTCTCGCATTGGCTGCTGCACATCCACATACAGAATTCACAACTACTAAAGTTGTCCCTTCTTTTGCGATAGCAACATCAATACCTTGTGCCGTAATCACTTCCTCAAACCCTGCGATCGTAAGGTCTTCTTTCATTGGTTTTACTAAATCTGCTGGATACATATCTTTATCTATTTTTTTAATTGAAGTGGTTTAGACTTTTTGGATTGAAGCGAAAATTCATGATTTTTTTGCCTTTTTGAAACCTTTTTTGAGTTGCATAGCAGGGCTACGGAAAGAAAAAAGTCAAAAAAGGGTAAAAAAGCATCATTTTTTAGCCAATTGAAAAAGTTTAAACCACTTCATTCTTTATTTTTAATACAATTGTCGTACAAAGATACGAATACTATCAGTATTTGCATGAAAAAAGAATCCATCTCAAAAGAACTCAGGCTATCCTAAAATCCTAAAGAAGGTCTATATTGGATATCCTCTAATTTCAAAATATTCTCAGAATTCTAAAAACAACACTGCGATCATCATCAAAAGGAACATTGTTTCACCAGTGCTCGTATGCCATTTTTTATATGAAATGGTATTATCTACAATCGATCTATTATCTTTACACCCTGAAAAAACGTTAAGGTAACATGATTAAATGGGGTGCTGCACTTCTTGGATTCTTCGTCTATCGATTTCCGGGTGCAATTATAGGATTTATGCTGGGCAGCTTTATTGATTCCATGATGAAATCAAAATCATCAGGATTTAAAGGACGCTTTGATACAAAAAAACAAGTAAGTCCACAGGATTTTGAGTTAAACCTATTGTCTCTTTCTTCTATTGTGATTAAAGCTGATGGCAAAGTGAATCAAAGAGAATTGGACTACGTCCGGCAATATTTTGTAAGTGCTTATGGAAAAGAACGTGCAAATGCTACCTTTAGAACATTTAATGAGGTTATTAAAAATAGAGAAGTTTCTGCACAACGCATCTGCCTCTATTTAAATCAACACATCAAATACCCTGCTCGATTACAGTTATTACATTTCTTATTTGGCATTGCTAATGCCGATGGACATGTGAGTGTTGCGGAAGCAGAAGAAATTCAAAAGATAGCAGGGTTTTTACGTATCAATTTTAGTGATTTTGAAAGTATCAAAGCCATGTTCTTTAAAACCGCTGATACCTCATATACAATCCTAGAGATTAATAAAACGGCTACAGATAGCGAGGTGAAAAAGGCATTTCGAACCATGGCAAAAAAATACCATCCAGATAAAATTCAACATTTAGAAGATGTTCATATTAAAGGAGCTGAAGCAAAATTTAGAGCCGTACAAGAAGCTTATGAGCAAATTAAAAATGAACGAGGGTTTTAGAGATGCAAAATTTTGCGTCTCAACTTTGTTATATTGCGTCTTTACGTTACCCCAATCCCATTACGTATTTTTTTGGAGTAGTTCCAAATTTCTTTTTAAAGGCAGCTATAAAATGACTTGCGGTACTATACCCAACCTTTAATCCTACTTCATTTACATTATGAGCACCCTCTGCAAGTAACTGTCGTGCTACTTCCATTTTGTAATCAAACAAAAAGCTATATACAGGCTCTCCATACAATTGCTTAAACCCATCTTTAAGCTTATTCAAAGGCAATCCAATCTGATTAGATAACTCTTGTAAACTAGGAGGCTCTGCCATATTCGCAATAATAATCTCCTTTGCTTTCTTAATTTTTAATACATTTTCTTCATCTACTAAAAAAGGACATTGCTCCATATCTGCATCTTCAGGTCGATTAAAATACAGACTCAATAATTCATACGCTTTTCCTTTAAAGTATAAGAGTTTTATAGAAGGGTGTAAACTATAATTCATAAGTTGATTTAACACCACCGCCATAGATGGAGCTATTTTACCATCAGTATAATATTTTTTATCCTGATTTCCTTCACTTAAAAATGGAATATAATCTGCCTCCCGAGAAAACAAAGAGTGAAACTTTTTAATAGAAATCAAAACCGAAACCAACCAGGTATCTTTCTCCATATCTACATTCATCGGCAAATCCCGCTGTGGATTATACAAAAGCAATGAATTTTCTTGATCCAGTGTTACAGCATAACTTCCATTATTAAAATTGAATTTCGTTTTTCCTTTAATACAAAAATGAAACTGAATAAAGCTACTATCCACTTCACGCACAACACATTGCTGTTCTTGACTTTCATTCTTAAACTTTAGAATATAAAAATCATCATCGATTTTAGTTTCTGTTAAAATTCCTGGAGCGTTATTTTTTAATTGAATTTCCATAATGATAAAAATTAACTATTTAGAATTAGTCTAAACTGCGATTGTAAAAATACCATAAAAACATAGCTAAAATAAGGGTTTTTCATGATTTTTCTTTCTTTTTTATAGTTTATACTCAAAAACACATATAGATAACGCCATGCGTTATTTAAAATTCTTCTGGCGTTATTTTTACTCAAACAATACCAATAGTTTTGTAGTTGAACTTATATTTATAGTGAATGGAGCCTCACCTGCGCGCTAAAGGGACTAATTTTTATGCTATCGGACTCAGTTACAAAAAAGCTGATGCCGAAACTCGTGGTCATTTTAGTGTAGGAGAAGAAGCTAAAAAAACAATACTTAAGGAAGCAAAAGCACAGGGTATTCCATCACTCATCATCATTTCTACCTGCAACCGCACAGAGTTATATGGTTTTGCACAACACCCTTTTCAACTGATTAAATTATTATGTGCGCACACTGTAGGAACTATAGAAGCTTTTGAAAAAGTAGCTTATGTTTTTAAAAACAGCGCAGCAGCACATCATTTATTCAAAGTAGGTACGGGATTGGATAGTCAAATCCTTGGTGATTTTGAAATCATCAGTCAGTTAAAATCTGGCTTTAAAGCAGCCAAGAAAAAAGAAATGGTCAATCCATTTTCAGAACGATTGATCAATGCCGTAATCCAAGCCAGTAAGCGAATTAAAAATGAAACAGAGATTTCATCTGGTGCTACTTCGGTCTCTTTCGCATCAGTACAGTACATTTTAAAACATGTATCCGACACTTCTGAAAAAAACATATTGCTTTTTGGTACAGGAAAAATAGGGCGTAACACTTGTGAAAACTTAGTAAAGCATACTAAAAACGAACACATTACTTTAATCAATCGTACTAAAGATAAAGCTGAAAAAATAGCAGGAAAATTCAATCTTATTGTAAAAGAATATGCTAATATCCAATCTGAAATTGCTGAAACCGATATTCTGATTGTGGCTACAGGAGCGCAAAACCCTACGATCTCTAAACAATTAATCTACAGCAAAAAGCCATTACTGATTTTAGATCTATCCATACCTAAAAACGTATCGAATGATGTGACTACCTTACCCAACGTAACCCTAGTCCACTTAGATGATTTATCTAAAATAACAGATAATACCTTACAACGCAGAAAACAGCACATCCCAAAAGCTGAAGCGATTATAGAAGAAGTGAAAACCGAATTTAACGATTGGCTGGAGACTCGCAAATTTGCACCGACAATCAAAGCATTGAAGCATAAGTTAACAACGCTTAAAGATGCGGAGATTGATCTACAACGTAAAAAGCAAATCGATTTTAATGAGGAACAAGCAACAATCATTAGTGATCGTATTATTCAAAAAATAACCAATCATTTTGCCAGTCATCTTAAAGACGAAAACACTTCGTCCGCCGAAAGTCTAGAATTGATTCAAAAAGTATTTCAACTCCAAAACTCATAACCATTGTCCAAAATTATTCGCATCGGTACAAGAGATAGTGAATTGGCACTTTGGCAAGCCAATACTGTACAGGATCAATTACAAGCATTAGGATATCAAACCACTCTTGTTCCTGTAAAATCTACTGGAGATCTTGTATTAGACAAACCTTTATACGAACTTGGTATTACGGGCATCTTCACAAAGACTTTGGATATCGCCATGTTAAATGATACTATAGATATTGCCGTACACTCCATGAAAGATGTACCTACAGCATTACCCAAAGGAATTATAGAAGGTGCTGTTCTAGAACGCGCCAATACACAAGACATACTAGTCCATAAAGGATTAGATTTTTTAAACCATACGGGTGTTATTGCTACAGGAAGCTTACGCCGTAAAGCACAATGGTTACACAAATACCCTACACATAATACTGTAGATTTACGAGGCAATGTAAATACCAGAATGCAAAAACTAAATGACAACAGATGGAATGGTGCTATTTTTGCTGCCGCGGGATTGGAGCGAATTCGTCTAAAACCCAGTCAATGTATCGATTTGAATTGGATGGTACCAGCACCTGCACAAGGAGCAATGCTAGTTGTTGTAAAAGAAAATGATAGCCTTTGTCAAGAAGCCGTATTACACCTCAACCACAAACCTTCAGAAATATGCGTACATATTGAACGTGATTTTTTAAGAACTTTAGAAGGAGGCTGTACCGCTCCCATAGGAGCTTTGGCCATATCTAAACACAATGAAATCCTATTTAAAGGTGCTTTATTTAGCTTAGATGGCTCCAAAAAAGTGGAAGTTTCGAAAACTATATCTTTAGAAAACTCTAAAAACATAGGAATTACCTGGGCGAAAGAAGTCCTAGAAAATGGAGGACGAGAATTGATGAAAGAAATAAAAAAAGAATTGGGGTAAGCCCCTCACCCTAAACCTCTCCCCTAGGAGAGGGAACAAAAAATCAAATGAATAGGTGATATGCGAATACAAACTAAGATAGCACGATTACTTCGACAACAGCAAACAAATGCTGAAGCTACACTTTGGGGGTATTTACGAAATCGAAAATTTGATAATTTAAAATTTAGACGACAACATTCTATAAAAGAATATATTGTCGATTTTATAAATTTTGAACACCAACTCATCATTGAATTAGATGGTGGTTATCATAATAGTGTTGAACAAAAAGAGAAAGATGAACTTAGAGATTTACATCTTAAAAATTTAGGGTATGTAGTTTTAAGATTTAAAAACAATATAGTGTTTGATGAACATGAGCTAATCTTATCAAATATCAAAAAAACTATTGAAAACAAAAAATCACTCCCTCTCCCTAAGGGAGAGGGCTGGGGTGAGGGTGCCAACACTACCATACTATCCACAAAAAAACTCACTTTACCTCAAAAAGAGTTGCTCCTAAATAGTGGAATTGGGCTAGTAGAATATAACGCCATTCAAATTGAAGAAGTAAAAGAAATAAAGGCTATGGAAGCTATTCAACTACCTAGGAGCAAGCCTAAGAGACAATCAGAAGGTAACTTTTTTTTACATTTCGACGAGACAAGCCCCGGAAAATTAAACTCCACAATGTGGATTAAAAATGCAATTTTTACAAGCAAAAACTCAGCAAAGGCAATTCAAAATTCAAAATTGAAAATTGAAAACTGTTATTGTGTAGGTGCCAAGACCAAAAAACTAATGACAACTTATGGCTTTCATGTTATTGAAGTTGGTACAGACGCTACAGATTTAGCACAAAAAATAGTGCAGAATCATCAAGACAAAACCTTTGTTTTCTTTTGTGGAAATCAAAGAAGAGAAGAGCTGCCAACGCTCTTAAAAAAACATCAGATTGCTTTCACAGAACAAATTGTATACTATACCCATCAGGTTAAAAAGCAATTTGATCGTGTTTTTGATGGGGTGTTATTTTTTAGCCCTTCGGCAGTACAAAGTTATACTGCTTCAAACCCTATAGTAAATAGTATCGCTTTTTGTATCGGAAACACTACTGCCTCTGAAGCGAAAAAACATACTAAAAACGTAATCGTAGCAACTAAAGCAACAATAGAAAATGTAATTATACAAAGCGTGAAATATTTCAAATACTAATAATCAACATAAATCTCATAGGCTTACGCCAAAGCATCTTGATCTAATCCTGTGAACTTTATATAACTTTGATATTCTGACAACCATCAACAAACAACTATCAACAAAACCATGACACAACTAAAAAACGATTTATTTTTAAGGGCTTTACAAGGAGAAACAGTTGATCGTCCTCCAGTATGGATGATGCGTCAAGCCGGTCGATACTTGCCAGAATTTATGGCATTAAAAAAGAAGTATGATTTCTTTACCCGATGTCGTACTCCAGAATTGGCTTCAGAAATCACCGTACAACCTATAGATATTATTGGCCCAGATGCTGCTATTTTATTTAGTGACATCTTAGTGATACCACAAGCTATGCAAATCGAGGTGGAAATGAAAGATGGTATTGGTCCATGGTTGCCAAATCCAATTCGATCTGCTAAAGATGAAGCACAAGTAATTGTCCCAAACATACAAGAGGAGTTAGGATATGTACTTGATGCGATCAAATTGACTAAAGAACGCTTAGACAATAGAGTGCCATTAATTGGTTTTGCAGGGTCTCCTTGGACAATACTTTGTTATGCAGTACAAGGACAAGGATCTAAAAATTTTGATAAAGCCAAAGAATTCTGTTTCACAGAACCTGAAGCGGCTCATCGCCTACTCCAAAAAATTACGGATACCACCATCGCTTACCTTAAAGCAAAAGTAGCCGCTGGAGTAAATGCTGTGCAAGTATTTGATAGTTGGGGTGGTATGTTATCTCCAGTAGATTATCAAGAGTTTTCATGGAAATACATTCAACAAATTGTAGACGCGCTGAAAGACGAAACTAAAGTGATTGTTTTTGGAAAAGGATGTTGGTTTGCATTACAAGATATGGCAAAATCTGGAGCTGCGGCATTGGGAGTAGACTGGACCTGTTCTGCTAGAAACGCAAGATATCTTTCTGGAGGAAATATTACATTACAAGGTAATTTCGACCCTTCACGATTGCTGTCTCCCCCTGCTGAGATTAAAAAAATGGTAAAACAAATGATTGATGCCTTCGGGAAAGATCGTTATATTGCAAATCTAGGACACGGGATTTTACCAAATATTCCAGTAGACAATGCTAGAGCATTTGTGGATGCCGTTAAAGAATATAAATAGGGATGCAGGAAGTTTAAGTATCAGATTCTTTAAGACTACACCTTTAAAAATAAGAATCCTAGCTTAGCCAACTACCTCGAAGCAAACTTACGAGACATCCAGCAGAAAAAAAGATTTCAAATTCGATGTAGGCCTCTAAGAATTAAACTCCACAATGTGGATTAAAACATATAGCATGATCAAGGAAATACTCGACGGAATAAAAGCATACTTTGGTGCATTTGGAATGATCTCTAAATTAGGGTTATGGAAATATTTTACGATTCCAATTCTAATTAGCATTGTTACAGGGGTTAGTATTTTCATAGCAGCTTATTTCTTATCAGGATATGTAGGAAGCTTCATTGCCAAGCTATGGGTTTGGAAATGGGGTGCAGAAGGATTTGCTAAGGTTAGTACCGTGTTTGGAGGCATCTTCATTTTAATTATCGGACTACTTATATACAAACACATTGTTATGGCACTGTCTGCACCATTTATGAGTCCTGTTTCTGAAAAAATAGAAGCGCATTTACTAGGTGAAAATTCACATATACATCGTGACACTTCTTTTCGTGAACAGCTGGCTAGAGGGATTCGAATTAATATTCGAAATTTCGGCAAGGAATTACTCTTTACCATACCCTTATTGATGCTAAGTTTGATTCCTGTAGTCGGTTTAGTGTTTACTATCTTAATTTTTGTTTTACAAGCCTATTATGTTGGCTTTGGAAATATGGATTATACCATGGAACGTCATTTTAAATATAAAGAAAGTGTTTCCTTTGTTAAAAAACATAGGGGAACCGCTATCGGTAATGGTCTCATATTTGTAGGCCTATTATTTATTCCTATTCTCGGGCTTATCATTACATTACCCATATCTGTTGTTGCTGCCTCTACTGAAACCGTAAAGATTTTGGAACGTGAGAATTTAATTTCATCTGCTGCTGCTACCGAACTTCCGGAAAATTCATAAATTACAATGCCGAATTGAAGTACAACTTTCCTACTAGGTTTCAAAAACCTAGTAGGAATTACAAAAACGAAATGACGATATGTACTTCAAATGATATAAGAAAGCTGAATTACAATACGAATTTCCTACTAGGTTTTCAAAACCTAGTAGGTATTTTCGAAGACGAAGTGACGATATGTACTTCAAATTATATAAGAAAGCTGAATTACAATACGAATTTCCTACGAGGTTTTCAAAACCTCGTAGGTATTTTCGAAAACGAAA
>CALFCI010000034.1 GCA_937951135.1 uncultured Aquimarina sp. | reverse complement strand
AAACGAACCATTTTAATAGGTCTCTTCTATCCAAATAATATCAAAACAAGAATCAGGGCTTAAAAAGCAAAAATAAGGCAATAAACAGAATGCTTTTTTAATTGAAAATCAAAAAAACCTTAATTTTCGACCCGACACTAATTAATATAGGCATACCTACCTACTGGAAAAGCTGAATCTTTACAGATTCGTTTTATATACTGTTGCAACTTCTGACAAAGTTGATTTGGACAATCAGGAATCGTCATTGTTGCTGTTTTTTCCACGTCTTCTAGTACATCAACAAGATATTGCTTCCCATCGACAAGGATAAGTACTTCTTTCGTAGTACTGCTTTGATTTTGAAAAGCAACTTGAGCTTGTTCTTTTATAGATTGGATCACTTGTGCTTCCAATCCTGAGTCTTCTAGTTTATTCTTTTTTTCATTAATTTCTAATTTTTATAATAACAAATCATCTTCTTTTAAAAAAAGTAAACCCACAATTCTTATGAAGAAATCGGTTGTTCCCATAAATTATACCCAGCATGTAATGGATCTTCTACTGGACAAGATTCTGTAGCGAGCCATGCTTTTTTAGAAGCAGTACAACCGCAAGCCGAGCATATTTTATTGCTGCTTTTTCTAACCAAAGTAACTTGATATGCTAATTTATCTGGAGCTTCTTTGAGATACTCGCACTGTTCACAATTACTAAACCGTGTATCAAAAGTTTCTTGATCAACCTTTTGAAATCCTGACTTTCCCCAATCGAAAATGGCTTTGGTAGCACGTTTTGCTAAGTCTAGATTGGTATGCTCAATTCCTGTAGCACTAATTTCATATTCTTTATTCTTTGGTGTATTTAAAAAGAGATTGAGCGTTTCAATACTATTTCGGCTCATCATCAAGTAACTGGCAAATTTATCATCTTCTCTAGCACGTCGAAGTACTGCAGAAGAAACCGGTGTATCTAAACCCAATAGGTTTCCTAGCTCTTTTCTCATAGCATTCCAGGATGTAGCTCCTTCTAATTCTTTTATTATTTCAAGCATAATATTTCTGATTTTAAACATCCAAAAGCATGGCTTTTGGATGTTTGTATGTTTAAAAAAATAGTTAACGTTACTCTACAAAACAAGTATCTATGATTGATAAAGATGGGTTTGGTTGAATAAGCACCTCAAAAACAGACTTCACATTATTTATTTCCATTACATATCTATTATCAAGTTCTAGACCTTCAACGGTAAGTTCTACTTTATTTCCATCGACTTCTGCACTTGTGATAATCACTTTATTGTTAATATTATAATTTATGGTTGAAGAACCTGTTGCAATATCAACTGCTTCACTAAAGTAAATTTCTATCTTAGTGAGATCAAAATTCGCAAAAGCTCTTTCCAGTGTAAAGACTTCCGAAGGTGGTATTCCACATTCTGGTATTGGAAAAAATGAGAGGCCTGCAATAAAAGATTCTAACCTACAATCAATGGAAGGATTATCACAAATATCATTTGAACTCCCTCCTCGATGTTTTTCAATCTGATTAAAAATTACGTTTTCAACTTCTGAAATACCAGTAGGAGCCAATGTTGCCAAAATTGAATTTGGCCATATTACACGCATTATATTTAACGCATTATAATCTCCTTCAGCAACACATTTATCATCAACAAGTCGGGTAATCATATCTGCTATAATTAATGCCATTCCATTAGTATACAGATTTTTAATTCTTGCTAATTGTCCTGTAATCACTACATATTGCTGAGTATTACTTTCCCAAGAAAAAGCATTCGATGAATAGTTATACCAATCTAGTACAAAATTGATTTTAGGATACCTTGATTCATATATTGCTAATACCTTTAAGATATTTTCTTTGCTCGAAGAAATGGAGTTGAAAGTTGCATTTTCATCTACCTCTACTGCCTGTTTAGTCGTTAAGAACGACTTTGCATTTTCAGGGATATTTATCAATTGTTGACGTTTTGGCATAAATCCTTTTGGCCATTGCTTCTTATCATCCAAAAATGCTCCGATTTCATCGCAGTTAAATCTAGCAACATAGTCTGGTTCTCCTACATTTACTATTTCGTCTTCTTTTCCGAAAGCAACAGCCCATGAATTAACACTTTTATTTCCTTGTATTTCATAAAAGGCTTGCACCTTAAAATCGGTAGATACGATTCCGTTTGCATTAATCAAATGTCCATCAAGGTTTTTCCCATCAAATGTACCTTCCATCTGGATGCTTTGAATGGCTGTATCGTAATCTCCATAGACTACAAAAACTACTCTTGCAATCGTTCCGTCTGCACTAAGTAAACCATTGTTAGGAATAAGTTCCTGGACTTTTTTAAGTTTCTGATCACTTGCCATCATAAACAAGTGATCTGCGGTAACAATAAGGTCTCTAGTATTTTGTTCTCCGTCCATTTTATATCGAACTAAATAAAGACCAGAAATCATAGATGGTTCAATTTCACCGCTTCTTGACTCAACTTTACCAGGTCTCCACACCAGATCTGAACCTGTTGTTAAAATAGTATCCCCTTCAACGATATCCTGAATTAAAGCAAATTCATCTTTAGCTACTGCTATTGGTGTATTGAGCGTATAACAAGAACAACAACAATAACACGACGAATTGAGAGCTGGATCAAAACTTAATTGAGGGGTGTCGGGATCTAAACCAAAGGTTTGACAATGTGAATCTCTAGCTGGACGAGTTTTAGCACAAAAAGCACCCGTACATGGAATGTTAAAAGGAGGCGCTTCTTGTGCAATGTTTTCAGCACATTTTTGTGTTGGCATAATATAAAGTATTTAAGGTTTAAAAGTTATGTAATACAGTGTAATCATCCTGTTTTATTGCTTATTCTGCAGTACCATCGTAATACAAAATGAGTTGAATATTTGAGATTACTTCTGATGCTAATGCTGTCCCAGTAGCATTTTTTAAATCGGTCGGAGTATTATTAAGGTCAAATGTTATGGATCGAATGCCCTCCAATATTTTTTCGACTTTAGGTTCATTTACACTTTGTTTTTTAAAGGTATAAGAGAACGCATTTTGAGTGTCTAGTTTAATCGGTATATCTACTCCATCTGCGATAGTAAAAGTGATATACGAACCTGAAGCTGGAAGTGTTGCATCTAATTGGAAATGAAACCCTGTTAGATGACCTGGTTTAATATTCGGAGGAACAAAATCTTGTACTACGAACTTCATGGTTTGTTTTTCTTGAATTGGAGGCTCATTGAACAATGCATACCATGCTGAAGCATACATTTGACTTAATGTAAGATACGCCACTCCAGAATATGGTTGAAGGGCTTTTAATTTCATCACATCTTTACGAAAACTAGCCCCTCCATCTATGGCGGTATATTTCAGGTTAATAATCACATCTGAAATTGCCGAAAAGTTGATCCTATTTGAGAAAAAAGGCATGCTTAATTTCCAGGTAGACACAGCACCCGTACCTTCAAATGGCAAAAATCTAGGGTCATTAAAATCTAATTGAAACATCCCACTGTCATTAACTCCTGTTGATAGTGCGATTTGTTGATTGATCCACCAGTTCGCTCGCATTGCTCCACCTTCTGGTGTTTTGGCATCTTCTCCCCCCAATAGATAATTCG
Source organism: uncultured Aquimarina sp. (assembly GCA_937951135.1). GTDB lineage: Bacteria > Bacteroidota > Bacteroidia > Flavobacteriales > Flavobacteriaceae > Aquimarina. The sequence continues at coordinate 26,700 of CALFCI010000034.1, read as the reverse complement.
TGGCATTAAGTCCTTCTTTATCCGAACTAAGGATGATCTGATTACTCATCTGAGTTAAGCTGGCATTGATGTTCTGATATGGCCCTACTATCGCAGGAATAGACATCGAAATCGTTCTGATCTTTCGGCTATAATGGCCTGGAAAATCATAATCAAACAATTTTTCATTCAACTGGAAGATGCATTCTCCTGTAGTTTGAAGACGTAGTAATGCCAGTGGGTCGAGATTCAAAAGTGAGATTGTTTTTTCAATTTCCAATCTTCGACTTGAATTCTGGATCACAGATGATTCCAATTGATTTAATGCTAATAGTAATCCATCTGCAGCAGTAAGCCCTTTGTACGCATTATCCCAATAGCCAAAGTTTATAAACGTTTGATTAGAATCAAATTGATATTGATACGCTCTTTCTGCTGCTTTTGCCATCTCGAAAGCAATAGTATAGGTCTGGAAATAGACACTTGAAATGCGATTGGAAAGCCATTGGTACAGTTTTTCATTAGTAAATTTATCTTTATAATAAGTTTCCAATTGTTCATTGTTCTGAATATTTTGTTGATGAATAATCAAATTTTGTGCTGCGATATTTTTTCGAATTTTGGTTGCTTCAATTTGAGCTTTCACAGATTCTTCATCGAATAAGGCTAGCGATTTTTGTAACGTCCAATCTTCAGTTCTTCTATCATAAGAAGCTACTGTAGCGGCATTTTGAGAAACATAACTGGAAATAGTAGATGCAATTTCAAAAACACCAGAAGCGGCATTCACCGCCGACCCCACCTGTATACCTCCATACGTCATTGCAAATGGTGACCCGAGTTGAGGAACCGCATATGCTATAGATGCCGCTGTTTTCGTTACACTTCCTGCGATATTAAGCACCATGGCAGCCAATGCAGCATCAAGACTTGTTTGTTCTCCAGGGGAAATGCCTTCTTCTATGAGATCGTTGTAATACGTATATCTAGCTTGAGCACTTTGCAATGAAATTTCATTCGATTTTTGCAATTCATCTTGTTCAAAGATCTCATTTTCTCGTACTGAGGCTGTCATCTCAAGAATTAGTTTTTCTTGATTTACCTGAATTAAGCTAAGCGCTTCAGCATCTTTCTTTTCCAACGCTACAAGCAAAGCATTCCCTAATCCACTTAATAGAGACGTTATATTTTTTGCCCTTTCTATTAAAAAATCAAATTTGAAATAAGGAATTGGAGCATTAAACTGATTTGCCAATCCTTGAATCGAACCACTAGATCCAAGAGCATTGAGTAAAGCACGTGGGTCAATTGGAGGCGCAAATAACGATAAGGATCGAACAACTCCATCGATATTCATACAATGCCTAATTTTGAATAATCGATCTTCTACACGATCCCAATATTTTATAAAATCGGCATTTTCGGGCACACAAAAATAAGTGTCTGTTTTATTCACTGGAACCTGTGTAAATCGAACATTGGATGCATTAAGTCTAATTTCGGAGGTATTTTCTAGGTCAATTATAAATTGAGGTATATTGCCCGAGTATTGCGCTTTAATTTCTTCATAATTTTTAGGTACTGGCGTTGGAATTTTACCTGCTAATTTTGGTTTTTTTCCCAAGAGTTCTTTCGCTAAAACATACAGATTAGTTGCTTGAGTAATGGATTCTCGAGTATCCTGTGCAAAGAGAAAATCGGCCCAATCGATCAAGTTATCAATATATTTCATTACGACAGCTTTTGCATAAGCTACTGGGCGGTATTTTGCAATGGCATCTGGATTAAAAGGATCATAATTATAGGCCCTGATCTGAGCTGGATTGGTCAGGTACTCTTTGATCGTTTCTCGTTTTACATTCCTGAAAGGCAAGAATCTCCAATAGCGATTCTCAGGGTCAGGCATAGTAGCATCATCTTCATTAATCGTTGGGTTAAAAATATACTCTAACCATGATTTTGCTTCTTCATAACGTTTATTTGCATTGAGAAGATCTGCAACAAGGAAGGGGGCATGAAAAAATATCTCCCAAAAATAGAGCCCAAAAGAACCATCAAAATCCATGTTTTCCGACATTGGAGGAATAATAGAATCTGGAGGAACATTCCCTGGAGCTGGGTAAAATCGACTAAAAGGTAATTCTGGTATCTGTTGAGAGGATAATGTAAGGAGGTTATCGATACCACCTGCAAACAATTTTTGTGTCAGCTCTGAGAATACTGTAGTTGTAAGTCGAGTACATTGAAATTTTAAATCTGAAAAAGCAACAGGGTTTGCAGAATACGCTTGACTACTGATAACCAAAGTGTTTAGTAAATCCGGCAAGGAAGGTACTTTTTGCACCAAAGACATTTCTTCTATTGAAATCACTTCATTCTCAACGGCATTTATTAAGAACGCTTCATCTGAATTATTGAAAATAAACCATCCCATTTGATTCCCAACATTGATCAGTGATGCCTGTTCTTGATTTATATAATACAACAAATTTTTACCTGAACTCACAGTGTCACCATGCTCATCATTATGTGTATTATTAATATTGTTTCCCCAATAATTATCAGAAATAGCACTTTCGTTCTCTGCTACCAATACTGTAGCTTGTTCTCTATTTAAGACGCCTCCATAAGGCTTGGGATTCTGATCACTAGCATACTGATAATCTGTCACCACTATCTGTGTTTTAGTATCCACAAGATTTGCATCCAAAACCCGAACTTGTCCGAGCGTAACATTGCCATCGGTTCCAAACTTTTGCCCTCCTATTTCCTTTGGGAAATATTGATTCGCTAATCTTAGCGATTTATAGGATTTTTCATTGACTTCATTCCGCTCTTGTATAAATGAATTTTTTGTAGGGTTATCATATACTGGAGGTGCCGATGGCGGATCTTCATTATATGTAGTTGGTAAATTCGCCCCATACATTACCAATAACGTTTCTGTTTTTGATTTTACTGGGATAATGGTATATTCAGAACCAATATGTAGAGAAAGCCAATCTCGATCAACAAGAATAGATGTATCTGAAGCGATTACCGTTACTATTCGAGTTTCATCTCCGATCACTATTTTATCTCCATAGGTAAATTCTTCTTTGAATTTTGTATTTATTCCGTCTATATTTTTAACCCCAGGAGAAGCATTAACGGTTCCTGTTCCTGTAAATGGAGCTGGAGTTTTAGTAAGTCCATTGGGAACCACTTTATACTCCGTATTTTGTGCAGAATGAGTCCAAGGTTTCTTGACAACCAATGTGACATCATCTCTAATTGCTGCTATTATTCTAGATTCTCCCAATATCCATATAAGATCACCTTCCTCTAATTCTCGTAAGAATTGAGTATCTGTACCATTTACGGCTTGAAGTCCTTCGGATATAGCAATCTTTCCTGCTCCAACAAAACTTGCGCTCGTTCGCAACACATAAGGGCTAAGCCAAAAAGAATTGTTCTCATTGAACAGGTTATTGAAAGTTACATTATCTATTTCACTATAATTCCCGAGATACGCTTTAATCGGAACATTTTCAAATAACGTTTGAGGATGCACCCAACTGTTGTTTGTATCATCATAAAAAGAGTATTTCAGCGTTGTCACATCTATGGTTTCTGTACTAGAATCTTTATCTGTTACTTTGCTGCTTTGTGTTGTACTGATCTCACTCCAGAAAATTAACAGGCGTCCTAAAGCGAAACAAGCATTGATGGTTTGCGCATTAATACTTAAATCTATCTTAATCCAAGCTCCCCAATCATTGTCATCATCTAAACTCCTAAAATAATAGGTGTACGGCTGCGTATTGGTTCTCCCAAAAAGGAATACTGTATTTTTGGATTCACCAGTTTGATTATCTTTTCGTATCGTCTTATAACTTCCTACATGAACAAGAGTACCCAAAATATTGGCATCTGTCATGTATGTATAGAATGGTTCTTTTACAGAACTCTTATTGATATCATTCTGCATTAAGTTCTCTTCCAGACTTTTAAATTCTGGCGTAACCCCTCTTCTTAATGTTGGCACAATGTAATTTTCCGGATATAAAAATATCTTTCTATTGACTTCCCATAAACGATAAGCAGATATCCACTCCCACCAAATGACTGGTATATCTACAAAAATCACTCCCGGCTCTATCATCATACGTGCACGTTGCATATACAATTGTACCGAGGCAATACCTTCTGCAATTTTTGAAGTGAATTGGCAACTGCTCATTTCTACATCAATAAGCAAATATTGATATAAATCAGAAACTGTTTCAATATTAGGATCGTATGCATTGAGCTGCCAGATTACAGAAGGCACTAAAACATTTCTAAGCGCAGTATCGTATTTCCCTATAACAGTTTTATTTACGCTTTGAAATTCATCGCCTAATTTTCCTGCAGCCTGATTGCGAACAGTCGAAGCTACATTTTGATATGTTTTCCAATTATTTTCAACAAAAGTTCCTACTTCTAACAACGCCAAATGACTAATTCTAGTGATGTCCATCGTTGTATCAATATCTGCTCCAATCGTATTTGCGGTCAAAAAAACGGTATTCATCCGTTCTATTCCTAGTATCGTATTAAAATTGGTCGCTGGGTCACTGTTTTTTGGCCAGAAATAGGCAATTACCGTGCAAATTTGTTCGTCGTTCCAACCTGTTACTTCTGCCAATTTATTTGTCTTCAAATCGGGGCAAGTAGTACTTACTGGTCGTTTAAAATATTCGATCAAACCATTGTTCTGATCTCCAAAATCTCTTTCTAACGCTTTGTATATAGAAAGCATCTGGATATCTGCAAGGCTTACTTTCTCAAGTTTTTTAATATTAAAATGAGCGTGTCCAGATACACTAGTAATGTATTCGGTACTTGTTGTATCTAGTTTCAGATTATCGACGATCAACATCCATTGAGACATCAACAAGACAAAAGCTTTGATTCTATCAGGAACTAAGCTATGCGTTGAAGTCATAAACTCGACTAGGTATTCGGGAACGGCAGTCGTTCGGGCTATAAAATCAAGCAACGATGTAATTGTATCTTGACTAGAGCCCAAAAATTCTGCCATTCCAATTGCAAATGCATTTTGTTGGCTTTCTTCTTCTTTAGATAAAATAGTAAGCGTATGTTCTATATCTCTTTTTACCTGATCTAGTATTTCTCGAACTTGAGCGATTTTTAGCTCTTGATCACTTCCTGGAAAAACCGATGACAAAAACGTCAAATCGGTATCAAATGTATACTCCTTACTTAAAGTCGCAGTATCTACTCCTGTTTGATCCAAAATTATAGGAGTAGCGGTTTCTAAAGCTGCAAATACCGCTGCTGATTCTTTAGAAGTTATATTATTTTGGTTGCTAGAAAAAGATTCAGGAGTAAAGGCTTGTATCCAATCTCCATCTGTATTTACTAATGGAAAATACGTAGCAACTTCAGAAAACAGAAATGTATATTTTTTAAAAACACCCAACTCGGAGATAATAGCGTCATTTTGAAATAGACGTATTAATTCTACAGCAATTTCTTGTGTAATATCTTCAAATGTCAAAGCTTGAGCTTGTAGGCGAACAGCAGCTGTAGTTACGGATAACTCATTAATAAAAAGTGTTATTTCATCAACCTTATATGGAGGTTGATACCCATTACTAGACTCTCCTTTTATGGCATAATTGAGTTGCCCAATGTCTAAATCTATTGTTTTAAGTCTATTTGAAAGGTGTAACAGCTGTAATACGGATTCAGGGGTTGCTGGAATCACCTCTTTAGGAGGCTTTAGATAATTGTGTGTTGGATAAAACTCTAGACAGAGTACTTGATACAATTCGTTTAAGGAGTACTCCGTGGTTACTGCCCATTGAGAGATGCGGTACATCCAAGTTAAATACTCTAGGTTTAAAGGTATTTTTCCGGTTGTATTCTTAGGGTCAATAAGAGTGTTTACATAAATTCCTAGTATCAGTACATCGTCAACACTAATGGAAAGTGCCGCAGATAATCTTCCACGTATTTCTCCATTACTCCCTTTTGAATCGGTGATTGTCCATCCTTCAATTGGCACTCGTAAAGGGTTAAAAGGCACGACTATATCTTCGTATGGATTCTTTCCATTCAATAGCGCAGGATCGTTATATATTACATCAAAAAGGTCTTGCGGATTGTTTGTGTCGACCTTTCCAATTGTTTTCATCGTATGCCAATTGGCAGCGAGTTCTATCAGAGAAGATTCTGGTAAAATTTGTTGCACTCTTTTGACCTGTGCCAGATACTCGATCAAGGATTGATCGATAGTAGGAGTACCCTTTCCTTTCATAAAAGCTGTAAAAAGCCAGCTCAAATCCGAATACGACCATCCTAGAATTGCTCCTAGCCTAATAAACCGACTAAGACGATCAAGCCGTTTATCTGAAAACCCTTTGATTCTCTCTATTGGATTGGCAGGATCTGGGGTAATATAGGTCTGAAGATAAGGAAGGTTTTCTGCGGTGTCGTTGATATAAAAACTATTGGCAATATCTGCTGCCAATTCTTCTTTGTCCAGATTCTGAATCAGCAAATCTGTCAACTGATCCAATGTAATATTGGTTCGGCTAATAAAATTATTCACGATATCCAACCCATCTACAGGCAAAATATTAAATGAAACTCCTGTAGTAAACAGACTCCAGTCTGCAGAGACCACAGCCTCGGTATCAGAAATAATTTCAAGAACAGTTCTTACTTGCGTTGCTGATTCTATTTGATCCCCTATGGATAACTCTGTTAAGAATTTAGTATCCGTTCCAGAAACATTGGGACTATCTGTAGAAAAGGTAAGGGTTCCTGTTCCTGCTTGGGGCAAATATTTTGAAATATCTAAAGTGATTTGCTGAGGTGTAATAGAAAACGGAACCCCTTCGTCTGAATTCCACAGATCGACGACTGTCATTTGTGTATTTGATTCAATTGAAGTTACTTCGACCTCATCGTTTCCAACGCTAATTTTATATCCTATTTTAAAATCGTCAACAAAAGAAGTGCCTAATCCAAAAACTAGTCTCGTTCCAATTTGGAACCCGATGATTCCTGTTCCTTCAAATGGTGGTTTTACTGGAGAAATATTTGGAAGAATTTGATATGTTAGATCCGTAGTAAAAAATGGCAAATCTTCATCTACCAATACTTTTGTATCGGATTCAATCTTAATAATCTGACGCGTTAGTCCCGCCATTTGAATATAATCATTGACATTTGCCTGCGTTTCAAAATTGCTTCCTGTCCCATTTACAACATTGGATTGGATGTCAAAATCAAGGGTGCCGTCACCCGCTATCGGCAGTTCTTCATTGACCAATATTTCAAAATCAATATCCGTTTCGTCAATCGTCCAAGCAATACGTACGAGTACTTCGGTATCCGAAGTAATTTCGGTGATGAGTTGGGCTTCTCCGTTCACTATAATTTGATCCCCTACTTTGGTTTCTGTAGTAAATTTTGTGTTTGTACCTGTAACTTTAAATTCATCTTTAACAACAGTAACCGTACCCGTTCCTGTCTCAGACTCTTGGCCATCATTTGGAATTCCTTCGTATGTACTTCCTGCAGTATCTTCCCAGTTCGTGTCCACCGTAAGTGTGGTGTCAGAATCTATGGAGATTACTTTTTTTATTTCTAACCCAGCAGAAATAGTATCTCCTACCTTAATCTCCGAGGAAAACTTTGTATTGGCACCAGCAACCTTCTTTGCCTCTTTTTCAAAAATCAGGTTTCCTATCCCAGAATAAGGTCTTGGGTAAAAAGGTAAATTATAACCATAGCTTTCTGATAATCCTGGAATGGTCGGATCAGGAGTAGTAATGAGTGTATATTGTTCTACGGAAAGCCCTGTAAATTCTCGGTCAACATCTTGTTTTTTCACATCATCATCGGCACCATTATTATTTTCAAAACTAGCATACAGTTCATACAAAGGAATTTTTAGTTCTTCCAGATACGCTCGGATATTAAATAGTGGAGCCAGGAAAGGAGTTAAAAATGGATATGCATTGACTGCAATAGTTTTTAACGCATCAGTAATGCCTTCTTTTGCTTCTAGATTTTTAATCAGAATATCATTAACCAATTGCAAATACGGAATTTCTGTTGTTGTATTTTCACACGTCAAATACGTTGTAAATAAATCAGGTCTTCTTTCTTGTAATGTATATCCTGGCGGAATAGTTCGTTGTGGATCAAGATTGGATTCTGTGATATACTCATCTGTAATCCTCATGATATCTAAAAAATAAGCAGATGGACTAAAAATAGACTGACAAGGATTGCATTCCAAATAGTCTAAACCTCCGAATAAATCCTGATAACTGGGAATGCTTTTAAAATACGCATCAATTTCTGGAGAAGTTGATTTAAATTTCGTTGCATTATAAAAAGGTGAAGCTACAATGTCTTTTATATTTCCATACAAGTGGTTTGTCGCTTCAGAAATATGAACAGCATCTAAGTAAATTTCGTTGGCTAGATCTTCATCAGTTCTGATTTTATATTGAAATTGACGAATGAATCTTTTTTTTGGTAATCGAGCTATTTTATTGGCCGAATCCCAATCATTTTTTATTAATTCTAGACAGATTTCTGGATCAGAACAAAATTTTAATACGCGTTGGTGCGTTTTACATTCTATGATCAGTTCTTTGATCTCAGTTCTTTCAATACTTGTCGCTTTTTTACTGCTTTCTGATACAGCGATATGCTGTTCTAATATATTAAAAAGTTGTTCTTCTGCATCTTTATGAAAAAAATCAAATGCTTTAATATCGAAATCGGGTACTAACTTATATAATAACCTAGTAACTTTCGCCTTAGGCTTTAATAATTTTAGATGAATTGGTTCTTTGTGTAAAGAGTTCATAGGACTACTTTTTTGGATGGTAAATGAATTAAACTAAGCAGCTATATTCTTGTTCAAGTGTGTGTGTTTTATACTTAACACACCTCAATATGCAGTATAATTCAGCCCAAAACATACCCGTAATAGTTCTTGATATATTCTCCTTTAATTGTAACTCATTTGTCATATCATTTTTTGTTTTCTAGCATTAGAATTCATGATTTCATAGCTTATTATGGTTTAAATCTCGCAACCTTATCTCTAACAAAATCACCTAATTCTGCATTCCGTTTTTTACTCGTTGATTGGCTCGCCATACTCGTTATTTCTGAAACGTCTGATGCAGAGAAATGTGGAAATATCAATGCTCCAGAAACGGGTTTAAACACAGGGTATATTGGCAATAGTTGTTGTGCATAATTTCGTCCACCCATTTGTACCTGAAAAATTGCGGCTTCCATCATTGTTGACGTTACTGTACCAGCATTTGTTGTTGCCAGAGCTGAAGTGACTTCACGAATACCACTTGCCATACCTTGGTTATATCCGCTATGAAATCCTTGATGAAACGATCCTGTTAGCGTGCTATAATCAAATCCAGATGGTACCGAAAATATTCCCGATGCACTTGAACCTGTGCTCCAAGTACTTAGTACACCTGACATTTCACTATCAAATCGATCTCTATTAGGAAGTAATTGAGAATTGAAAGGATGTTCGCTATTGGCTTTATAGAGTTTAACAACCGATTTCTCATGTAAATTACTAAAAGGGACCACGTGCTGAGCCTGATTGTCTAAACTACTTGTTGAACGTTGAGACGTACGACCTTCCAAAATTTTTATTGCAATTTGTGTATTTGCTCTCAATTTTCCGCTTGCTCCTGCTCTTCCAGAAGGACTTTCTCCATATACCTGTGCTCCTATAGCGGATTCTTGAGATGTTGGTAATGCAAATGGATTTGAGGTTAAATAAGACCCCACACCTGTGGTTTGACCCACGGAAGCCACCAGCTCACCAGGCATCTTAGGCAAATAATATGTTAGTCCCCCAACGGTTTGAGTTTTTGCTCCTGCAGGGGGCATCAACACCGAATCATTAAAGTCTCTAATCACACTTACGCTTTCTAATGCCATTCCTGTAGGATCTGAGGCCGAAATTGGATTTCCCGACACAAAAGCATATAAATTTAATCCGTCTACAGTACCTGCGGGATCGGGTTCCAACCACCTCCCTAGCCATGGTATATAACACCTCGCTCCATAATAATACAGTCCTGTAGTATCATCTCGCTCTTTACCCGAATATCGATAGACTTTTAGTGTTACTTCAGATTGACTTATCCCTGTTATAATTGCCGTACCCCCGTAAGGAAAATACTCCTCATACGTGATTAACTTTGCTTCTTCATCTACTTCCAAAGCGACCGATCCAAGATTGTTATCCATTTGAAAACGACATTGTCTAGTTTTTTCTTTGCTAGGATCCTGTTTATCTATAGCGGTATAGTATATAATGGCTACACATGTATTATCGTCCATTACTCGCAACATTTGCCGTTCATAATCTAATGCTGACCGTTCTACCTGACTTCCTGTATAATTTCTCTTAATTTCATAATTGCCCAAATACGTTTTTTCTTCAATACGCTGTACTGATCCTCCGTGCTCCATTCGTTCTGAAAATTTACGTGTACGAAGTTCTTGACTGTCATATAAGTAATAATCGGTATCGTCCGGTTCATCAGGCCGTTCTATTATCCCTGCTTTTACCATATTTTCACAACAGTTGAAAGAAAGATCTACTGCAGTATTAATGTCAAGCTTTCGCATGTTACCCGATTTGTCATATTGAGCATTTTTTAATCGATTTGAATGGTCTGCTACAGGAAGTTCTCTTGTCCATGAAGTAGAAGTAGCTATATGTTGCTTTTTTATTAAATTTCCTGAATCATCATAAGTGTATACTTCTCTATAATTCTCTAATTTATCAGCATCATTGGTAGAAGGAGGGGGTCCGTAAAGACACTGTTTAAAACTACTGTCTGAGGTATTATTCTTATAGGTATTGGCAGTAATACCCTGATGCTGGCGACCATTGGCAAGGATCAGTTGATATATAGCATCGTATGTATAATTGGAAATAGGGTCTACTTTTTGATTCTTACTAAATACTACATCAATAGTAAAATCTTGAGTACGTGTAATATTTCCTACTGGATCATAGTAATACTCATTATCTTGTAGTTTAGGGTTTTCTCCTTTGATGACTGGACGCGTACTTTTGATCGATTTAAGTCGAAGGGTGGTGTCTTCATACCTATATTTTGTATTGACTTGATTACCATATACGATAGAGGTCCTTTGTCCATTAGCATCATATATAATACGATCAATAACCGGCTGTATACTCGTGTCAGAATACACTACAGACACGCTATAGAGTTGCCCTGCTTGGTTATACGTATTTTTGGTTACGGAACCATCAGGAGTAGTTTCTGTGATCTTTTGATGTATCGCATTATAGGTCATTGTAATTGGGTACACTTCTTTTTCGAGTACTGGATCATCATTCCAATTGATAGCCGTAGCCTTATGCTTGATCATTTGACGAGATGTATGTAATACCTCTTCGAGCATACTATAGGTATCATTTTTTATAATTCCCGACAAATCTTTCAATTTATACAACTGCCCTATAAGATTTCTTTCTTGAGCATTCTGCTGCGATTCTCCGTATGTAAATACTTCAACCAAATTAAACGCATCAAAAGATCTTATCGGTTCGGAACCGATGACCTTTATGATGCTCAAATCTGTTCTTCGATACAAGGCATCATAGCGGATAAGCTGGCAGTAATCTCTAGGGCTCCAGGACCAAAATTGTTTCCCAAAAAAGGTATTCAAGTGTCTTTCTATTCCAGCATCAATACTATTCACCAAAACTGGGGACTCATCCTCCATTGCATAACTATATTTAAAATTGTAATAGCTGGTATTTTGACTCTGGTTAGAATAATACAAACGGGCATCTATAGATTCTATATTTCGCCCTGTACTATCTACCTTGTAATAAGAGGCAAGTTCGTTTTGTTTTAAAATAACTGTAATTGGATCAATCAAAGTATTGAACTTATCATCTAGTTCAAGTTTAAATTCTTTTGTATAGGGTTGAAATTTGGAAGTCAGCCAAGTATATTCTGTTTTTAATGTATCTACTTCAAGATATTCCTTTGTGATTAACTCATCCCATATTTCTTTTGAGGTGATTGATGCCTCTGTTACAATGTCTTTAAAAGCATCTTGAGGTACGTTCCCCAAGTTGTTTTTTATTTCTAGAAATACGTTTCCTATGTTATCACTGACTTTAATACTCGGTGTATTGTAAGATTTAATGGCTTTATTGATTGCATCTAACTCTCCAGGGTCGAGGTTTTGAGGATAATTCTCTTTGTAATACTTAGCGTCTAAAACGGTATCGTCTTCATCATAAAAATATTCTTCCCAAGGAGTAAATTCGGTTTTTCGAAAAAATCCTTTAGGAGTATTCACTCTTATCTCTCTTCCCAATGCATCATAATACATCACTGATGGAGGTGGCCCAGAGATCTCTTTTTGATCTTCATATATTGGCGTATTTATAAAATATGGCAAATATTGTTTTATAGGTAATCCTTTGTTATTCACCACTGTTCTTCCTGTCACTTGCCATCTTGAATCTACTTTTTTTTCTATCTGATTATTGTTTTCATCCATCATCAGCATTCCATGTTCATCTCTGATATATGAAGTTCCAGGGGCTACTAATACTTTCTTTTCAAGATCACGCCCTAAGCCATCGGCGTAATTAACCATTTGTTGGCAGTAGGGTGTTTTATTCTTATCGGGGGAGTTCCAGTAATAATTTCGAACAAGATTGATAGATGATGATGGTTGTTGATTTTCTGTCCATGCCTCTAGGTTATAGAAGAAGAAGGAAGAAGCACCTTGAAGGTATTTTTCTGGATGTTCAATTACTTCATTGAAGGTAGCCTTTCCCGGATTGATATATTCTGCTGGTGTTTGACCATCAGGATAAAGTGTCATTGCTCCTTTTGCTTGACCATCTTCAGTTCCAAACAACGAAATTACAATAACCTGACCAAGAGGACTATACAGAACTTGAGTTGTGTTGCTATTTACATCTATGATCTGTTTGGGCTGAAAAGAAGTATACTCTGTTTCTACCAAGACACTATTTTTTATAGTCTCATCAACATATTGACTTATCTTTATTTGAGAAAGCACATAAGCGTCATATTCGACCGTAGTTTTTGCATAAAAAGAAACGCTTTTATCGACAAATGAATTTTCTGTTTTATAAGGCATAAAGAAATTAGCGGGAGCTGTTGCATTGAAATAATATTGTGCCAACCCTTTGTTCACCCAATAACCCAATGTTTCATCAAAGAAATAGCCACCATTATTTTGTAGGGTTTCATCTGTAATCCTATCCTCAAAAATCTGTTTAACAAACGTTTTGGTAAAAACAGCTTTGTCATAGTTGTAGATCAATGCTCTTAAAGAAATCTCTTTAAATGGCAACGGATCTGATTGCTGTTCATTCCAAAAGTAAGTTCTATTCCATGAAAGTTGATGAGCTTCCAAGGTGTCGAGAGGTAGTGATAATTCAAGTGTTCCATTATAAGGAACTATAGTTTGAAGGGCTAAAGTTGCTTGCTTACTGATTTCATTATAATCAAAATATCCTTTGCCGTGTAAGTCCAACCCAACCAATTCGAGTTCTTGCGCTTCACATGTGACATCACAATAGAGATACTCTTTTAATGGTGTCACATACTCATTTAGTGTAATTGTAGCTCTTAATTGTTGTTGTTCGGGATGAACAATTTGATCAACCAAGATACTGGAGCGCCTAGGAAGAAACACGGTACACGATTGTTTTACATTACCAAATGCATCGGTTTCTAATGTAAACGATTGTTGAACGCTTGGATCTTTTGGATTTCGTTCATAATTATAAGCAATGTTTTCTCGTGGATTCACCATAAAAACTGCGTAATGCCCTTCTCCTTTCTTTTGAAGAAGTTTTACTTCCATAGCAGATGCTGCAACCGTATACGGAATCGTATACAATTCTGGATAACAGTGTTCATCATCACTATAAACTTCTGTCCGAATGACCTGCCCCGTTAATGCTATATATGCTTGTCTTACGGTTTCAAATCCAAGTGTTTCTATTGGGGCTTCAAAAACAGTATCTGGAAAATGATATGCATCTTTATCTCCATTATAAAACTCATTTTTATATTGAGCTGAAATAGCCGAATGGTTGATATATGCCCCTGTTTGATACCATGTTTTGGTATACTTGGCAGGAATATAGTGTTCTTCATCTAGTGCCTCAATTTGTGTTTCTTGTTCTTTATTGATTTTTATTAGCGTTTCAAATTTTTCAGTATCCCAAGATTCAACAAAACCAAATCCTCTGAATTCTCTTTCAACAGCATCATAATACCCCTCATGGTATTTATATGTTTGGGTGTATCTACTTCCTCTGATTTTATCGATAACAACCGATTTCTCTATGAGCTGTACTGGAAAAAATAATTTTGTAGCCCATGGTCTACCATTCTTCTTATCTTCTAAATAAAACTTCGTAGAGCTGCAATATTGAACTTGAGTAACTGCACCTAAACTGTTATCTATTTCGTACAACAAGTACGGTTTCATACTTTTTTTCTTGATCCCGTCAATCATAGTTTCACCAACAAAATCATAGTAATAATGAGTGGTTACTGTTGCTATACTCGTAAAAACAAGACAAGTTGTACCATTCCCTTCTATATCCGAAAAACTAATCTGATCAAGGGTGCTGAAAGGTTCTGGTAGATATACGGTAATCGCATCTGAAAAAGAATTTCCGCTATGATTAATAAACAATTCCACTCTATCGGAGTACGCATAAATAATATCTATCGTTCCTGATCCATCGATATCTGCCAAATACATTCTAGAAATATCAAAATCATTTTCAAACATAGGGGCATTTCCTAAAGAAACTTTTTGACCAAAATTTCCGTACCCTAAGTCTGGCCAACATTCAACCGTCCCATTTGATATCTTAATTCGGTGAGAAAGACCATCTCCAAAAACATTAGCAAATCCAACCCTCACTTTATCATTTCCTGTTGTAATACAAGGAAAATCACTGGGCTTCATTCTTCTTTCTGCAGTCGAATATCCTTTTTCCCCTATTGATGGAAAAACAAGAATCTCATTCTTCTCTACCAACAATATATCTGTTTTTCCATTATTGCTAAGACTTACCATTTCCAATTTTGGATTGGAGGCACCAGTAGGATATGATTCAAAAGTTTTATAATTTCCCCAAAAATTATCTAGATTTCTTTGATAAAACCCTGCCCTACCGGTTTCATTTACAACCAACTCAAGCTCTCCATTACTTTCTAAATCAACAAGAGAAACGTTTCCATTATTAAAGTTTCTATCTATAGGAAACTGATTGGGTGCTTTTGGCATTGCATATTTTCCATCTCCCTGAGGTTGACAATAAAAAAGAGATTCCCCAGCATGATACAGTAAACCCGAAATGCCTTCTCCATTCAAATCTACTGGCTGAAACCCTGTCGTATTTAAATACCCTGGAATTGTGTTTCCATTTATTTCTAACGATTTAAACGCTGGAGTTTCAGGAGGAGCAAACGTAGAAAATTCAAGAACTGTAGGAGGTAGTTGTTGAGTTTCAAAAGGATCATCTGCTTTTTTACCAGCTCTCTGATACCCCTTTAAAATCACTTCATTAAGGGTCGAAAGCCCTAATGATTTTGAATCCTTATACGTATTAGAATCTTTATAATTAAGACCAACACTTTTCACTAAACAGGGAGCACCTAGTTCTTTTTCAAAATGATGAAAAATCAGAATATTATAGCATAAACGACACGTTCGAATCTCAAATCCACTTAAATAAGAAGAAAAAGCATCAGGTCTTTGACTCCAAGAGCTTACTTCTTTATATGGATTTTTTCCTCCTGCATCCAGTTTTGAAATATCATATTCTCCATAATCAAAAACTACTTCAAAGGCAAATTTTTGGATATCGTTATCATCCTTATAGTTTCCATATT
Source organism: uncultured Aquimarina sp. (assembly GCA_937951135.1). GTDB lineage: Bacteria > Bacteroidota > Bacteroidia > Flavobacteriales > Flavobacteriaceae > Aquimarina. The sequence goes on along the minus strand of CALFCI010000034.1, from coordinate 10,711 downwards.
TAATAGACTGAATGTATTTATTGTTAAAACTTCGGTTTTGATTCCAAATTTCATTTGAGATCCCTTCCTTATTTTCTGCTTTATATGTAAAGATGATTTCGTTTCCTTTAGCATCAATTTTTCGATCAATTAGCCATTCGAAAATTTGAGAAGTAACGGCAGGGTTGTAAATTCTTGATAGATTCGTTTGTCCAAAAAAAGAAGTCTCATTATTGTTATTTATCACTTTCCAGTAGGACTCACTTTTGTCTTCTTTAACGTGCTGTTCAATACGTAAAAATGAGCTTTCTACTCTGGGTAGGTATTCGTATACATGCCAACCTTTTTTATCTTTAAAGACCGTTTTCTGTTTTAAAACAAGTTCTCCTGTACCCATCGTGAAAATATCATTCGCATTGTATTTGGGGATCCCCTTTTCTGTACGTATGGATATTTTGGGTAAGGTCAAGCTAAAACCAATTCCAAAGGGACTATTACCCGCTCCCGAATTATAACTAAGTGTTATGTTTGGCTCAAAACCTCTGGCAGGAGTAATAGGAATTGGAATTGTATACTCTCCTGTTCCGGTAAACCCATTTGACTGAAAAGTCTCTCCGATTCCTTTTATGGCTCCACCCCCTTTTGGTAATGAAATTTCAGGTGATTCAATTGACATATTCTCTACATCACGCATAACCAACTTTTAAAATCATAGCTTTATACATTAATTGTTTCTACTTATAGAAAAATAAGTGTCAAATTATTCCATATAAACCTAAACTATAATTGTAGGAAATAATATTTCATCATATTGCATTGATATTGTGTCCGTTCGAACAATTACATCTCTCACAACGTTATTGGTAGGCATATCTTTATTACAAACAGATAAGGATATAACAAAAGAAGAATTGCCATACGATCAAAATTATAAATCATATAGAACGAATTAAAAAAATAAATGCTAATTTTATTGAAATTCAACACAATTCAAATAAACATCAAAACGAGCCTAATAATTCGTTTCTATCGCGCTTATATTTCATATTATTTAAGGCTCATTTTAAAATTCATTTGGTATAACTTTATTGATCCTGTGAATCAATTTGGCTTATAAACTAGCAGTTGTGCTGACCGAAAATCTACCGGATACAAAAAATCCCGCCAATTGGCAGGATTAAAGTGGAGTCGGAGGGATTTCAATTAATGTTCTGCTTAATACGCACAACAAGGAACATAGCCCTACAATCCTAATATTTATAGTACTTCATGTTCTCCTTGATTCTTTTAAGAATGACAATAAAACCCTTTTTTCATTCCCTTTTTCATTCCCCTTTTATATATTTGAAAAATATAAAGACGATATAATATGTATTTTTATTTAAAAAAACCCAATGCAAATAAAGCAACCCCTATCAATCTACTTTATTATATAGGTAAAGAAGAGAAATATTTTAAATACCCAATAGGTAAATCAATACATCCAGATGAATGGAACTTTGATAATCGATTACCAAAAACAGCGAGAGGGGCCACAGGTATTAAATCAAAACATTTACTATCGATATTAACACAGTATAGTAATTTATTAGATCAGTTAATCCAAGATTGTGAAAGAACCAATACATTTATTACAAAAGAGTACTTACGATCTCAATTCGATTTAAAATTTAAACAAAAAAAAGTAGAAACTGAAAAAGTAGAAACTGAAAAAGCGATAACTAACGTAGCTGAGGCAATAGATCTTTTCATATTTAACAATACGCAAAGTGAAGGTATGTCGAAATCTTGGGTGTTTAAATATCGTAATCTGAAAAATAAAATTTTGTTTTTTGGAATTTATAAGAGTAAACATCTTTTGTTCTCTGATATCACAGATGATTGGTTAAAAGAATATTCTGGGTTTTTAAGAAGTTTTCCTAAATTAATGAAAAACGACTCTAATTTCCGAAACGAAATCCTAAAATATTGTCTTGAAAATAAAATTAAAGTTCCTAAAACTGGTTATAATGACAATACTTTAAATCGACATATTAAGTTTCTTAAAACATTTTTAAAATGGTCTAAAAAAAAGTATCACAATATTGATTTGGATGATTTAGAAAATACAGCAAAGGCATTTAACCCAGACAAGGCTTATATAACTAGTGAGGAAATTGAAAAATTAGAGAAAGTATCCTTAAGCCGTCCTTCTTTGATTAGAGTTAGAGATCTATTTCTAATCGGCATCTATTCTGGTCAGAGATATAGTGATTATTCAGTTTTTGAAAAAGCTGACGTAAAAAACGGACTGATTATAAAAAAAGCTGAGAAAACAGAAGAAGAAAGTTTTATACCATTACATGATGATTTAAAAAATATATTGGATAAATATGAATGGAATTTACCAGTAATATCTGAACAAAAATTCAATGATTATATACAAGAAGTCTGTAGAGAAGCAGATATTATGGACGTTTTTAAAAAGATAAATTACCGAGGTAATAAAAAAGACATTACATACCATCAAAAGTGCGATGAAGTAAGAAGTCATACTGCAAGAGCTACATTTATTACGCTATCAAGCGAGGGGGGAATGCCAGATCACATAATTCAAAAAATAACAGGCATAAAAGACACTAAAACACTAGCTATATACAAAAAGACCTCACAAAACTCTGTCAAAGAATGGGGTAATAAAGTTTGGACAAAAAAGAAATAAAATTAATTTTTCCCCACTCCTACTCTATTTAGATAAAACATTACAATTATAGTTATGCCAACACATTGGGTTTAACTTTTCAACTGTTTTATTTCTTCTTTTAGCTTTTCATTTTCAATTTTAAGAACTTCATTACTCTCCTCTACGAGTTTAAGAATCTTTTTTAAATAGATAACTTCTTTTTTATAAAAATCGAAATTCTGAACTTCTTTTGACTCGTTTATAACTTCTTCGGATAGCTGTCTCATTTCTTCCTCCTGGAATATATTTAGTAAGATTGCAGCATTCTTTTTAGACATTTTTTCCGGTTCTTTTTCCCAATTTCGGATTGTTCTTTCACTAAAATCGACCTTTTTCCCTAGTTCTTCCTGTGTTAACCTTAGTTTTTTTCTCCACTCTTTAATCCTTAAAACCCTCATACATAATATTTTAAAAAATAATTTCATATTTTTTCCGTTTTTTCCTATTTATACCGGAAAAAATAATATTCATTTGTATTTACAAAATATGACCATGTAAAGTAATGCGAAAAAAATTAAAAAAAGAAACTTTTAAGACTATTATAACGAAAAATAAAATATCTATTGATATAGCTAATTCACTGAATATCAAACAAAGATCTGTTGAAATGCTGGCAAGAAGAGAAAGCACAAGTTTATTGAACGTTAATGTAATCGATATTCTTAGACAACATGGGATGAGTGAAGAACAAATTTTTGAAACAGATAAAACATCATAATTCTAATTATTTACTATGGATAAATCGGAACTAATAGCGGTAAACATACAGGCAATAAAAATATTTGACGCGAACAATACGTGCATGACTGTTAAAGAGTGTGCAAACTTCTTAAACGTTGCAAAAAAAACAGTAACCAGGCACATACATGCTGGAAAAATCGAAGCCATATTTATCGGAAGAATTTGGAGAATTCCAAAACTTCAATTTGTAGATGAAATATTAAGTAACGAATACAATTAGAACGGTATGGGTGGTTTTAACACAGATAGAATCGAATTTTTACAGCAAAGTATATCTGCATTGCAAAAAGTTAATCAATCATTAGAATATGAGCTGAATACATATAAATCTATATATCCCCCGGCACATAAGATAGTATTAAATAAAAGTACTGATACAGGTGATGTATAATTCTACAATACAAAGAAGATGGAGAGTTTAATAAGTTTCATACCAACGATAATGTGTATGATCGCATTGGTAATATTATGTGTACAAATGTATATAGACACAAAACGCAATCCTTTTAAGTTCACTAAAAAGTCATTTTTCCTTATCGTTTGTTCTTTGATTGTAGTTGCTCTTTTTAGCCTAATCATTAGTTGTTCATTACTCTATTAATATGGCAAATACATATCAATGTAGTAACGGTACAAGACTAGAAAAAACTGTGATTGATCAGCTAATTAAAAAAGCTAAAGCAAAAAAGTATCAATTTTTTTTAGAGGAGCATGACTATATATTTTGTGAAGATTGTAAAAGGAATGATTGTAAACCGGTAGATCTAAGTCATACAATTAGCGTAGATGAAGCACAAAAAACATCAAAAAGTGAATTAGCTTTTGATATTCATAACATAAGATTTCGTGGTAGAGATTGTCATAAAAAGTTAGACAAATTAAATACTCAATTTAATTGGGCTAAGGTTGATACGATATAATTTAAAATAGTAATAGTAAATCATTTTATATGGAACAAAATTTCAAAATCAATCACCTGTATGATCCTGCATTTGTAAAAGAGTCTCCCGAAGCGGTAAAAAAGACAATGGAGGCTATTTGTTGGGGTGTGGTAGAAGAAAGGTACACAAAACAGTTAAGCGAATCTGAACTCGCTGACAAAAAAACAAAACTTGCTGAGGTTTCGATTGAGTTGTCAAAGCTTGAAAAGGAAAAAAAACAGTTAATCGGTGAGATTAAAGCAAAAGTGGAACCCTATAAAAAGGAACACAGCGAGTTATTAGAGGCTATACACCATCGTAGTGAGGACGCACAAGGTAAATTATATTTAGTAGACGATCAAGACGATAGAACTATGTACTATTTCGATGAAACTGGTATATGTGTTAAGTATCGCGCTATGCTTAGAGAAGAGAGACAAATAAAACTTAAATCAATAAAGACAGGTACAAATGAGTAAAACAGATGATAGTATAACAGCTAAAGCATTGGAACAAGAAGCAAAAGAGAAAGTATTAACTATTTATAAGTATGAAGGACAAGCTCCAGAAGTATTTACAGATCATCCTTTATCCGTTGATATCTCTGGTACTATTACCGCACCAAAAAGATTTTGTGAGAAAAGACATACCGAATTTGATCCCTTAAAGTCTCATAGCCTTGTTTCTTTATCTGATGGTACAATGCAATTAATTGTTAATGAACAATCCAGTAATAACCTATATACAGTAAGTGGGAAACTAGAAAAGACAAAACAATTTATTTCATTAGGTATTAACAGTGATAAAGGATATCAACCCAAAGCATTATCGAAAAAATTCAAGTTGTTGAGGTCTATTTTTCCAGATAGAAGTGAACACGCTAAAATAGTAACTGCGTTGCGGAATGTAGAGGGTACAGTGAAACATGTGTTTAATAATCAAGACGATCAAAAGGGTAACACTAATGCGACTTTTGATCAAGTTGTAGTTTCTAACATTCCGGAAGAATTCACATTACGGATGCCAGTTATTGAAGGAGAGGATCCACAGGAGTTTAAAGTCGAAGTTATTCTTGAAGCGAATTCAGCACATGAAATCAAATGTTACCTAGAAAGTGTAGACGCTGCGGAAATGATTGATACAATCATTGAAGAGAGGCTACAAAAGGAGGTTAAAGCCATAGAAAAGTACACCACAATAATCTATGTGTAATCCATAAAATAGGGGCTTATCCTGACCGATAAGCCCCTATTTATTATGTACTTAAAATAAGACAATCAAATATATGGCTAATAACTTTTATTTCAAATTCTTTTTTCGTGAATGGATAGTATCCACTGCAGGTATGGATCCTGATATACGAGGATGGTATATTAATTTATTATGCCACCAAGCAGATAAGCAGTGCTTACCTAACGAAATAGAAAAGTTAGCAGATTTGGCAGGAGTTACGATTTCTCAATACGACCGCTTTAGAGAGTGCTTTAAGCATACGCTTAGTGCTAAGTTTAAGCTAAACGATAACGGTATGCTTGAAAATCTAAAATTGAAATCAATTATCGGAGAAGAAAAAACCTATAAAAGTATTCAAAGTAAACGAGCCACAGTAGGTGTATTCATTAAGAAAATTAGAAAAACAAATGATTTTACAGATGAGGTGTGGCCCAAAATATCATCTGATTTAATGAAAGTTGATTTTACTAATAAATCTAAAAAAGAAATATATAACGCTTTAAGCGTACGCTTCAACAATATGGTTGAAGCAATTAATAATAACTATATCTATAACTATAATAATAACTATAAAGAAAAAGGGGGTGTGGGGGAAAAAACAAGTTCAAACTCAGCTTATGATTTTTTAGTGAAACATAATCAATCCCGATTAGAACAATTTGAAATGGCACACAAAAAAACTTTTGGCGAAGACTGGAAAACATACCTAATCCATTTTGAAGCAAACGTAACCCAAAAAGATATTGATTATGATTCTAACAAATTATTCTCAGAGCTTAATCGCCTTAAATCCAATTGGAAATTTAATAAGAAAAAGAAATCTAACGAAGCCCTAACAGACATCAACCGATGAGAAAACCAATAATGTACGATTTTCGGAAAATGGCAAATCCAGATGATCCTATCGTAAAAAAATACGATGATTGGGTTGCTGAGCAAGATGCCAAGATCATAGAATCAACCAGAGAAACTGTAAAACGAATTTATAAGCAAAAGCCTGCTTTAAAATTAGAGTGTATAAATATACAATCATTAAAAAATGCTTTTTTGAATCAATGGAAAAAAAACGAGGGCTTTGATTTTAATACCAAAGCTAATAACGGGCAATCTAATATCTTTTTATTCACCCTGATGTACTATTTCGCTCAAAATGAGAACTTTTTTAAAAGCCCTTTGCTTTACTCTAACAAAACTATACCAGCACTCAATAAGGGCTTGCTTATCATTGGTCCATTTGGCGTGGGAAAGTCTAAAATTATGAAAGTGTTTCAAGATCTATTTTTCGGAGGTTCCCAATATCAAGATAATACAATCATAAATGATGAATCTGGATGTCCTCAATTTTTGTTTAATTATAAGCTCAGTTTTGCGAGTTATACAGCTAATTCAGTGGTTTTATCATATGAAGGTTGCCAAACAGATACAAAAAATACTGAGCAAATGAACAAAAGGGCGTTTTGGTCCAAGATGCTAAACGGCAAGGTATATTTTGATGATGTACTCACAGAAGATAAAGCCAGTAATTACGGTAAAATCGATTTGTTTTCTAAAATTCTACAGGAACGATACGCCAACAAAAGAATCACTTTTATAACCTGTAATTACAAGAGAGATGCCCCACTTAATCAAGAAATTGCATTACAGCAATTTGCTACTAAGTACGGTACACTCGTATACGATAGACTATTTGAAATGTTTAATATAATATTCCTAACAGGAGAAAGCTTAAGAAGATGAGATACAACATACCACGTACTAAATTGGCCATTACCAGATGCTTAATAATTGGTGATTACAGACGGATAACGGATGTGGATACCCCACAAGAACCATTACGCAATATTAATAGATTGTGTAAACAGTTAGAACAGGAGTTCCCAGATAAGTATAACTATGATACACTACACAAGACATTACGTAAGGCAGAGACAACAGGTTTATCACGAGTAGATAAGGAGTTAGTGTTTCATCTTACAGAAATCTTACATGTGACATCACAAGAGCTTTATAACGTAAAAGGTACTGTAAATGGTTAGTTTCCTAGAAGCAATACGTTGCGCACCCCTTTTCTCGCACGCTTAACACTGATTTGAGTGTTGCAACGCTATTTGCAACACTCCGTTGCAACGGTGCAACACGTTAATTTTGAGGGATCTATTTACTTGCAGCATTTTATGAGTTTTTTTACTACAGCGGATTTTGCTAAAAATTATAGCATAAAACAATCAACATTACGCAGTTACATTTCGCGTGGCAAAATTGTAAAAGAAGAGGGGTTTATAAATACAGATCATCCGATAAATAAAGTTTTTTTGATTGAGTTAGAGAACAAATCAAATAACACTGTTTCTGTAGTTGAAAAACCAGTTGCAGAAAAGACTAAAGCTAAGCTACCACCTTCAAACGAAGAAGGAACTTTTAGCCAAAATATTATAGCAGCTTTAAGCCATAGAAAAAAACTAGCAGAAACCTTAAAAGCTGAAAAAGATGCAGAGTTAAAACAAATTCAGATTGAAAAGTTACTCGGTAAGTTATTACCGATCAAAGAAGTCGAAAGTATTTTAATCATAAACATTCAAAACATATTTAGGACTATGGAATCAGAATTGGAAAACATAGCCTCTGTGTATTGTGAGATTTTGGGTGGCGATCGAACACACTTAACAAGAATGACTAAAGAAATGCGAGAAGGTTTACACCGAGTGATTACAGAATCAAAAACAAAATCAAAAGAAGAAATAATAACTGTGATCGAAGAGTATGCAGAAACAAGATCAAGAGGTGAAAGAAAATAAAAAAATAAAACACGCCAGTTTGTTTAGTGGAATAGGTGGACCCGAATTAGCAGCCGAATGGATGGGGTGGGAAAATATATTTCATTGTGAGATTAACAAATTTGGATCAGAAATACTAAAATACTACTGGCCAAAAGCAAAACATTATGAAGACATCACAAAATCAGATTTCACTATTTACAGAAATAGAATTGATATCCTTACAGGAGGGTTTCCTTGTCAACCATTTAGCTCAGCAGGAAAAAGAAAAGGCACAGAAGATGACCGCCATCTCTGGCCGCAAATGCTTAGAGCAATTCGAGAGATTCAACCACGCTGGATCGTGGGCGAAAATGTTAGTGGATTACTTAGTTGGTCAAAAGGATTGGTATTCGAGCAGATCCAAACTGATTTGGAAAATGAAGGGTACCAAGTCTTACCGGTATTACTTCCAGCTTGCAGTCTTGACGCACCCCACAAAAGAGAAAGAATCTTTTTTATTGCCTACTCCAGTAAGCAGCGATGCCGGAGTTGGAGCGGTAATAGGAAAAGCCGACAAGTTTGTAATGACTTCCAACGGAACACCCCGAAAGATAAACCAAAACGGCACCAACGGATCAGTAGGGCTTGCCAGATTAGGAAAGTTAGGCTTTTTGCCTACTCCAGTAGCTTTCGACTGCAAAAAACAAAGAAAATTAACAAAAGGAAAGAATCTAAGCAAGAAAGGAACAAAATACGGAATTCGTTTAGGGCAGTTAGCAGAATCGGGATTTCTTCCAACTCCAACCACAATGGATTACAAAGGAGGCGGCACACTAGAATACGTAGAGCGTCGCAATTCTCCAAATTTACGAGATTTAGCACCAAACAGTTTATTGCCAAGTCCAATGGCAAGCGATTGTGGAACCAAAGCCACGGGATTAGAGAATCAAGATTCTTTAACCAAGAGGGCGAGATCTATAACTGGAAAAACTTCCCAACTCAATCCCCAGTTTGTGGCGGAAATGATGGGGTTCCCACCAAATTGGACACAATTACCATTTCAAACAGGAAAAGAAAAAGAACTTTAAATCAAAAACAAGCATTTAATAAATGGAAAAACGAATCAATAAAAGCGTATGGTAATGCAATTGTACCGCAAGTAATATATCAGATTTTCAAAGCAATTCAAGAATATGAGACACATTCACATCAAAATAGTTAACGATCAAAAAGTAATCACAATTAATTTAAGTAGTATTAGGCGATTTTTTTTAAAATTACCTAAAGCTTCTAGTAACGCAATACATAGATAAATGGCAATAAAGACAGAAGAGTATAACGCACTTAGAAAAAAGGATTATAAAGCGTTAAAAGTAGCTAACCAGGTTGAAGAAAATTTAATTAAATTAGGATTTAAGTGGATCGGAAAAAGAAAAACTAGAAAACTAGTTCACCCTAATAAAGTATCTGATTATCTTAATGATGGTTGGCGAATTTGTAAAATTATAGTATAACACCAAAGAGAATACATGATATATTGTTACAAAACATACGACTTAATGAATTTAATAGTTAAAAAATCAGGAATTCATTATGTTAAAGTAATCACAAAAAACGGTTTATACATGTATTTATTACGCTTGTAACGTAATGTTTTTTGTAGCTTTACTTTCCCTGATTCAAATCTAACTTATGAACTCTATAATAAACTTTTTAAAAAATGCAAAGAAAGATCATTATGATTTTACACCCTATATCTGGTGATGTGTATGTCAATCTAAAAAAAATAGGCTTAATAAAACGGAAACTGAACCTCAATGAAAAAGAAATACATGCTATAACGCCATATGTGGCCGATGCTATGTTTATGCAAGAAAACGAACCCGAAGAACTTGAAATAGGAATCCAAAATAATTTGGATATTCTAAAAACCGGGATCGTTAAAGAAGTTTGGTTATATGGCTCTAGGATATCATGTAGTATGCTACAAGAAATAGAACTCTGTAAAAAGTTGAAAATCAAAATAGTTCCTAAAGTAGCTACTATACGGGCATTGCTTTATAAAATATAGCACATTTTAATTAGAGTATTATATTAAGTAGGTATGTGTAGACATAAACAGTGACATATAAAAAACGGAAGATCAAGTCTTTTTTTCTAGCGAAAACTCATAGCTGCTTCCGAAACGATACATTCTAAAAACCAGTTTTATAAGGTTATTATACGATTTGCGAATAATAATTTCGTATATAATCCTATTCTTTTTCTACTATTTATTCGTTATAAAATTAAACAATAGCTACGGCTATTCTTTGATTTTATGCCTCTAACTAGCGAAAAATTTATTAGATTCTAAATAC
>CALFCI010000033.1 GCA_937951135.1 uncultured Aquimarina sp. | reverse complement strand
GGGCTGTTATTTCTAGATGCTGCGAGTAACTGAATCCCGGCTTGTTCTAGGTACTGCCCCATAGGCACACTATGACCTAAAAATAAAGACTTGGGAGTGACTATCATTTCTGCCATTCCTACTTCTTGATTGATAAACTCTTCTTTTAAACCATCATTTTCACGTTTAAAAGGAATAACACCTAATTGAAAAGCAATAATAAACTTATCAATAGCTTCGGTCTCACCTTTTACCGTAATGATATCATGATATCGTAACGCTGTATCTGGAGTTGGAAACTCAACAAAAGCGCTAATGCCTTTTAATCGATTAGGGGATCTTCGTTTTAATCGAATCACAGATAGGTTATACTTTTCTTCAAATTTCCATTCGCCAAGCTTAGTGTTTACTAATGGTGACATCGAGCGAATGCGTAAGCGATATATATTTTTATCGATACTATAGTTTTCTATCCATTGATGCATTTCTGAATCAATGTTAATCGGTTGATTTTCTGTTGTGTTTTTGGGTAATAATTTAAAACCAATATACCTGAAGTATACGATAGAAATGAGTAGCAACGGCAATCCAATAAGTGCAAATTCGAAAAAAGAAAATGGATCAAAACCATTTTCAACTAAAGCATTACTTGCTATAATATTTGGTGGTGTTCCTGTTAACGTTAATAAGCCTCCTGTATTAGAACCAAAGGCAACAGGCATTAATAATTTTGAAGGTAATGTGCCCATGTTCCATGCCGCAGATACGGTTACAGGTAATAAGGTTGCTACAGTACCGGTATTACTAACAAATCCTGATAAAACTCCAGAACCGAAGGTGATTAACACTAATAACTTTGGAATACTTTTTCCTGACCATTGTATGAATTTTTGTCCTGCCAGTGCTGTCCAACCAGTTTGTGATAAGCCTTCCCCAATAATAAACAGGGAGGCAATCATAATAACCGTAGGGTTACTAAAACCGCTTAGTGTTTCTGACAAGTCTAAAATACCCGTTAAAAATAGACTTAGCATGGACATCAACGCCACAATATCGGGTGTAAACTTACCCGAGATAAAGAGAATGATCGTAAGCGTTAGAATGATTAAAAGTGTAGTCATCAATTAGTCTCTTTTTTAGTCAGGACTGTTTTTTCTCGAAAATAGGCTAGAATGGAAACGAAAACCACAATCGCAATAAGAACATATATAAAAGTAGGAATAGGGATAGGATCACCCGCAGCATAACTATGTAATCCAGATAAATAATAGTTCACTCCAAAAGAAGTCATAATAATACTGCCAAAAGCAAATACGCTTACGGTATTCAATACCAAATCACTTTTCAACGCAGGGATGAGTCGTAAGTGTAATACAATAGTGTATACAATAATGCTAATCAATGCCCAAGTTTCTTTAGGATCCCATGCCCAATAACGCCCCCAAGATTCGTTCGCCCAAATACCGCCTAGAAACGTACCCACTGCCAATACAAATAGCCCTATGGTCATCGAAATTTCGTTGATATAGGTAAGCTCTTTAATCTTGATGTTGATCACCTCTTTAGTCTTGTCTGTTCTAATAATGACTAAAATCAATGCCATAAACCCTAAAACAGCAGATAGTGCCAAAGGAGCGTAACTACTCACAATAGTGGCTACGTGAACTTTCAACCAAAATGATTTGAGTACAGGCATAAGATTTGTGATTTCAGGACTCAACCAATCTAAGTAACTTACAAATAAAAGTGCCCCAGAAAATAAAGTTGCCAGTGGTAAAGCAAAATCAGATTTTCTGAATGTAAGCAAACCACAAAGCAATAATACCCAAGCTACAAATACCAGCATTTCATATCCATTACTCCACGGTGCATGTTGTGCCACATACCAGCGAAGTATACTATTTCCTGTATATACTAAAAAACAAACCAGCGTGATGATTATAGTAAAGTTCCAAGTCCAAACTATACCCTTGTTGTGTTTAAATATTTTAACAATGGCAAGTACTAACAATAGGAATCCTATAGTAAAAAATACTTGAAATAACCAAAAATTAAGATTCAATTCGTTATACCATAACTCCGCTGCTATACGCTTGTCACTAGGAATAATTTCTTTACCTAAGACTTCTTGAAAGGTTTTTATATAAGTTAAGCTTTCAAAAGAACTTTCATAGTCTTTTTTGAGCAAAGCCGTAAAATATTGTGGAATAATTCCTTTTGCGAAGCGAGCATCTTCTGGTGGAAAATTTTTGAAATCGTGACTATAGCTATACCATTTATTGTTTTGATCCGTACTATTGGGAAAGATTGTTAAATAATTACCAGAGAACACATTGTATAAAATATTGAAACGTTCATCTACTTTAATTACTTCTTTATCAAACTCAGACCGCTCCCCTGGTTTTTTCGTATTTGCTTTTTCTACCGCTTCGGCAAGTAAATATACTTCCTCATCATCTAAGAATCCAGAGAAAGCAACCAGTCCATTGTCACTTACAGTCAGGTTTTTAAAAAGTTCTCCCCCTTTAGTCAGATCTACTTTAATGATAGGAATGTTTTGCCAAGTATTAGGATCAACATGCATTGCCAAAAATGCTTGATTCGCATCCAGTATAATCGTTTCACCGTTTTGAACGAGTTTAAAATAAGGTTTCCGAGACAGTTTACGTAAAAACTCAGAGGCCAATGTATTGATCGGTTTTATACGTCCGTCAAGATCCTGCACTAATAAACGGCCAAACAATTCAGTATGATTTTTATCAATACGTTGCTGTGCTATGGTAGCATTAGCAATACCTGACCAAGGTGTAGCTTGTGCCAATATTTGCGAAGAAAACAAAAGAAAGAACACTATAAGAATTGTAGCTTTAGCTTTTAATTTTTTCAACTTTTTATTAATCGTAGCGAAGCGAGATTTCTTTCCAAAAAGCGTAAAAAACATTCCAATCCCCATCAATAGATACCCAAGATAAGTAATCGCACTGCCTAGCACATCATGATTCACAGCCAATACGGTGCCTTGCTCATCGGTATCATAACTTGCTTGATAAAAACGATACCCGCCATAGTCTAAAACATTGTTCATAAAAATACGATAGGGCATTGTTATGTTTTCGGCTTTGTCTACAACAGTCACTTCACTAGCGTAAGCAGATGGACTTGTAGACCCAGGATAACGCTCTAGTTGAAAATCATTTAACTGTACATTAAAAGGTATTTCTATGGCTTCAGCTCCATAGGATAGCGTAATTTCTAAGTCATCAATTGTAGTCTCATGCGTACTCGGTAAAAACCCATCCCGATACAACAAGGTCACTGTTTTGGTCATATCGCCCATAGTCACATCTACTTTGACGGCATCATCTTTTATCTCGTCATTATCTTTAGGTTTGTCGGCAAGACTTACGAGTTCTAATGTTCCTTTTGGATAATACATCATCGGTACAAAAGAAGCATCTCCATCACGATATAATGTTCTGAATGCTAGGGGATACAAACTATCTTGTTTAATCGTACTGGCACTTTGTGTAGCCATGACAAAATTGCCTAGCTCGCGAGGTGTTTTGATGGAAAGTGCTCCATTTTTTTCTGAAATCGTAATGATGTCATCTCTTTCTACATTAAATCCTATTAAATGTTGATGCGCTCCAATAGCTTCAATTTCGCCATTTTCTAAGAATACATTTTGGCGTCCTTTTCCTGCAGTAACCACCATTTCTATCATCGGTTTTCCGTTAGGTGCATCTTCTATTACTTGCGGAATGGCATCGGCAATAAAATCATTGTACGTTATTTTTATAGGAGTACCATTGATATCCGTTTCAAGTGTAAAATCATTCGCACTAATCGGAGAGAACTCTATTTTTTTTCGAATTACTTTTGTATCAGTACCCGCCGAGATTTTAGCTGTTATATAATTGGCATCCGATATAATGACGTTGGTACTAGCTCCTTCTCGAATACGCATAATACCTCCGTATGAGGCATACCTGGTTATTCCTGCACCGAGTAAAATGATGATAAACGCTAGATGAAATAGCAATAGTGCCCATTTTTCTTTACGCCATAGTTGGTATTTAAAGGTATTTAAGAAAAAAGAGAACCCAAGTCCAACCATTACCATCTCAAACCACCAAGCATCATAAATTATTTTCCATGCTGTAGCGGTTCCATAATCATTCTCTATAAAAGTGGCTACTGCCATTGCTATGGCATACACAAGTAATAGTAAAACGGCAATGCTTGATGAGGAAAGGAAACGGTATACTTTATTCATAAGGGTAATACGTCGATATTTTATTATTGTTCTTCCGAAGTCGCATTGGTAGCATCAATCGCCGACGCCTTTGCATCTGGATAGGTAGCTTCTCTTGCCGCAGCTTCTTCCATCCATTTTGGAAGTAATGTATTCTTAAAAGCTACTTTTTCGGTATGTAATTTTTCCATATCTAATCCAATATACTGTTGTGCCTTTTCTTTGGTGGCAATGTCTGGTAGAGCCACCTCTTGATTATAGCCTAAGGTAGCGAGCATACGTGCTAGTTTCACACGAGCGTCTTGTGCAATGACTAAACCACTAGCTAATACCCGTACCGTTTCTACAGGAGAATGAAACGATGCTCCATGAGAAGCGGCACCATAATCCCAACGCCATTGTGCATGGCGAATGTCTTGTAAAATAGGAGCCATCTGATCTTTACTAGCTCCAAGTTCCCAACATTTTCCAGCTTCAATATGCGCTTTTACTAATAAGTCTTCTAATTTTAATCGGGTTTCACTGGCTTTACGTTGACGTTCGAATACATTTTTAACCAAGTTGCTTTCCTCTTCACGGTGACATACTTGACAAGCGTTTTGCATATTGTTTAAAGGAGACTGTATATGATGGTCTGTAAATTTTTGTCCGCCTTCACTTTTATAGGGCATATGACAATCTGCACAAGAAACTCCTCGCTGCGCGTGAATACCTGTTACAAAAGTTTCATACCCTGGATGTTGTGCTTTAAGCATCGGTGTTTTAGAAATTTTATGTTCCCAATCTGCAAAGGCAATGGCATCATAGTACTTTTCCATATCTTCAACAGTCATTCCATTTTTCCATGGGAATGTTAGATAGGGTACCCCTTCTTTTCCCGGAATTTTCTTGTCGAAATAATATTCTACATGACACTGTGCACAGACTAAAGAGCGCATTTCGTTGTGTGTCGCTTGATTAATATCTTTTCCCATGGCATCAAAGGCTTCTACTAGTGCAGGTCGTGTGATACGTAGTTTCATACTATTAGGGTCATGACAATCTGCACAGCCAATTGGGTTTACAATTTCGGCTCCTTTATCTGCCCATTTGCCTTCGTAAAATTCGGTAATACCAATTTCGTTCATTAAACGTGGTACATCTGGACTTTTACAAGTCCAGCAGGTAGCTGGCATTGGACCATCTCCTTTTCCTTTTGGTCCTCCAGTTCTTAGTGTATTATGAATATCTTCAATAGCATACCCATGACCACGACCTTGATTGTAATCTTTTGAAAAACCATAACCTGCAAATAAGATGACTAGATTAGGATCTTCTTCCAGTACATCCCTCATGTGTGAACCTCCTTGAAAAGAAGCAAATGTAGTATCCAAGGTTTGTAAAGAGGATTGGTACTCTTTGGGGTAGTTTAGCCCCCAAACTTCATTTCTCGGCTCGTTTTCAGCAATGGTTACTTGAGGTGTAAAAGCATACTTGGCTTCACTTTTTCTATTGATAATACTTGATGCCAGTAGTCCTAATAAAAAAACGACAACGATAGTAACGATAAATAACACTTTGTTTTTCATAATACGGTGTTTATTTTAACTCGATTTCTTTTTGCAGCCATTCAGGAACTACAGATTCTACTTGATCTGTAGGAATGGGGGCTAAATTATATTTCACAGTAGAAATTCCTTGTTTTTTTCCGTGTGGGATTTCTACATGACAGCTCCAACACTGTCTTTTCGTTCTATTTTCTCTATGACCTTCTATCCAACCATCATATTTAGTTTGGGTTACTTGCTGTACATGACAGCGAATACAATTTGCCTGTACTACGCGTTGAGAGGCTTCTTTCATTTTAATCACATCAGGTTCAGCTCGCATCGTAAATACAGAGGCATGATAGGAACCATCTTTAGCTTTAAAATAGTATTTGTTAACGATATTATCATGAGGCACATGACAGGAGTTACAATTTGCTACTTCTCGATGTGAACTGTGCATCCAACTGTTATAAACGGGTGTCATCACGTGACAATTCACACAGGTTTGTGGATCATCTCCAAGATAAGAAGTGATTTCAGATTCTTTCGCCATGAAAAGCCCTAACCCAATGACACACGCAATAAAAAATACGGCAACGGTACGCCATTGACTTCCTTTTTTTGGTAATATGTTGAATTTCAATTTCAATCCATCAATGTGTTTGCTAACGAGTATTAGACAATTGACTTAAAAGTATGGGATTGGTTCTAAAATTGATTATCAATTTAGTTCAATAGATACTCTTAGTGCAATCAATGAAATGTATAGCATACAATGATTAGCGAAAAAGAATATACGATTGTACTATTGGATAAAGAGTAATAATAATGAGTATTGAAAAAAAGGTGGTGCTATATAAAAAAACAAAACCCCATTAAAACAGATGTTTTAATGGGGTTTTTTGTGACCTCGGCAGGATTCAAACCTGCAACCTCTTGAGCCGTAATCAAGTGCACTATTCAGTTATGCTACGAGGCCTTTTGATTGATTTTTACACTACAATAATGCTGTAGTGATTATCAATGCGGGTGCAAATATAATTGTTTTTTATTGTCTACAAAAATTATCGCTGCTTTTTAATGCTCAAAAAAACATAAGTGATACTGCTATATAAAAGTAGCGACTACGATAGTATTGTATTTACTATATTTGATAGTAGACTTAATAGCTATGAACATAAAAGAATACATTAGAGAAATAAAGGATTTTCCAAAACCTGGGATAGCTTTTAAAGATATTACACCCTTGCTAGGGAATCCTAAAGCACTAGTGAAATGTGTCGAGGATTTGGCAAGTTTAGTTCCAAAAGGAGTAACTATCCATAAAGTGATTGGTATTGAAGCGCGTGGGTTTATTTTAGGAGGAATGCTTGCTGAACGTTTCGAAGCCGGTTTTGTGCCAGTGCGTAAAAAAGGAAAGTTGCCTGCTGCGGTGCATTCTAGATCCTATGGGTTAGAATATGGAGCGGATACTTTAGAAATTCATACGGATGCAATTGCTCCAGGAGAGCACGTATTGATTCATGATGATGTATTGGCTACAGGTGGTACTGCAAAAGCAGTGTGCGAGCTTGTAGCCGAGCTTGGTGGCGTTGTAGTGCAGTGTAGTTTTATTATGGAGTTAGCTTTTTTAAAAGGCAGGCAGCAATTAACAGTTCCGATAGTATCAGTATTACAGTATTAATCTTTTGTAGTAGCAATGATAGCCCCATCTTTTGCCTTATTTCCATAAATAGTAATTGCAGTTTCGGGTTGCAATATATCTACAGCGGCTAACTGATTTGCAATTGCATAGGTGTTTAAGGTATTAAAATCCGATTCTTTACCGTTTATAATAATCAATTTATGTATCGATGGATTATCGGTAAATTTAAATTGTTGTGTATTGGATAACGAAGGCGGTTTCAATTGCTGAAATGAGCGGAACAGTGTGTCATTATCTTTAGACATAAAGTTGTTTATCATTTCTTTTAATTCAGATATATCAAAAAAATCCTTGGCTTCGTTTTCTGAACCTAAACGAAATGCAAAATGATGTTTTTTAAGTAAACTATCCATAGTCATGCTTGACCAGGAAATACTAGCAGGATTTTTATTAGGAAAACTATGTGTTGCTAATGTAGGGGTGCTAATAAATACATTATTATTTCGAAACCCTAAAGTAAGTTTTGGTATTGGCAGGTTAGAATTACTAGAAAACTCAGTACTGTCCACCCCTTTTTTCAATACAATATAGATTCCTGTGATCTTATTTTGTTCATTAAGCGTTATTTTTTTGATGATGAGTTCCATTTCATTTTCTAAGAAAAATCCTTTGAGATTTTCTAATTGTAGTTCCGAATTTTCAGAATCAATTGTTGCTGTGATTTCATGTGTTGGATCCTTGTCTTTAGTGTCTTGCTGTATGGAAATTTGACTATATAAAGCTGTGTTTATTATAGTGGCACAGATCAGTATGCTGTTTTTAGTAAGCGTTAACATGTAGTTTTTTTTAAGATATATGTTCAGGATAATACGTTATAAATGACGTGGAGAAGCAGAGCGTGTTGCAAAAATTAATACTATTCGATATCCTGTTTATGAAGATAAGGCTCTTTTGGTGATGTATAATCGCCATCCAAAAATTAATAATTGGAGTTTAGATGCTTTATCGAGTTCTAGTTTTTGTTTTGTATAGCTAGGCAGTAGACGTTTATTAAGTTTTGCAAGAAATATAAAAAAAGAGTTCTTCATGGCGTAAACATACTAAAAAATGCACATTCCATAAAGAACTAAAGAATTCTTGTTTTATATTCGCAAACAAATAATTTGGGATATGGCAATTAACATTTTATATGTTTTTATCGGATTAGCACTTTTAGTAGTCGGAGGGGAGTTTTTAGTTCGTTCTTCGGTGGCATTATCTTTTAAATTGAAGTTGTCACGGATGGTGATTGGCTTGACCGTAGTTTCTTTTGCTACTTCAGCACCAGAGCTTTTGGTGAGTATTCAGGCGGCTTTAAATGGATTGTCTGATATTGCTTTAGGTAATGTGATCGGGTCTAATATTGCAAATATAGGTTTGGTTATGGGGATTACAGCCATTATAGGGCCTTTGGCAATTGACAAAGACTTTTTTCGATTTAATTGGCCGGTAATGGTCTTGCTATCTTTTGCGATGTTTTTGTTTTTGAGTAATGATGGAGTGCTCTCTTTTGTTGAAGGCGCTATATTATTTATTGCATTAATTGTGTATCTGTTTTTATTGATACGAAGAAGTAGAAAAACACCTACGGCTGAGGTTGAAGAGGTAGATGCGGCTTTAGAGAAAACAACAAATTTTAAAATTGTAGTATGGCTACTCATTGGAGGTAGTGCCTTGTATTTTGGTTCTGAATTATTAGTAAATGGCGCAGAACATATTGCAAAAAGTATCGGAATTAGTGAAGGCGTAATTGCGGTAACTCTTATTGCTATAGGAACTAGTGTCCCGGAATTAGCAGCTTCTGTTATTGCGGCATTAAAACAAGAAAAAGCGATTTCTTTAGGAAATTTAATTGGTTCTAATATATTTAATATAGCATCGGTATTAGGAATTACATCGATGATTCAACCTATTCGCGTAAAAGACGCTGTGTTAATGGAGGTGAATATGTATTGGATGCTTGGATTTGCACTAGTGCTATTGCCTTTGGCATTTATTCCTAAGTTTATGGTGTTGAATCGCTTTAAAGGCTTCTTGATTTTGATCGCATATTGCGTATTTATTGGCTTAGTATTTTTAAAATAATCAGGTTGTAATGAAAACGTATGGTTTGATTTATATCCTAAAGGAGCAGAGCATTATATTTTTTGAATCCTTATAGTAGTGATAAGCAGCTTATAATGAAGTTATTTCTTGATATCGAAAGCAGTCTGTAGTATGATCATTTACCATTCCTATGGCTTGCATATATGCATAACAAATTGTAGTTCCTATAAATTTAAACCCCTTCTTTTTTAAGGTTTTGCTCATCACATCCGAGAGTTCCGTACTTGCAGGCACCTCCTCCATCGTTTTCCAAGTATTGGTAATAGGGGTTCCGTCTACAAAACTCCAAATAAAGTGATCAAAACTTCCGTATTCTTTTTGAATTTCAAGAAAGACTTTAGCATTAGTAACCACCGAATTTACTTTTAGTTTATTACGAACAACTCCTGGATCATTTAATAAAGTAGCTCTCTTTTTTTGATCGTAGTGTATAATGGTATGGGGGTCAAAATTGTCATAAGCAATTCGATAAGTGTCCCGTTTGGCTAATATCGTTGACCAGCTTAATCCAGCTTGCTGTCCTTCTAGGATTAAGAATTCAAATAGTAATTGATCATCATGAATGGGAACTCCCCATTCTACATCGTGATATTCTTGATCTAATGCATTTTTGGTAGACCACTGGCAGCGTATTTTTTTCATGATAACTATAATATTAAAAATTAACCAGATTCAAATATACTATTTCTAGTCTTGAATTATAGATACACTATAATATTTTAAATTAATAGAATGCCTTGGGTGTATTGACGAGATTCAGGACCTTTAGAGTCAAGATAAATAACGTCTTGTTTCTTGATTCTTACAGTGGAGCGGTCTTGTCTCTGATATTCCGATAGCGCTGTTTCGAGGTAGTTCATTACACTCTATTATGCAAAAAACCAATAATCTGTTACCGGTACTTTGCCCCACGATAATAATAATGCTTTAATTTCTTTTTTGCCCTCAGGCGAAGAGACTACAATCATGATTTGTGGACGATTTAATGTTGGAATAGTTTCAAAGTGTTCTAATCGTACATCATAAATGTCTTTTCCGATCTTTCGTTCGTTATCACACATCCATTGAAAAGTATCTCCTTTGCTTTGCAGCAGTTTGGCCATGTCTTTTCCATTTTTTCCAGCTCCCCATAGGACTAACGGTCGAGTGTAATCCCTGTCCAATTTGTAAAAAAAGCGAAGTTTAAGATCAAAATAGCGATTGTCTTTATATTCATCCCAAGTACGTGAAATTCTATTGGAACGGTCTCTCCAATGATGTAAAATTTTATCAATACCTATGATTTGTAATCCTAATTGATAAAAACGAAAACATAAATCATAATCTTCCGGATATATCAAAGGATTGAAAGCATCGGCAGCATCTAAATCATCTTTGTGAATAATCCAGCAATGCGAAGGGATCACACATTCTTTATAAATTTCTTGGTAATGCGTACTAGTCCGAGCAACTTCATTTAGCCATTGTTCATATTTTAAAAAGCCATCACCTACCACGCCTTCATCTACAAAATGTTCCGTTCCTCCCGCAATTACAGTTCCTTTACCATATTTGTGCCATTCTGTAACCAAAGTTTCGATTTTATCATTGGGCATGTTGTCATCGGAATCCATCCTGTTGATTAGGATTCCTTTTACTTGGGCATACGCCACTTGTAGTGTGGGGATCAACTTTGGACGATCACTATGAAATACTCGAATTCTAGAATCCTGTTGCGCATAGTTTTCAAGTATTTTAGGGGTGTCATCTGTAGAATGGTCATTAACAGCTATTAATTCCCAGTTTGAATACGTTTGTGCAATGATAGAGTCAATACATTCGCGTAAGTATGGAGCTGTATCTTTTACCGCCATAACGATACTTACTAAAGGCTGTGCTAACGGTTTGATTTCGGATTCCATAAGTTATATTTTTTTAATATTTATTTTAGTACATGACAAAAATTAACAACTATCTAAAAGTAGTAATTAAGGAACTTTTTTCTAGCATATAATCTTCGTACTGTTCTAAGAATCAAGAGACAAGAGCCCAGACTAAAAAAATAAGCAACTCTTCTTATGAAGCTCTATGTATATTCGTGAAAATCAAATCATTATGATTTTTTGTCATGTACTTAGAATATTTATGCATTGTTACCGCTTTAAAAAACAACAATAGGAGTCATTTAGTTTTTTACTTTCAGTACGATACTTGTGCCAATTTAAAAAAGAGGATACTCCAAATTCTTATTTTTTAAATCGGTCTTGGCTCTTGCTTCTTGAATCAAAGCGA
>CALFCI010000032.1 GCA_937951135.1 uncultured Aquimarina sp. | reverse complement strand
CTTTAGTACAGTATTTTACAATCGCTATAGGTATGAGTATCGTATTAAGCTGTGAAGAACACTATACTAAAGTGGTAACCTATGATGATAATGGGGCTATTGACAAGGTGTATTTTATAGATAAGGATTCTACAAAACAAGGAGGATTCACTGTATATTATCCTAATGGTAGAATATCTTCTACTGCTAAATATACTGATGGTAACCTACGTGATACTATTTTTTATTATACAGACGATGAAAAAAATGAAATAAAAATGAAGGAAAAATATTCAGCAAATGGTTACGTATATTATATAGATTATTATCATAATAATAAACCGAGCCAAGAGGGCACGTATTATAATGAAAACAGAAATAAAACAGGCATTTGGAAGAATTATGATGAAGAAGGAAACCTACGTTTATCTAAGGAATACAAAATCATAGATGGAGAAGAATATACTAACCAACTCTGGGTGATGTCACCCAATGGAGACACCCTAAATGAGGGGGCTAGCATGCGCTATAAGATTAACAAAGATCGAATCCATGTACTGGACTCTATAGGCATGCTTTTTCAAACCAATGTTTCTACTTTTCCAGAAGAGGATTCGGCACAGGTGCAGGTGGTATTACCACAAGATTATATACAGTATAATTTTAATACCGATTTCTCAAACCGCCCTAAACCGATAAAGGGTTCTTCGGAACACACAGGGATTGATGTAGTGACCATCCCAAGTTTAAAAGACCATAAAAATCCACCAAAAAGTACTATTGATCCTGTGGATTATAACAAAACTGTATTGTTATACTGGAAACCAAGGCGAGTGGGCAAAGACACCATACGAGGTTTTTTTGAAGAGTATACCACCTACAAGGTTATTGAAAATGATCCTGACCCCAATAGCAAAAATCCAGATAGGGAGATCACACAAGTGCTGAGTAAACCCATGTATTTTGAATTTCCTATTGAGGTGGTTAGAAATTGAAATGAATTAAGATGATTTTGATATTCTTTTGGTTGAATCCACATTGTGGAGTTTAATTCTCCAGGGCTTGCCTCGAAATGTAAAAAATAGGTATCCACTGGATACCCCGATGTAGTTGACTACAATATTAATATTGTGTTAAAAATACCCTGATTTTTGTGTTTTACTAAGGATACAAGTATCTTGATCCATGAAAATATATAAAACTAAATTTTAACATATAAATAATGGCGGAAACAATAACATTAACAGACGACGAAATGGTAATTGAAGTATTGAACTTTTTTTATCCAGATAATCCAATTAACGAACATTTACTAAATACAGAATCTCGAGATCTTGCTGCAGTAATGTATGCTGAAGGGCTTAAAGCATCAGATGCGATGCACTTAGTGCCTAGACCTTCTCTTAATCCTTCTTTTTCATGGTTGCAGAAAGAAGCTGTAAAAGCAGCTTGGCGTTCTATTCAAGAGGATAACAATATTTACGATGCTGTAAAAAACACTGTTGCTTTAAAATTTAAAAGCAAGTATGCGATGGCGAAATCAGGAATTTAATCCTTGTTTTCTTACGACAAAAACCCTATATCATTTTAAAATGATATAGGGTTTTTGTTGTTAATCTGGTTACTGTAACGGCAGCTGATCAAAAGAAATGCCTTCCCAACCCGTATTCATAAAATTACGAATGTTTTGATGATCCTCTCCTTTAGGGTTTTCCAATACATCTTTTCGATAATATTCGCCAAAACAGGCTAAAGTCTCTTCTGGAGTAAACTGCTGTAATTTGGCAAAAGCATATAATTTACACGACCCCGAATTTTGACCTTCGGCATTGGTTACGGTACCATTGGTAAACCCAGTTGGTGTAAATGTATAATTAGCTTCTATTACGGCCATAGTATCTTGAAAAGAAATGGTTTCTGGATATTGTTTTAATTTCGCTGTAAATGCTTGAATTGTCATTTTGTATATTTCTTGATGTGTGTTAGTACTGGTGTCGGGTATTGGGTATCGGGTTTCAGTCGTGGCTGAAATATAGCTGTCAGCTTTTAGCGTTTAGCTTTTTTTTTAATTGTAATTCGAATGTAATTTCTAACTTCATACTTGGTACTTAATACTTCTAAAATCGTAAACCAAATATACCAGTTCGTTTTTTAAAAACCATCAACTGACAACGATCAACTATTTTTTTTACCTCCTACGACAATCACAATCTCTCCTTTGGGAGGTTTGTTTTCAAAATGGGCTAGGACTTCTTCTGATGTTCCTCGAATGGTTTCTTCATATAATTTACTCAATTCTCTAGAGACTGAAACTGGTCGATCTGCCCCAAAATACGTTACAAAACTATGCAATGTCTTTATTAATTTATGAGGGGATTCATAAAAAATGATCGTTCGAGATTCTTCTGCTAAAATTTTTAATCGCGTTTGCCTTCCTTTTTTAACCGGTAAGAAGCCTTCAAAAACAAATTTATCATTCGGCAATCCGCTATTGACTAATGCGGGTACAAATGCCG
Organism: uncultured Aquimarina sp.; assembly: GCA_937951135.1. Lineage (GTDB taxonomy): Bacteria > Bacteroidota > Bacteroidia > Flavobacteriales > Flavobacteriaceae > Aquimarina. The sequence goes on along the minus strand of CALFCI010000032.1, from coordinate 16,055 downwards.
TAGCACCAGGTAGGCAATCTACAGCAATACCGTTAGCAATACATGCTCTTGTTAATAAAAACCCGGGATCACTAATTGCAGGTGTTCCTGCATCACTAATTAAGGCAATCCGATCTCCAGATTGCAATCGCTGAATGATTTGATCTGTTGTTTTATGTTCGTTATGCATATGGTGCGAATGCATAGGAGTAGTAATCTCAAAATGCTTTAAGAGTTTTCCGCTAGTTCGTGTATCCTCGGCAAGAATCAAATCTACTTCTTTGAGTGTTTTAATCGCTCTAAACGTCATATCGTCAAGATTTCCAATGGGTGTAGGAACAAGGTATAATTTTGAATTCATAGCTTTTTATAGTTAAATTGGTATCAGCCCTGTCTTGTTGTATGACTCGTTTAGATGTCGTTTTTTTTCGCGCTTCGAATATAGCTTTTTTTCCATAATTTTTCGACTCCTTACTTTTAAACTCACGATATGGATTGGAACTTCGTTATGAAGCTATTCCGTGTAAAGGAATATAGCGAGCGACTATTTTTTAATTTTTATGTCATACTAAACAAGAATATAGTATCTTTTCGTCTCTAATATCAATTTAATATGGCAATTCAAAAACCATTCAATCTTAATCAATGGATTGAAGAGAACAGAGCAACATTAAAGCCTCCAGTAGGCAATAAAAATCTATATAAAGATGCCGGTGATTATATTGTAATGATTGTAGCAGGGCCTAATGCTCGAAAAGATTATCATTACAACGAAACTGAGGAACTGTTTTATCAATTAGAAGGCGAAATCGAAGTACATATTCAAGAGAATGGAGCGAAAAAAACGATGAAGCTAGGGCCTGGAGATATGTATTTACATCCTGCCAAAGTACCCCACTCTCCAGTACGGAATGAAGGATCAATCGGATTAGTTATTGAGCGAAAACGAGTACATTTAGATGCAAATGATGGATTGCTTTGGTACTGTGATCATTGCAATACAAAATTGCATGAGGTGTATTTTAAGTTAGAAAATATAGAGAAAGATTTTTTAAAACATTTTAAAGATTTTTATACGAATAAAACCTTACGGACCTGTACCCAATGTGATACAGAAATGCCCGTAGATCAGCGTTTTATTGCAGAGTAGTTTTGATGATGCTTAGTGTTTGAACCTAAGGAGCATCAAAAAACAAGATAGGATGAAACCAGAAACCCACCAACAAACAATTATCGATTAGATATGATAGAAGATTTTGGAATTAAAGCAGCATTACAACAATTAGGCATTACAGCAGATAATATAGGAACTTCAACAGGATCCGATGGGTATGCTTCTGAAAAAACACTGGCTTCATATTCTCCTGTAGATGGAAAATTGATAGCAAATGTGACTATAACTACGGCCTCAGGATATGAGAAGGTTATTGATACTGCACAAACAGCATTTTCTTCCTGGCGTGAAGTGCCAGCTCCGCAACGTGGAGAAATTGTTCGATTATTTGGAGAGGCGTTACGAAAGCAGAAAGAACCCTTAGGAAGATTGGTTTCTTATGAAATGGGAAAATCGTATCAAGAAGGATTAGGAGAAGTGCAAGAAATGATTGATATCTGCGATTTTGCAGTAGGGTTGTCTCGACAATTACATGGTTTAACCATGCATTCAGAGCGACCAGGACATCGCATGTATGAACAATACCATTCTTTAGGCATTGTTGGGATTATTTCAGCATTTAATTTTCCAGTAGCGGTTTGGGCATGGAACACTACGTTGGCATGGATTTGTGGCGATGTATGTGTTTGGAAACCTAGTGAAAAAACACCATTGTGTAGTATTGCATGTCAACATATTATTGCAACGGTATTGAAAGATAATAATTTGCCAGAAGGGATTTCTTGTTTGATCAATGGAGATTATACCGTGGGAGAGTGGATGACTAAAGATGAGCGTATTCCATTAATTTCGGCTACAGGGTCTACCCGAATGGGAAAAATAGTAGGGGCGACTGTAGGCGCTCGTTTAGGGAAGTCATTATTAGAATTGGGAGGTAATAACGCTATTATTGTAACTCCAGATGCGGATATTAAAATGACAGTTATTGGAGCTGTCTTTGGGGCGGTAGGTACCGCAGGACAGCGTTGTACGTCTACAAGACGACTCATTATTCATGAAAGTATGTATGAAACCGTAAAAGCAGCATTGATAAAAGCATATCAGCAATTGCGAATCGGTAATCCTTTAGATCAGAAGAATCATGTAGGGCCACTTATCGATACTGCCGCAGTACAAAGTTATACCGATGCACTTCAGCAGGCAAAAGAAGAGGGAGGGACTCTAGTCATAGAAGGCGGAGTACTATCTGGTAACGGGTATGAAAGTGGCTGTTATGTACAACCAGCGATTGTTGAAGCCAAAAACACATTTAGCATTGTGCAACATGAAACATTTGCACCAATTCTATATCTCTTATCATATTCAGGGACTGTAGACAATGCAATTGCGATTCAGAATAATGTAAGACAAGGGTTGTCTTCTGCAATAATGACTAATAATCTACGGGAAGCAGAACAGTTTTTATCCTATTCAGGTTCAGATTGTGGTATTGCTAATGTGAATATAGGAACTTCGGGAGCAGAAATAGGTGGAGCTTTTGGAGGTGAAAAAGATACTGGTGGTGGACGTGAATCCGGATCTGATGCTTGGAAAGTATATATGAGGCGCCAAACCAATACTATTAATTATACTACAGAATTACCGTTAGCACAGGGTATTAAATTTGATTTGTAAAGGATAGACTTGAGTCATATTATAGATGCCGTTACACAATTAGGAATGCTTTTATAAAGAGTATTTAGTACATGACAAAAATTAGCAAACATCTAAAAATCATGAATTAAGCAACTTTTTTCGAGTATATAATCTTTTGTAATGTTTTAAGAATCAAGAGACAAGAACCAAGACTAAAAAACAAATAACTATTCTTTTTGTCATGAAGCTTTATTTTCATTACTAAAAATCAAATCATTATTATTTTTTGTCATGTAGTTATTAGTTATAAAGAGTATTTTAAGGAGAGGATAAGATTTCTTCCAGCAGCAGAAATACCAGAAGAGTAGGTTCTGTACCTTTGGTCTGTTATGTTTTCAATGCTTAAGGTACCTTGTATTGTATTTGTGATTTGGTACTGTGACCGAATATTTAAGGTATACCAAGAAGGTGAATATGGATTTCCGTCGGTATCAATGGCATATAAATGTGTTTTACTTTGTTCTGATGGCGATAAATCTTGAAAGTCAAACGTTCCGTTATACAGCGCGGAGAAATCTATAGTCCATTTATCTGTAGTGTAGATCAAATGAGCATCTCCAAATTGCGGCACTACATGGCGTGAAGGGATAGTCTCATCTTCTGTTAATTGTTCCCTGCCTCCTATAACTGTATATCGAGAAGTGCAAGAGAAGTACTTTGAGAATTTATAGGCAATACCCGCTTCAAAACCATAAATCTTAGCATTAGATGCATTTTGAATGGCTTGTACCGTACTAAGTTCTCCGTTAAATAAGAGTTCAGTTTCTCCATTAAGATTAAAATCTTTACGGATCAACGCATTATCTAAATAGGTATAATATGTTGCAAGATCAACAGTACATTTGTCATTAATTTTAGCACGTACTCCTACTTCTCCATTATAGGCATACTCTGATTCTAAATCAGGATTAGGCACTACTACGGCACCGGGCTCTGAGTCAAATATTTTTCCGATATCATCCACATTAGGTGCTCGAAATGCTGTTGAAAAGTTTACTTTCCATTGCAAGATATCACTAGGAAACCAATTTAATCCTAGAGTACCCGTAACGGCTTCAGTATTCACATTGGCTTCAGTAAATGGAAAATCAAAAAAGGCAGTGTCAAAAGTTGAAGTTAATCGTATATGGTTATAACGCAGTCCAGCTTGTACCCTAAACTCATTTCCAAATCGATGTTTAACACTGCCATACACAGCACTAGATTGCCACGATGCTCCATCAGGATATCTAGAGGGTGCGTCTGCTATTGTATTTGTTATCGTCTCTAGGGTACTTCCTTTAGAATGTACGGTATTTAAGATATATTCTCCTCCATAATAAAAAGAGGTTTGATCATCATATTTTTTCTCGAAATCTAAATTGAGACTATAAGCGTCTACATTCTCCTTGTTTTTGAATACTTGCGTTTCCCCGAAAATGCGACTATTTCTACTTTCTTCAAAATTTTGATATGCCGCAGTAATCTTCATTTTATCATAGAATACAGTACCCGCATTTTGTAGTACTTTTATATTTCCCATGAACCAGCGTTGTGGCCCATAAAACCATTCTGCAAATCGTAAATTTTCATCGCTACGTTGTGTTAAACGATCATAACGGTTGTAATCAGAAGTCGTGCTATATCGAATTCCTGCGGTAAAGTTCCAATGATCATTAGGTTCAAAATATACTTTTTGAAGGATGTTAATTTGATGATATCCAGTAGTTAACTGTTCTTCGGGATCCTTGTTTTGAATTATAGTGTCTGTGCCATCGATAGTTTGAATGTATTCGTTTCTGAGATATGCCTCGGGCCCATGGCTTCCCATTTTCAAATCTTCAAAATCTGTATAACTTAGGTGGGTCTGTGCTGCCCATTTATCATGATGTAACGAGAAGTCAACATGTCCTGTTTTTTCTTCATTTGCTGAACTAAACCTAGCGATTGCGTTTCCACTGAAGTGCGCCCCTTTTTCTGTATACAATTTTGGTGTAGGCGTATAAAAGTTTAGGACACCTCCTATGGCATCGCTTCCATAGACTACAGAACCTGGGCCTAGAATTACTTCAGAGTGATTAATAGTGAAAGGATCTATGGATAGCACATTTTGAACATTACCCCCTCTAAAAATGGCGGTATTCATACGTACACCATCTACAGTAAGTAATAAGCGATTGGTAGAGAATCCACGTATAATTGGACTTCCACCTCCTAGTTGACTTCTTTGGATGTATACTTGACCACTGCTGGCTAAAGCATCTGCAGCAGTTTGTGGAGTGTATAATGCAATATCTTTTGGAGTAATACTTACTGTTTTTTGTACAATATCATCACGATCTTCTTCCCATTTGGAAATGGAAATAATAACTTCGGAGAGGTCATTATCTAATTTATCTAAATGGATTTTATGGCCTAGTGTTGCCAATTGCGATTTGGTTCGTTTTATGGAGATATAAGCGGTATGTGAAATGTATAATAGTTCACCTTCGTTAAATACAGTAATATCAGCGAGACCATCGATATCTGTTTTTGTACTGTGTGATTTCGTTTTATTTGTAATCACAACATTTTTAATGGGGGTGTTGGTATCGGTACTATGCACTACAATGCGCTGTGCAGATCCTGTTGCAGAATAAATGAATAGTAGTAAGAATAACAGTACACGCATTATGTGAAAATTTCGTTTAAAACCACCAATGATTTTGGTTTTTTAAAGCCTTGCAAATGTAGTTCAAAATATACTAATAGCATATTTAGAATGGCACTTCGAGAGGCTTTGGACAACGGTATATGCATACATGCCTCAAAGGTTGTGCCTAAAAATTGTTTGAATTTGCCAATGTATGGTGAATTATTAGAATGGATAGACGATGCATCGTTTTGAAAACAGCCTTCGTGTAGATTAAAATAGGGAAGTGCTATGTTAGAAATATCAGGGTAGAAACCTAAGTATTGGGTGAGTTTTGTGAGAAAAGTAATATGAAAATTACCAATGGTATCATGGGTATCTAACCATAACAATGTAGTTTCTAGATACGTGAATAACTCGGTGTTGGTTTCTTCTTCATGAATTGAATTTTTTAAGACTTCAGCAAGAAAAAAGACAAGTGAGCTTTTTATAATATGGGTATGTAAGCTTTGATATGGAACTAATAGTTTGGCTTCTTTAATGCGTTCCAGAGTGCCTTTGTTTTTATGAAATGCTTCAATCTCCAATAAGGTTAAAGGTTGGAATAGTGATGCTTTAATTTTACCCCGTTTTGATTTTAGAACCCCTCGAAGTAAATAGGTTCGTAGTCCACTAGTTTTTGTAAATAAAGAAACGATGAGGTCTGAATCTCCATATTTAAGGGAGTGCAATACGATAGCAGGAGAATGTATAGTCATGTAGTCCGAGCTATTCTTTTTGGTCTTGTGCAGCGATGATACTTTTTTCCATTTTTTGAATGCGTTTTGCATTTTTTGCATCATTCCTAGAGACTACAGCCCATATCGCAGCAGGTAACCAGCCAATTAAAGTGATTTGTAGGATAAGGCAAAGAATTCCGGATAAGATTTTACCTCGCAGAAAAAAAGATAGCCAAGGAATTAGAATTGCAATTAAAGTCATCTGCTGTTTTTATGTAAATATACAAAACCCCTCCTAAGTTTTTAACATCTAGGAGGGGTGTTTGTTTTATTTTGATGATTTGAAATGCATATTGCTATTTCATCTTCGTAAGACCTACTAGGTGTTCAAAACCTAGTAAATCTATAGGATTAAATTATACGACTCCTTGAGCGAGCATGGCATCTGCTACTTTTACAAATCCGGCGATATTTGCGCCTTTTACATAGTTTACAAAACCATTCTCTTCGGTACCATAGGCGACACATTGCTCATGGATACTGTTCATTATCTGTCGCAGTTTTTGATCTACTTCGGTAGCTGTCCATGACATTCGTAAAGAGTTTTGTGACATTTCTAACCCAGAAGTTGCTACGCCACCTGCATTAGAGGCTTTTCCTGGAGAAAATAAGATTTTTGCATCTAAAAATATTTCTATAGCATCTGCGGTACAAGGCATATTGGCACCTTCACCTACACAAATACAACCATTTTTAACTAAGGTCTTTGCATCGCTTTCTTGAAGTTCATTTTGTGTCGCACAAGGCAAGGCAATATCGCAAGAGACTCCCCATGGTTTTTTGCCTTCAAAATATTTGGCATCTGGGTATTGCTCTACATATTCTTTAATACGACCTCGTTTTATATTTTTCAATTCTTTAATAAATGCTAATTTTTCGAGCGTAATTCCTTTTTCATCTAAGATATAACCTGATGAGTCTGATGCGGTAACCACTTTAGCGCCTAGTGTAGTTGCTTTTTCTATGGCAAATTGAGCCACATTTCCAGAACCAGAAACGACCACAGTTTTACCTTCTAAAGTTTCTCCGCGTGTTTTCAGCATATTTTCAGCAAAATACACATTACCATACCCTGTAGCTTCAGGGCGAATAAGCGACCCTCCATACGGCAAACCTTTACCTGTTAATACACCAGTAAATTCATCTCTTAGACGTTTGTACTGTCCAAATAAATAGCCAATTTCTCGACCTCCTACACCAATATCGCCTGCTGGAACATCGGTATTTGCGCCAATGTATTTAGACAATTCGGTCATAAAACTTTGACAAAATCGCATCACTTCATTGTCAGACTTCCCTTTAGGGTTAAAATCAGACCCTCCTTTTCCACCACCCATAGGTAGTGTTGTTAAACTATTTTTAAAAGTTTGCTCAAATGCTAAAAATTTTAAAATACTTAAGTTTACTGAGGGATGAAAACGTAATCCACCTTTGTAAGGTCCAATAGCAGAACTCATTTGTACTCGATATCCTCTATGTATCTCAATTTCACCTTGATCATTGATCCACGGCACTCTAAACATAAAAACACGTTCTGGCTCTGCCATACGCTCTAAGAGTTTAGCATTTTGATATTTTTTGTGATTTGCTATAAATGGAATTACAGTTTCCGCGACTTCGGTAACGGCTTGGATAAATTCGGGTTCGTTGGGATTGCGTGCTGCAACGGACGCAATAAATTTTTCTACGTTTGCTTGCATAGTATCGATGTTAAATAGCTTCTATTAATTTGTGTTTCTACGTCAATATAAAATGAGTAATGCCTAATACTTGGTGCTGACATAAATATTACGATATAGGTAATACTTATGAAGTATTAATTGTTATAAATATATAGATATTATAAATTTAATCCATCTTTTTTGAAAAAATGTAAAATAATAGAGACACAACATTTTGCATATCAGCATTTTGTGCTTTAATATTTTATATCTCAATTCTTTTATATCATCTGTTTACCGTAAATTCAGTACTGAATTTGGTGTTATAAAGCTTTTTTAAGGGCTAGTATGTATCCTAAATGTATGCCTTCATGAAAGTTGTTAAAACGGAAAGCATCTTCTATAGAGCGCAGTGTATATCCTGTGCTTGTAGGGTACTCGGTATAGCTTTTAAAGATTCCGGCTTCAATATCTTTTTCAGTTTGATCTAAAGTCGAAAATAATAAATTTTTGATTTCAGTAACTTCATCAGCAGTGACCGGACGTTCAGTTTTACTCCCTTTTTTATAAGACTCTACCATAGCTTCATCGATCATAAGTGGCAATCCACTAAGTTTATAGACCAAAAGTTGTTGTGTCACCACAATATGAGCGATATTCCAAATTAAAGTATTGGAAAATCCTTTGGGAACAGTATTCAACTGTGCTAAAGTATGTGCATCTACTATTTTTGATATGAGATTTCTATTGATACGAGTGATTTCTAAGGCTTGTTTCATAGGTGATAATTATTTCTTCAAAAATATTGTTTTTTGTGTTGAATAGCTAGTATTGAGATCGGAGTATTTAGTAGTCAGATTTTTTGATAAAGCATAAAGAAGAGTTCTTGTTTTTCGTGTATACTTTGTAACTTTGATTTTTAGAGTTCTGTAAAACTTCTATGGACTGAATACTCACATCTCAATACTAGATTTTAAGCATGAAAAAATTATATCATCTTTCTACTTGTGATACGTGTAAACGTATTATAGCCGCATTAGACCTTTCTTCTGATGTTGTTTTACAGGATATTAAAAATGAATCCATAACTATAGCACAGCTTGAAGAGATGCAAGAATTGGCAGGTAGTTATGAAGCCTTATTTAGTAAAAGAGCACGCTTGTATAAGGAACGTGATCTTAAAAATAAAGCGCTTACTGAAGGGGATTATAAGGGGTTGATTTTAGAACACTATACGTTTTTAAAACGACCAGTTTTGATATTAGACACTACAATTTTTGTTGGAAATGCTAAAAAAACTATTGAAGCTGCTCAAGTAGCATTGACAGCATGAGTAGAAGAACATGGGCGTTAATTGCCGCAAGTTTTGTTGCGCTGTTTTATGGGGCTAACTATACGATTGCAAAAGATGTAATGCCGCATTATGTACAACCTTTTGGTTTTATAGTATTAAGAGTTGTTGGAATCACTATTCTATTTTGGGCGATTAGTTTTTTTGGACCCAAAGAAAAGATTGCTAGGGCAGATGTCCCAAGATTAATCGCAGCCTCATTCTTTGGTATTGCATTAAACATGCTTGCTTTTTTTCAAGGCTTATATTATACGACACCTATTAATGCTTCTGTAGTCATGGTTACCGCTCCTATGGTGGTACTCGTATTGTCTGTTGTTTTTTTAAAAGAGCGCATTACGATGCTAAAGATCATAGGGATCTTTATCGGCCTATTAGGCACATTGTTAATTGTAGTGTATGGTAAAGGTGATGAAGTTTCAGCAAGAAATCCTATGTTAGGAAACGTGTTGATATTGATTAATGCGACATCCTATGCTTGCTATATTATTATTGTAAAGAAAATAGCACAAAAGTACCATCCGTTTACATTTATGAAATGGTTGTGTACCATAGGGCTTGTGTTTGTACTTCCCTTTGGATATAGTCAAGTGGCAACGATGTCATTTGAAACCATTCCATTGGGTGCGTATTTGAAAATAGGGTATGTAATTTTATTCGCCACTTTTGGTACCTATGTACTCAATATTTTTGCGATTCGAGAATTGAAACCCACTACAGTTGCGGTATTTATTTATGTACAACCTTTATTAGCAACATTATTTGCGATTGCTTTGGGTAGCGATCAATTGGACTGGATAAAAATTGTTGCTGCTTTACTTATTTTTACTGGAGTGTATTTGGTGACCAAAGTATCGGCTATAGCTAAAGCATAGTGTTTCGAATGGATTTAATCTACATTGTGGAGTTTAATCCATAGAATTCCCCAAGGCTCTGCCTCGGGTGTATCGACCAGATTCAAGATAAAATAGCGTCTTGTTTCTTGGTTCTTGTAGCGAAGTGGTCTTGTCTCTGATATCCCGATGGCTCTGCTCTGCCTCGGGATAGTTCATTAATTTGATACGGGAAGGTCTTGAGGAACCCTGCCATGAGTTCGAGTATCTTCTTTAGTCAATACTTTACAATCTTTGGCTTTCGGAAATTTTGTGATAATAGTCTTTAATGGATCAGGTAAAGGAATGATTTTACGAACGCTAAGATCTATCCAGGCGCCCATCATTTCGCAATGTGCTAAGTGTTTTCCTTTATGATTATAAAAATCATGAGTAAATTCAAAAAGACTACCATCTGCGCTCATTCCCGTAATTGTTACGGTAACGGTTATGGGTTTTCCCTGTGTGACTTCTCTATAGTAATAAATATGTTCGTAAAATACTACAGGGCCTACCTCATAGTGCTCCATTTCTTTTTGTCCAAAACCATATTCAATCAAAAAAGCCATACGGGCATGACTCATAAAATTTTGGTATGCGCTATTGGCTAGGTGTCGATTGGCATCAATATCACTCCATCGGATTTCAAATTCTTTGGTATACATGATTGTAAATCTATTATATAGTATTATGATTGCATTACAAAAGTACAGTATTTTACTATGCAAGCATAGTGACAAAAGTGTTATTTCGAATTTTAATTTTTCTTTTACCTTTATTTTTTTAAGTAGTTATATAAAATGCCGATACTAGATTCTTCTTATTGTCCTTCATTCTTTTTCAAAAACGGACATTTTGCTACGATATATCCTAATTTTTTTAGAGCAGTCAAAAATGTCGTACAGCAGCGGGAACGGGTTGAATTGCCAGATGATGATTTTATAGCTGTAGATTGGAGTTTTGGTAGTACCATAAAATCTGAAAAACTTGCTGTTATCGTACATGGGTTAGAAGGAAATGCCCAGCGACAATATATGCTAGGATTGACAGCGCATCTCACGACCAATGGATGGGATGTTGCAGGGGTCAACTTAAGAAACTGTAGTGGAACGCCAAATCGACAATACCGATCATATACGGCCGGTGTTACTGAAGATTTGGATGCAGTGATATCTCATATTATAGCCAAGTATGCCTATGCTACATTAGGATTGTGCGGGTTTAGTTTAGGAGGCAATCTAGTATTAAAGTATTTGGGAGAACAACGGAAACTTCCTAAGTCCATAAAGGTAGGTGCAGCGATTTCTGCTCCTTGTGACTTATATGATTCTTTACAAGCACTTAATGCTGCTAAGAACAGCATTTACTCCAAGCGTTTTTTAAAACATTTAAAAGCAAAATTATACGAAAAGCAATTGGCTTTTCCGGAACGATTATCTATAGCCGATATTGATGGGTGTCGCTCATTAATAGCCGTAGACGATTTGTATACTAGTAAAGCACATGGGTATACTGATGCTATGGCATATTATAAAGCGTGTAGTAGCAAACAGTTTTTGACTCGCATCGAAGTGCCTACACTACTTGTAAATGCAGCGAACGATTCTTTTTTAGGGTCAAAATGCTATCCTGTTGTGGAGGCCAAAAATAATAGTAATCTACATTTAGAAATTCCAAAATATGGAGGGCATGTAGGGTTTTATTTGCCAAACAATGTATACTATCATGAGCAGCGAATATTAGATTTTTTAGAAGCGTATGTATAGAGGTATTGAGCATTTGAAGTGTTACGAAGTACATTTAGGATAGTAAAAGACGGATAGAAAAGGAGACTTACGCTACGCTAAGACAAAAAATAGATATCTTCTTTTGTCTTACCGCCTTAGCGTAGCGTAAGTCTCAGCGCAAGCGTCGTCTTTGAAGCTTAGAAACTTTTGAACTATTTACAAACGATCAACAGACAACAATCAACCAACAACTACTTACACCGAAACAATCTCATTTTCATGCAATAATTCTTCTTGTCGTAAGCGTAAAATCACTTGTGCCACTGCAATAGTATCTTTTTCACAATAGATCACAATACGATCTAGGTCTCCATCTTCATAAAACACGCCTCGTACTTGACTGCCATCAATATCATCTTTTGGGGAAGGGATACCTAGGATGTTGGTTAATAGTTTTAAAGAAGTATAGTGTTTATAATCCCCAAATTTCCATAACTCTAAGGTGTCGAGATGTGGTACTTCCCAAGGTTTTTTTCCAAATAAATCGAGTTGAGGTGGTAACGAGATCTTATGGATAATCATGCGCCTAGCAATGTATGGAAAGTCAAACTCTTTAGCGTTATGACCACATAATAAATGGTGTGGACGGTTGAAGTGTGTTTCTAATAGGTTTTTGAAATCTAGCAATATTTTTTTTTCATCTCCAAAAAATGAGGTGACTCGAAAAGAACGTTTTCCTGAATGGTTAAAGAAGCCTACAGAAATGCACACAATTTTACCGAATTCAGCCCAGATTCCTGCACGATCATAAAACTCCTCTGGAGTAAACTCTTCTTTACGCTGATATTTGGTTTTATCGGCCCATAAGTGTTGTTGTGTTTCGCTTAGTGCTATAAAATGTTCTTGTTCTGGAACCGTTTCTATATCTAGAAACAGGATGTGTTCTAGGTTAATTCGATGTAGCATTGTCTAGCATTTTATACGCTTCTTCAAGGTAGATATAAAAATCATGAGTAAAATCATTGTCGTTTAAAAAATCTCCTCTTTGATGTCCTAATCGTACAATAATCAAATTATCTTCTGGAATACCAATAACATATTGTCCTAAAATGCCTCGCATTACATAGCTTTTCTTATCCAGATGATTGGACAACCAAAATCCATAACCGTACATAGGGCTTTTTTGAAACCGTGGTTGAGTTGCTTTTTTCACAAAGCTTTCGGGTAGTATTTGTTTTCCTGTAAATTGTCCTTTGTGATTTATTAAGGATCCAAATCGCGCAAAATCTCTAGCATTACTAGCAATACAGCAATATGCCTTTTCCATACCACTATCTTCACTGTCTAATTCCCATAAAGCATCTTCTTCCATGCCCATAGGCTGCCAAAACTGTGTTTGTAGATAGTTGCTTAGTGTTGTTTTAGTAGCTTTTTCAATGACCATGGCTAATAATTGTGTGCTACCACTTAAATATTTGAATTTTTGCCCTGGTGATTCTGTAACTTCTAAACCTGTGATTACCTCTCGTATGTTAGTGTCATAATACGTTTTCGCAGTGATTGAGAAAGGACTGTAGTATTGTTCATCCCAATTGAGTCCTGATGACATAGAAGATAAATCACCTATAGTAGCTTTTGCAGCTAGACCTTTTGAAAACTCAGGTATGAAGTCTCCAATAGGCTGGTCTAAACTTTTAATATGCCCTTGCATAATAGCTTTACCAAGCATCATTGTCACAATACTTTTTGCCATAGAAAAAGAATTCGTTTTGGAATGTTTGTCGTAGCCTTCGGCATAGTGTTCATACCAAATGCTATCATTTTTAATGATAAGGTAAGCGACAGTTCCCAGTTTTATGTTAACGGAATCTAGGCGTGTCGTGCTTTTGGTAGTATTATAGTGTTGATGTAATGCCCAAGGGATGCTGGTATCTCCTTTGGATATGGTACGGTTATCAAAATGAGGATAATCATCAATATACGCTGTAGTATGTCCTGTTCCATATACTACACGTACACCTTTTAAAATGTAGTCATAATCAAATATATATAGCAGTGCAATACAAATCGCTATGGATATGCTAAATACTTTCAAGCATTTTTTAAGGAACCTCATTGTTAATTTTATGATTTAATACCATTTTATATTTCATATACATCCAAAACTCATCATTTTTCTTTTGAGCAAATTCAAACATAAAATGGTATAATAGGTTTGTAAGCGCAAAAGAAATCATATAGAATATATGAAATTAAATTGTAAAGCTATTGCTTTTTTATAAATTTTAAATATGAATTCCCTTAAAGTTATGTTATTTTTTATAATTAGTCGTCTGAAGTATGGATTATCCCATATATAGGTGCTTTAGATTGCTAGTGAAGGATTTGGATTAAAATAGAGAGTATTGTTTTAAATGTTGTTCATGAGCTAAAAGCCATTTTTTTCGCCATAGCCCTCCGGCATATCCAGTTAATGATCCATCACTACCAATAACACGATGGCAAGGGACAATAATCCATAATGGGTTTTTTCCATTGGCAGAAGCGGCTGCACGAATTACTTTAGGGTGTCCTAATGTTTTAGCGATATCTAAATAAGAAACTGTCTTTCCAAAAGGAATTGTATTTAAAGTATTCCATACTTTTTTTTGAAAATCAGTTCCTTTAGGATTTAAGGTAAGTTCAAAATGGGTGCGCTTTCCTTCAAAATATTCTTGTAATTGTGTTACCGCAGTTTGTAAGCAAGTAGGAATGAGAGTGGGATGGTTCGGTTTTTCAGTATCTGTTACTATAGTAATACTAGCAATGCCATGTTTGTCTCCGCAAAGTACGGCGGTACCTAATGGGGTGGTTATGTATGCTTTTTCCATAGTATTGTTTTTATACTAAATGAGGAATTACCATCATTTTTGATATGCTTTCAGTATCATTACAAGTTTTCTGTATTTTGAATGCCCATTTGCTGTGCTCTTTTCTTCCATTTTTTTCGAGCAAGGTCTTGCATGTTCGTTTCAGTATCACTTTCATCCATGATTTCTAGACCTAATAAGGTTTCGATTACATCTTCCATAGTAACCAATCCACTTAAAGAACCATATTCATCTACAACAAGTGCTATATGTGCTTTACTTGCGATTAAATTATCAAAGAGTTCAGGGATGGGCAGGTTTCGATCTACATATAATATAGAACGTTTAATATCAGATAATAGCGTATCTCCTTTATTATTAGCTACCGACTTGTAAATATCAGCTTTTAAGATCATTCCCGTTATGATATCTGGATTGTCTTTGAATACAGGAATTCTAGAAAAACGTAGCTCTTGATTTTCATTAAAAAATGTTTGTGTTGAAAGCGTTTCATTGGCTATTTTAAGGACTGTTCTAGGGGTCATAACATCTTTGACCGCTATTGATTTGAAATTGATTAAATTTTTAATCAATACCGATTCAGATTCTTTAAACACGCCTTTTTCATGCGCAATGTCTGCCATTACAGTAAAATCCTCTCGACTAAGTACACTACCATGATGTCCTTTTTTACCAATAAGTTTTGTAGTTAAGGTGAGTACCCATAGTAGCCCCGTGTATTTTAGCGCAGCGACCATTATTTGTAACGATTTTGCTGTAAAATTACCTAAGTTTTTCCAGTAGGTCGCTCCAATTGTTTTTGGAATAATTTCTGAAACAACTAAGATCAAAATAGTCATAATTGCAGAGACAATACCTACTATATTTATGCCTAAGAATTCGAATTTGTACGGCAAGCTTTCTGCTTGTACACCTACTAAAATTGCGCCTACCGTATGTGCAATAGTGTTTACAGTTAAAATAGCAATTAGTGGACGGTCTACATCTTTTTTTAAGTCTTCTAAGGTTGAAGCATACGCTTTTCCTTCTTTCTTTTTTACGGTAATAAATGTGGAAGTAATGGATAGTAATACTGCTTCTAATATAGAACAGAGAAAAGAAAAGAATATTGAAATAAAAACATATATAAGTAATAGCGTCATAGGTATTAGTTTTTCGAGATTTGTTGCATATAAGTTACTAAAGCTGTTAGTTCTTGGTCTGAAAACGTTTTTAAAAGTGAAAAGTTACTTTTCATTACGGCATAGTTTTCAGGGTCGACAATGGGATCTTGTTCTTGTTTTAGAAATGCGATGAGGTCCCCATCTTTTTCTGTATACACCTTTATGATTTCAGTAATACTTGGGCCTATAGATTTTCGATTCGTTTTATGACAAGAAAAGCACTTGCCTTTGCC
>CALFCI010000031.1 GCA_937951135.1 uncultured Aquimarina sp. | reverse complement strand
ATATACCAGACTTAGGATCTAGTGCCGCAAGGTGTGAGAGTTCGAGTCTCTCCGCCCGCACAACAAAAAAAGCTGAATCGAAAGATTCAGCTTTTTTATTTGGGGCCATATAATAGACCATACCTTTTTGTGATGCCAACGTCTTGTATACTACTAACTGGAAGGATAATACTACCCAGCTAAGCTACATGACCTTTATGGCTTGCTATAATTGGCCTTTCCTAAAAACACTATCTTACCAATCAACTGCAATGGAGTACCCCAACCATTACCGACCTGTATAAGAAACGTTGGTATATTGAACTCTTTTTCAAAGCCCTAAAACAAAACTTGCAAATCAAAACTTTTTTGGGCACTTCGGAAAATGCGATGAAGTCGCAAATCTATTTGTTCTTATAAACTATTTGTTATTACAGTCCATAGAACGAAAAGCAGGAAAAAACATGCGTTTTCTTATTTTGCATAGAAATCAAAACCTAAAGCCTGTCTACAAGAGAGAGAAAGAAACGGTCTTTCTACAAATACAAACATCTTTATTCCTTTTTTTAACTGGTGAATTAAATCTAAAATGTTTTTAAAACGTTAGGTTTTTGTCATAATAAATCACAAATTTTAACTTACATACTAAAAATATTCTTCCAAATTTATGAATTTAAAACAAATATCATATATTTACCATCTGTATTTTATTGAAATATTAAAAAAATTGATAAAAAATTGGTGGTTTAGTAAATCAGTTTTGTAACAACTTTTGGACACTTTACTTAAATATATAAAGATGTAATGGTGTATTGGGTAAAGCGCAAAATATAGAGTACAGATTTTGAAATTATAACAGACTATGAAATCATCAATAAAACCAGTATATTGAAATAAAGAAAGAAGGAGCGAAGACAAACATTTTCCGGTGAATCAACTTCGTTCCTCTAGAGTGCAAATAACTAAACTGAATGTCTAATTAACACAATCTAAATTTATGAAATTTAAATTAAAAAAAGTTCGTCCCCTTCTGGGAAAACGGGCGCTAGTCATGATTATGAGAACTTTTATATTCTTATTATGTACGACTGTATTTGGTATAACACCAAACAATTCATACGCTAATGAAAACAAAAGAGATACTAATTCAAGTGAAACCGTAAACAACCAACAGTCAGAAATAAATGGTACTGTAGTTGATGCATCAGGTCAGCCACTTCCAGGAGCTAGTATTCTTGAAAAAGATACGACGAATGGAGTAATCACAGATTTTGATGGAAATTTTTCCATTACGGTTAATGGAGACAACCCAATCTTAGTGGTTTCTTATATCGGTTTTGCAATCAAAGAAGTACCCGTTAATGGGCAAAGCAATTTAAACATAGCATTGGAAGAAGATGCATCAAGCCTTGGTGAAGTTGTTGTTATAGGTTATGGTACTGCTTCTAAGAAAGATGCTACTGGTGCTGTTGTTGTTGTTAGCGCTGAAGGTTTTAACAAGGGTGTAGTTACCTCACCAGAGCAATTACTACAAGGTAGATCTGCAGGTGTTCAAGTTACTACCTCTAGTGGAGAGCCAGGAGCTGGTGCTACCATAAGAATTCGAGGTTCTTCTTCTGTAAGATCTGGTAACAATCCACTATATGTTATTGATGGAGTACCTTTTAATGATGGTAGTAATTCTCCGGGTGCTAGTACAGGTACTTTTCTTGGGGGAAGTAGTGCAAAAAACCCATTAAACTTTATTAACTCTAATGATATTGAGTCGATCTCGATACTTAAAGATGCTTCTTCAACAGCTATATACGGTTCACGTGCAGCGAATGGAGTAATAATAGTTACGACTAAATCAGGTAAAAGAGGAGATCCTAAACTTAACTATTCTTTTACAACCACCACTGCATCGGTAGCAAATGACTATGATCTTTTAAGTGCTTCAGAGTTTGCTGCTGGTAATCCAGCTGCGAATGAAGGCTCAGATGTAAATGCTTTTGATGCAATTCTACGAACTGCTATTACTACTGAACATAATTTATCTTATGCTGGTGGGTCAGACAAAGGTAAATATCGAGTGTCTTTAGGAGTTCTTAATCAGGAAGGTATTATTAAAAATACAGATTTAGATAAATACACATTAAATACGAGTGTATCTCAAGACTTTTTTGACGATATTCTAGAAATATCTGCAAATATAACGGCTTCACAAATTGAAAGTGAGGCAACAGCTTTATCTGAAACTAGTGGAGCAAATGGAGATTTATTATTATCTGCATTAAGATGGAATCCAACTCGGTCTTTTACCAATCCAGATGGAACATATAATCAACAATCAAATAATGAGAGAAATCCGGTAGCACTTTTAGACTATTTCAGTGATGATACAGAAACCACAAAATTATTTGGAAATGTTAAAGCTACTATTAATTTCACGAATTACTTAAAATATCAATTTACGTATGGTTTTGACAGAACAAATACAAGAAGAGGTATCGCTATTTCAAGACTGTTTGTATCACCTACTAGTCTAGACAGAGGATATGCAAATATTCAAAACAATAGATTTACAAATCAATTGTTTTCTAATACGCTGAGTTTTGATAAGGAAATTAGTGATAATTTTAAAATAAATGCGGTTGTTGGACACTCTTATGAAGAATATACTGGGAGTGGAGAAAATCTTACGATACGGGATTTTGATTTTGATGATCAATCAATTTATTTAGATAATATTTATGCTGGAAATACAGTTGAAAGACTTGATTATTCATCTGCTTCTTATATTCCACCTTCACCTATAGCGGCAGCTGGTACTGCGGCAACAAACCAAGTAGGATTTGTACCCATTTCATTACAGTCATTTTTTGCCCGTGGAATATTTAACATCAAAAACAAATACATTCTAACGGCAACGGTAAGAGCTGATGGCTCTAGTAGATTTGGTACGAATAATAAGTATGGTTATTTCCCAGCTTTTGCTGCAGCATGGAAAGTTCATGAAGAAGGATTTTTACCAGAAGCGATTAGTGAATTGAAACTTAGAGCTGGATGGGGTCAAACTGGTAATCAACAGTTTAATGCAGAAGCGTCAAGAGAAGTTTTTGCTCCTTTAGATGGCGGTGGTGTTACACGTTTAAATATTGGAAACCCTGATTTGAAATGGGAAACCACTACGCAATTAAACTTTGGTTTAGATTTTGAAATTAATGATGGTCGATTTTCAGGTAATATAGATTATTTTAGAAAGAATACAGATGACTTATTATTTAGGTTATCAGTTGCACAACCTGGTCCCGTTGGATCTTTCTCTTGGGCAAACTTTAGCGATGAGATTATAAATTCAGGAGTTGAAGTTGGATTAAATTACCAAGTCATTGAAAACGATGATTTTACACTTGAAATTGGTGGTAATGTTTCTTTCCTAAAGAATGAAATTAATGGTAAAGAAGCTTTTGCTAATTCTGGAACCCTAACAGGAGCTGTAAATGGTCAAGGGCTTTCAGGTCAGACTTTACAATTATTGTTTGATGATCAACCGCTATATGCGTTTTATCTTCCTGTATTCGAAGGATTTGACTCTACTAGTGGTGCACCTATTTATGCGGACACCAATGGAGATGGTGTAGTAAATACTAATTTCGATCAACCTGGGGGTGTGAGTGATAGACAATTTGTTGGTGATCCTAATCCAGATCTTAATATTGGATTATTTATAAGAGCAAATTATAAAGACTGGGATCTATCTCTAAATGGTTACGGGGCCTATGGTCATGAAATATATAACAATACGGCCAATGCATTATTTAATGCTTCTGCTTTTAATAGTGGGGGAAATGTTACTACTAATATTCCTGGTAATGGAGAAGACCCTGGTTCAAGCCCAACTATTTCAACAAGATTCTTAGAGTCTGGAGATTTCTTTAGGCTTTCAAATGCAACTATTGGCTATACAATAAATACTGAAAAGCTAGGTAAGGTTGGTAAATATTTAAGCAACGCTCGTTTTTTTATAACAGGTCAAAACTTGTTTATAATCACACCTTATAGTGGTTTTGATCCTGAAGTAAATGCAAATAAGCAATTAAGAGGAGTTCCTTCTTTTGGTATTGAATATTCAGGATACCCAAGATCGCGCTCATTCTCATTCGGATTAAATTTAAATTTCTAAAAATAATGATTATGAAAAAATATATAGTTTTTACAATTAGTACCTTATTCCTCTTTTCGTGTACCGATTTAGAGGAAGATTTAGACGGAGTTTTTGAAGAAAGTGGTCTAAGTAGTCAAACAGTAGTTACAGGACAACTATCAGCTGCTTACACTCAACTAAGGGCATTCCAGAATTCAAGTAGTTTTCAATTTGCTTTGTTAGAACACCCTACTGATGAAATGGCAGGACCTACTAGAGGACCCAATTGGGATGATGGTGGTATATGGAGAGACCTTCATTTACATGAATGGAATTCTTCACATTCTGTAATTATAGGTTCTTGGGATCAAAACTTGGGAGGGTTATTTGCTGCAATTGATGCATTATCAAATGATCCCACAACTGAACAAAAAGCTGTAGCTACATTTTATTCTAGTTTTTATATGTTCTATAACATCGATTTATGGGGACAAGTACCGTATAGAGAACCAGGTTCTAGCTATGCAGACCTTCCTATTGTTCTAAAAAGAGCAGAAGCAATAGATTTAGCTATTTCTCAATTAGAAGATGTATTTGCTGATTTGCCAAATTCTTCAGCAAATAATACTGTAAATCAATATGTTGCAGCAACATTATTGGCTAAGTTGTATTTAAATAAAGCCGTTTACAAAGCTACAGATGAAGATGGAACACCTCAGGTAGGACCATATACTTTTGACAGTGCTGATATGCAGAAAGCAATTGACTACTGTGATATCGTTATAGGCGGACCTTTTACATTGCAAGCCAATTACTTTGATAGTTTTGCAGCAAATAATACAGACATAGCTACCGAAAATATATTTGTTTCGGAAAATGATAATACCACCGGAGGTGAGTTGAGAAGAATGCATTATATGACCTTAAATGAAAATCATAATCCTGGCGGTTGGAATGGGTTTGTCACTTTAACAGATTTATATGATAAATTTGATAGTACGGATCCAAGAATAGGTGGAAGCTACACGGGTGTTACAGATGTAACTGGATTGAATGTAGGATTTTTAATTGGACAGCAACTTGATCAAGATGGTAATAATCTTTTTGATAGGCCAGGTGACTTAATGAATTTTACTAGAGATTTTGACATCGCAAACTCAGCGGATTCGAAAGGAATTCGTGTGGTAAAATACGTGCCTGATTTGACTAATTTTGAGAGACCAGCAAATGATTACGTATTTTTTAGACTTGCAGATGTATATTTAATGAAAGCGGAAGCCATGGCAAGAATGGGCGGTGATCCTACAGCACCATTAACTACGTTAAGAGCTGCAAGGGGTGTTGATGCTGTTTATACAGGAACTTCATTAGATGATATTTTAGATGAACGTTCTAGAGAGTTGTATTGGGAAGGATGGAGACGTAATGACCAAATTCGTTTTGGAACATTCCTAGATCCAGTGCAACAAAAATCTAACACATCAGATAGAACAAGATTAATATATCCAATACCAGCTCCAGCGTTAAGTACTAATCCAAATTTAGTACAAAACCCTGGGTATTAAGGTTATTTTAAATTAGTTTAACCTCTGTTCTCAGAGTAAAAAAAAGGGGGGTATATACCCCCCTTTTTTACTTTAACATGTATTCGAATTTTAATTGTTTCTGATGACACCATCTTTTTATGCTTACTAAACATCAATTTATAATGATTTGGAAAAAGATTATTTTCTTTTTTTTATGCCTATGCTTTTTTTCATGCAATAAAGAAACACCTACTAACAATAAGTTAGATTTATTATTTACAAACCTAGACCCTAATACTACAGGCATAGCGTTTATGAATTCAATAGAGAATCAAAAAGACTTCAATATTTTCACCTATCGAAATTTTTATAATGGTGGCGGTGTTGCCATAGGTGATATCAATAATGATGGTTTACCAGATATTTATTTTACTGCCAATCAATCCAAAAACAAATTATTTCTTAACAAAGGAAATTTAAAATTTCAAGATATTTCAGAATCTGCACATATTGAAGGTAAAAACACTTGGTCTACAGGAGTTGTTATGGTAGATATCAATACCGATGGTTTATTAGACATCTACGTCTGTAACGCCGGAAACGTTAAAGGAAATAATTTAAAAAATGAATTATTCATTAATAATGGCGACTTGACTTTTACTGAAAAAGCTAAAGAATATAATCTAGCTGAAACTGGATTAACTACTCATGCAGCTTTTTTTGATTATGATAAGGACGGCGATTTAGATGCTTATATACTCAATAATAGTTTTATTCCAGCTAACTTATTAAATTATTCTAATAAAAGAGAATTACGTGATGAAGATTGGGATGTGCCAGAATTACTTAAGGGCGGCGGAGATAAGCTTTTCCGTAATGACAATGGAAAATTTGTGGATGTGAGTGAAGAAGCTGGAATTTTTGGTAGTTTAATCGGTTTTGGCCTTGGTGTAACGGTTGGAGACATTAATAATGATAATTACCCAGATATTTATGTCTCGAATGATTTTTATGAACGAGACTACCTCTATATTAATAATCAAGACGGTACTTATAAAGAATCTATTAAAGAGTGGATGAAACATACCAGCCATTTTTCAATGGGAGCCGATATGGCAGACATTAATAATGATGGAAAACCAGATGTTTATGTTACGGATATGCTTCCAGAAAAAAATAAACGCTTAAAAGAAACCACTCAGTTTGAAAATTATGATCTATATCGAAGAAAACAAAATTTAGATTTTTATCATCAATACATGCAAAACACATTACAGCTTAATAGTGGTACTAATAAGTTAAATGAAATTGCAAGTTTTAGTGGTGTTTCAAAAACAGATTGGAGTTGGGGAGCACTAATGTTTGATATGGATAATGATGGGTATAAAGACATATTTGTTTGTAATGGTATCTATCGCGATTTAACCAACCTAGATTTTATGAATTTTTTTGCAGATGAGATTATTCAAAATATGGTGATCACGGGTAAAAAGGAGGAAGTTGAGAATATTATAAACAAAATGCCAAGTACAGCTATCAGTAACTACGCATTCAAAAACTCCGGAAACCTTACATTCAGTAACGAAACATCTTCTTGGGGATTCAATAAACTCACGTTTTCTAACGGTGCTGCTTATGGTGATTTAGATTTAGTAATCAACAATGTAAATCAACATGCTTTAGTGTATAGAAACAATACAAACTTACTTACAAAAAACAAGTATATAAAGATAAAGTTGAAAGGTAATCAAACTAATATTTTTGGTATTGGAAGTACAATCAAACTTTATACAAATAATGAAATTATTCTACAAGAAGTTATTCCTTCAAGAGGATTTCAATCCTCTATGGATTATATTCAAACCATTGGAATTGGCAACAAAAAAATTGACTCACTTACTGTTTTATGGTCAGATGGCACATCGCAAACTGTAAAGGAGATCACACCAAACAAACAATATATTCTTAAGCAAGAAGATGCATTAAAAAAATCTTTGATTTCTAAGAAACAAGCTCCTTATTTTTCAGAATTAACAGGTTCTTCTTTTGACCTACATAAAGAAAACAATCATGTAGATTTTAATTATGAAGGCCTAATACAACAAATGACTTCAAAAGAAGGGCCAACTATAGCTGTTAGTGATATCAATAATGATGGGCTTGAAGATGTTTTTATAGGTGGTGCTAAAGGACAGGTTGCAAAACTTTACTTTCAAACAACCTCAGGCAAATTTAAGCTTAATAAAAGCCAAAATTTTAGTCAAGACACTAATTTAGAAGATACCGCATCGGCATTTTTTGATGCTGACAATGATGGAGATATTGACCTTATGATCGGTTCTGGTGGTAACGAAATAGAAGATGAGAAACAGTATAAAACAAGATTATATATAAACGATGGCACTGGGACGTTCTCGAAACGACAAGAACCAATTCCTTCAACGTTTAATAATACCGCTATAATAGCACCGTTTGATTTTGATGATGATGGTGATGTAGATGTATTTGTTGGAAGTAGAAGCATGCCAGCAGTGTATGGTATTAATGCAAAACATCAATTGTTGGAAAATGATGGGAAAGGTAATTTTAGAAATATCACCAATAGTAAAGCCTATGCGTTGAAAAATATAGGAATGGTTACAGATGCAAAATGGCACGATTTTAATGATGATGGAAAAAAGGATTTAATTATTGTTACGGATTGGGGAACTCCAACAATATTTAAAAATACAGGGAAGCAACTAATTCATTATGACTCTAATTTAAGTACTGTACAAGGCTGGTGGAACACTATTGAGGTTGCAGATTTAAATAACGATGGGCTACCAGATTTAATAGTCGGAAATAGTGGTTTAAACATACCCTATAAACCTACGCAAGAAAAACCTATTAAAATATACATTAATGATTTTGATAACAATGGAACTATAGAGCAAATTGTTACAGAAACCATAGGCACAAAAGATATTCCTGTACTAACTAAAAATGAACTTACGTCTCAAATAGTATCTTTAAAAAAGAAAAATTTAAAGTTCTCAGATTATGCTACTAAATCTATTCAAGAGCTTTTTTCTGAAGAAGTTATTGCGCAATCTATAGTTAGAGAAGTTACGATATCTCAGTCCGTTGTTTTGCTAAACACAAAAGAAGGTGATTTTAAGATGATACCATTACCCAATCAAGTTCAATTTTCAAGTGTCAATGCCATTTCCGTCATAGATATAAACACTGACGGAAACTTAGATATTTTGTTAGGAGGAAATGAATACAGTTTCAAACCGCAATATGGACGATTAGATGCAAATGACGGTAGTTTACTTTTAGGAGATGGAAAAGGAGAATTTAGCTGGGTAGACTATTCAAAATCAGGTTTTTTCGTACAGGGTGAAGTTAAAAATATTTCAACTTTAAAAAATACAGATAAAACATTCATATTAGTAGGTGTTAATAATAAAAAGCCAAAGATATTCCAGATAAACAATGATTAAATATACGTTACATATTAGTATCCTTTTGCTGTTGATTGGTTGTACTAAAAAGCCTGACAAGCTATTTACTATTTTACAAGCTAAAGATTCAGAAATTTATTTTAATAATACCTTAAAAGATACATTAGGTCAGACTATCCTAGACTATCTTTATTATTATAATGGTGGAGGCGTGGCAATAGGAGATATTAATAACGATAACCTTCCAGATATCTATTTCACATCTAATCAACAGCAAAACAAGTTATATCTAAATAAAGGAAATCTAAAATTTGAAGACATAACAGCTAAAGCTAATGTCGATAGTTCTAGTGATTGGAATACTGGCGTGGCTATGGCAGATGTGAATGGCGATGGTTTATTAGACATCTATGTTTGCGCCGTAACAGGGACCAATGGTTTTGTAGGTCAAAATGAATTGTTTATCAACAATGGTGATCTAACATTTACAGAACAGGCACATGCGTATGGTTTAGATATCGATAATTATAGTTCATCTGTCTCTTTTTTTGATTATGATTTAGATGGTGATTTAGATATGTATTTACTTAATCATGCTATACATACTGAGGAGTCATTTGGTAAAGCTAGTATTAGAAACAAGAGAAATTACCAAAGTGGAGATAAGCTCTTTAGAAATGACAATAACAAATTTATAGATGTAAGTGAAAGTGCGGGTATTTATGGCAGCGCAAGCGGCTATGGACTTGGTCTGGCTATTTCTGATTTTAATAATGATGGATATCCAGATATTTATGTGAGTAATGACTTTCATGAAGATGACTACTATTATTTAAATAATGGAGATGGTACATTTACTGAAAGTTTAAAAGTGCATTTTGGACATACCAGTAAATTTTCGATGGGTAATGATGCCGCCGATATTAATAACGATGGGTTTACCGATTTGATCACTTTAGATATGTTGCCAGAAGAAGAAAAAGTATTAAAATCTTCTGTTGGAGATGGTAATATTCAAATTCAAAATTTACGCACTAAACAATATGGGTATCATCATCAGTATGCTAGAAATATGGTTCAAATCAACCAAGCAGCAAGTCATTTTACGGAAACAGCTTTCCTAAGTACTATTGCTGCTACAGATTGGAGCTGGAGTGCCTTAATTGCAGATTATAATCAAGATACAAAACAAGATGTCTTTATTGCCAATGGTATTCCAAAAAGGCCAAACGATTTAGATTATATAAAATACATTTCCAACGATCAAGTTAAGAAAAAAATAGAAACTACTAATTTGATTGATAAAGAGGCTTTAAATTATATGCCAGATGGAAAGTTGAAAAACATCTTTTTTCAAGGCAATGAAGATTTGAAGTTTGAAAATACAACCGATAAATGGGTGGAACAGAACGCTACCTATTCCAATGGTTCTGCATATGCTGATTTAGATAACGATGGTGATTTAGATGTTGTAACGAATAACATAAATGCTCCTGCCAGTATTTACATAAATAATACAAATGCAACAAAAAATTATATCCAATTAAAATTTAATTACCTTCAAAAAAATTATTTTGGCATAGGAACCAAGGTCTTTTTATATCAAAATAAGAACATTCAATATAAAGAATTATTTACTCAAAGAGGTTTTCAATCATCTTGCCAACCCCTACTCCATTTTGGATTAGATACCCTACAAAAAATAGATTCTATTAAGGTTATTTGGCCCAACAAAACATTTCAAATATTAAAAGATGTCCCTGTTAATCAAACTTTAACAGTCTCCGTTAATCCAAAAGAAAAAGAGTTCAATTATACCTTTTTACATTCAAAAAAGGATAGCATATTTTATAAAACTAAAGATAATTTAGGGATTCAGTACACCCATTCAGAGAACAACTACATCGACTCAAACCGGCATAAACTTATCCCTTATCAAATTTCAGATAGAGGTCCAGCTATTGCTGTTGGTGACTTAAATAATGATGGGAAAGAAGATGTTTTTTTTGGCAATGGAAAGCATAAAAAATCTGAGATCTATCTTCAAAGCGAATCTGGATTTATAAAATTAGAAGATTCAATTTTTAAAAATAAGGCTATAATAGAGGAAGGCAGTGCAACCATTGCTGATTTTGACAACGATAACAAAAATGAATTGTTTATTGGTTCAGGAGGTGGTGAGTTTTTTGGCAAATCTGCGGCACTTCAAAATAATTTATTTAAAATTACTAGTGATGGTATCAAAGAATTTGAGATGCCCGAAGGTTACGAAGATACAGCTATTGTAAAACATTTTGATTTTGATTTAGACGGTGACCAAGATGTATTCATCGGTAATGCAACGATGCCAAATGATTTTGGTAATATTCCTGAAAGCTATATATTAGAAAACAAAAAGGGAGTTTTTGTAAAAAGAACCTTAGGAAATATAGGCATGATAAGAGATGTTTCCGTCACAGATTTTAATAGCGATAAAAAACCAGATTTAATACTTGTTGGAGAATGGATGTCTCCTCTATTTTTACAAAATAACAATGGCGATTTTGTTGATGTATCAGAAAAATATCTTTCCAAACCCTTAAACGGTTTATGGCGTGCTATTATACCTTTTGATATCGATAAAGATGGTGACTTAGATTATCTTCTTGGAAATTGGGGTACAAATACTAAGTTTACTGCAACTCAAGAGTATCCCTTATTAATGTATTATTCAGATTTTGATAACAATGGCAAAACAGAAACTATTATTGCTGTTGAGAAAAAAGAAAAATACTATCCTATAGAAGACTTAGATGAATTAAGTGCTCAACTTATAAGTCTCACTAAAAAAAAGTTTACCACATATAAAAGTTTTGCTGGATTACCAATTAATAACGTTTTTGATGATACGATTCTAAGCAAGGCAAAAGTTTTTAAAGTACATACTTTAGCTTCTGGTATATTGAAAAATGAAAATGGTAAATTTGTTTTTGAAGCGTTTCAAAATCAATTGCAAGTAGCTCCAATTAATTGTTTTACTAAAATAAACATCGGCGGAAACGAAACTGTTTTATGTGCAGGAAATTATTTTGGTATTAAGCCTTATCATGGTCGGTTTGATAGTTTTTCAGGAGCACTTATTTTAGACCAAAACAATATAAAGTTAGGGAATGCTATTGGACTAGATTTTTTCAACAAGGCAGTTTCTAAATTAAGAACAATAACCGTCAATAACAATATATACTTAATCGCTCTAATTAATAACGATAATGTTCAAATATATCAAGTTAAATAATGTCTTTATAATCATTTTTGGATGTGTAATATTACAAGGGTGTACTCCTAAAAAAGACCCTATAATAGTGACTTCCAATGATCTTTACAGTACGATAGATATGGTGACCCAAATCATGGTACATGATATTTTTTCGCCACCAGTAGCCAGCAGAATTTATGTATATCCTAATATTGCAGCTTTTGAGATCCTATCTCAAAATAGTACAATTTATAAACCATTAGCTGGACAATTAAAGGATTTAAAGGCTATTCCTAAGGCCGATAATGATGCCGTTAATTTTAATGTATCAGCTTTAGTCGCTCACATGGAATTAAGCAAGGAACTAGTATTCTCTGAAGATAAAGTAATACACTTTAGAGATAGCATATATGATTTATGGAGAGATCAGAATGAAGTAGAGTTTAGAGCATCTGAAGCTTATGGGCTAAAAGTTGCAAATCATATTAAGGGATGGATGAATAAAGATAATTATAGCCAAACGAGAACCATGCCTAAGTATACTATAGAAACTGATGACCCGTCTCGATGGCAACCGACACCTCCTGCATATATGGATGGGATTGAACCACATTGGAAAAAAATTAGGACTATGGTTTTAGATTCTGCTTCACAATTTAAACCAATACCACCACCAAAATTTTCGATGGAAAAGGATTCCGATTTTTATAAAGAACTTATAGACGTTTACACTGTAACTCAAGATATTACTAAACGTGGTGATGGAAGTGAAGAGATTGAAATCGCACAATTCTGGGATTGCAATCCGTATGTTTCCGTTACTAGAGGTCATTTAATGTTTGCAAAAAAAAAAATAACCCCTGGCGCACATTGGATCGGCATTACTAAAATTGCATGCAAAAAAAATAATTTCAGTTTTGAAGAAGCTGTTTATACCTATACAAAAACATCCATAGGGATTTTTGAAGCTTTTATAAGTTGCTGGGACGAAAAATACAGAAGTAACCTTATACGACCAGAGACGCTAATAAATCAATTTATTGATGAAAAATGGATGCCTATTTTACAAACACCACCATTTCCTGAATATACTAGCGGTCACTCCGTTGTTTCAGGGTCAGCATCAACTATTTTGACCTCTATTTTTGGAGACAATTTTATTTTTATAGACGACACAGAAACTCCTTATGGACTGCCACTTAGAACCTTTACATCATTTAACAATGCAGCCGATGAAGCTGCAATAAGTAGGTTATATGGAGGTATTCATTATAGAGCAGCAATAGACGAAGGGCTTAAACAAGGAAGAAAACTAGGCTCATTTGTAATCGAAAAAATAAACATGAAACATTTATAAATGAAGAAAGTATTCTTATTTGGTTTTTTAGCAGTAGTATCCATGTCACTTTTATGGTATCTTTTCATAAAAGATTATGATTATAAAGTAACTTTTGAAACAAATCATCCTCCAGGAGTGGTTTACAATACTTTGGTGAGGTGGAACAATTGGGAACCTAAATCTAAAAAAGTGGTCTCAATACGTGCTAAAAAACCTTTTTCAGAAGTGTCTCATAAGCTAGAGGTTTTTGACTCCATTGTTGAAATAGATTGGTGTATTCAAAAAAAATCTGATTCTATAACGAAAGTAACTGCTTTTTTTAAGGATAAAGAAAATAGTTTATTTCAAAAACTAAGAGTTCCTTTTCTTAAAACCGCATTTGTTGATCGAAGTATTCTTATGGTTAAAAATATTAAAGAAGTGTTGAAGATTCATGAAAAAAAATATAAAGTCTCATCAATAGAAAAAACCATATTTCCTAAGAAAAATGTGGTTTACATAACAGCTAGTTGTAAACTTCATGAAAAAGCAAAAGCAATGATGAAGTATACATCTGTTATTATGAAATATATTAAAACTAATGAACTTATGCTTAATGGAGATCCTTTTTTGGAAATCACAGATTGGAACTTAAATGAAGATCGCATCACTTTTGATTTTTGTTTTCCAATATCAAAAGAAGATAATTACCCTAAATCAGACGTAATAAAGGTTAAAAGCACCAATGAAAAAGAAGCACTGAAGTTGATATTCAATGGCCACTATGGTATTTCAGATAGAGGTTGGTATACATTAATAGATTATGCTGAAAGGAATACTATAAAAGTAGACATTTTGCCTACGGAAGTTTTTTTAAATGACCCCCATTCTGGAGGTGATGATCTTAACTGGAAGGCGGAAATATATTTACCACTAAAAAAATAATGAATTAGGCTTATGTCGAATTCAGTTTAAAAAACAGACTTTCGACTATTTACAAGTACTATAATTGATGAAATAACTGATAAAGTAAATCGAAGACCTCAAAAAAGATTTGGATTTAAGCCTCCAATACATATATTTGCTCAAAAAGTCAACGAAATTAATTTTTCGCACTTATGACTTTAACCCAGAATTACTACAAAAGTCGATACTATGAACAAAAGGATAATAAAAATTTTAACGGCATGTTTATTTCTTCCGTTTTTCAATTGTGCAGATTCCCCTAAAAAAATACCTGAATTACAATCTGAAGTGCAAAATGAGCCTACAGGGAATGAAATGATTGATTTAACCACCAAACTTGCAAAGGGATGGAACACTTGGAATACCAGAAGTGTGTTGTCACACGTATTGCTTCCCGAAAGCTTTGCGATTGACTTACAGTTAAAAGATAACAAGTCTGGCGATATTTTGGAAGAAGCATTGATAGGAAGACGAGGAGATAATGTAGAGCGTGTTATTCCAGGTTTCCATGCGTATGATGGCTCCTATACTTCCTTGAAATTGGAATGGCGAGATATTACCGTTCAAGTCCAAAGTGCAACAAAAAATGATATGCTCTATGTATTGGTCACTCCAATAAAGGCGACTAATGGAGATTCGTTGATCATCAATCCAAAAATGTTATGGGACAAAGAAGGTGTAGTCAGTATCGAAAATAATATTACGGCACAAACCCCTTCAAAAACCATTACAGCTTATGTAGTAGGGCATCAATGGGAGGCCAATTCTGATACCATTTTAACGTCCTTGGATCAACCTATCGCAATTTCTACTGATAAGGATAAAAGTGTCGAGGACATCGAAAAGATAATGAAAGAATCAAGGACAGCTTTTGCCGAGATAAAAACAAACTATGGTGAATCTTCGGAATTGTATAATTCCACGCAGTCCGTCTTGGCATGGGATCTGATTTATGAACCAACCAATAACAGGGTCATTACACCAGTAAGCCGTATATGGAATACCACTTGGGGTGGATGGGTGTTATTTGATTGGGATACCTATTTTGCTGCCTATATGCTTTCTTTAGACAATAAAGAACTAGCATATTCTAATGCCCTTGCGATTACGAAGGACATTACCGAGGGAGGTTTTATTCC
Organism: uncultured Aquimarina sp.; assembly: GCA_937951135.1. Classification (GTDB taxonomy): domain Bacteria; phylum Bacteroidota; class Bacteroidia; order Flavobacteriales; family Flavobacteriaceae; genus Aquimarina. Next base: position 47,357 of record CALFCI010000031.1, on the reverse strand, counting down.
AAATTGGAGTTGTGGTTTCACCAAGAGTAAGGATCGTTCACAACCTCCTGTGGGATCCTACATTATAAAACAGATCTATAAGCAGCATAAAGAAAAATGGCTATTGCATGAAGTATTCAATGAATTGCTGAGTTGGAATCGTTGGTGGGAAAAAAATAGAGATGTTGATGGATATCTTTGCTGGGGATCCAATCCTTACGATCCTGGGGATAATCCAGAATGGTTGACTCAAAAAAACGGTGAAAAACAAGCGGCATTGTGGGAGTCAGGTCTAGACAATTCTCCAATGTACGATGATGCAAGTTTTGATGCGGAAAACCATATTATGCAATTGGCAGATGTTGGTCTAATGAGTCTTTACATTTTGGATTGTCAAAGTTTGGCCGAAATAGCAGAAGAATTAGGCAAGTCTGATATTGCAGAAGAACTAAAGGTGCGTGAATCAAAATATAGAAACAAACTAAAAACATTATGGAACGATGAATTTGGTCTGTACCTCAATAAAGATTTGGCCACAGGTGAATTTAGCTATAGACTTAGCCCTACCCTATTTTATCCTCTTTTAGCTAAAGTACCAGATGATGCACAGGCAAATCGCATGATAGCGGAGCATTTTTACAATCCTCAAGAATTTTGGGGAGCGTACATTTTACCCTCTATCGCAAGAAATGATACTGCCTTTAAGGACAATAATTATTGGAGAGGCAGAATATGGGCTCCTATGAATTTTCTCGTCTATTTGGGAATTAGAAACTACGAACTGCCAAAGGCAAGAAAAGATATTGTGGAAAAATCGGAAACATTATTGTTAAAATCATGGCTGAAAGAAAATCATATCTATGAAAACTACAATTCAGAAACAGGACAGGGAGATGATATAGAAAACAGTGACAAATATTATCATTGGGGCGCTTTACTAAGTTATATAGGGCTTATAGAGAAAGGTCATGTGCCATCACCAGAACTGCCAATACAAGAAATTAAAGAATAACGGGTCAAGTCTCAAACTCAATATAGTTATAGTGACTAATATACGTTAGAGCAGAAAGGCGTGAGAGTTCGATTCTCTCCACCCGCACAAAACGAAAAGCTTCTCATTTTTTTGAGAAGCTTTTTTTGTTATGCCATTTTATGTTTGAATTTGCTCAATTAAAACATAAAATGGTATTATACACGATATCAGCTCTCAACAATAATAACTTTAATTTCTTTTTCCTCAAGTTTCTCCTTTACTGTAGAAGAGATACCACTATCGGTTATAATTTCGTCAACTTTCGATAAATCACATATCCTTGCAAAACTTTTTTTACCAAATTTTGAAGAATCCGCAAGCAAAATTACTTTTTGAGCTGCGTTTAACATTTTTTTATTTAATTCAGCCTCCTCCGAATTTGTTGTAGAGAGTCCATAGTCTAAATCGATTCCGTCTACACTTAAAAACAGCTTACTACAGGACACATTTTTTAATATGTATTCAGCATGATTGCCAATTACAGAAACAGAACTGTGCCTTATATACCCTCCAAGTTGTAAAATCTCAATATTACTATCATTAATTAAATTTAACACTACAGGAAGCGAAGAAGTAATTACCGTTAATTTATTCTTTGCCTTAATCAGTTTAGAGAGTGCTTGTACTGTCGTTCCAGAAGCAATCATAATGGAATCATTTTCTACAATACAATTCGCTGCCATCTGTGCTATACCATTTTTCTGTTCAACCGAAATTTTTTCTTTATCGATTAGTGTCCGTTCATTGATATATGGATTTTCTAAAGATGCACCGCCATGAGTTCTATACAATAGTCCTTTTTGTTCTAAAAACTTCAGGTCTTTTCTTATAGTTACAGCAGAAACATCTAAGCTTTCACATAAATCTAAAACGTCTATATATTTTTCTACAGCGAGTCGCTTTAATATGTCTTGATGTCTTTTCATGTCTTTACAAAGATAACAAAATGAAACAAAATGAAAAAAGCAACATGAACCCCAAGAGTCACATCATAAAATTAATGTTTGAGACAGTAGATACTATTGCGCTATATAAAGTATGGATTCCTAAAAAATCTTCCCGTATTTGACGACTAATACTCTAAATCTATAGTAAAAACAAGCGCCAACCCCTTTAAATCCTTTCAAAAACTCTTTAAAATCAAATCTATTTTAAACTGTTCAGTCCTTGCTAAAAGGCTTTTCATCTTAAAAATAATTATCTTTTTTCTTGTTTAGAGACCTTCAAATTATGAAATAATGTACTGAACTTTAAAATTTTGTTTTGCACTAAATTAGAAACAATAGTTTCGTTTTAATAAAAAATCACTATATTTGAAACTTTATGAAGATAATCGAAACAATAAGCAACTATGATGTTTGAAAGAAAAAACCTAATTAACAAATTAAAAACTACCGAAAACTGGGACGTAATCATTATTGGTGGTGGCGCAACGGGATTAGGAGTGGCTTTAGATTGTACCACTAGAGGCTACAAGACATTGCTATTAGAACAGGTTGATTTTGCTAAAGGCACATCCAGCAGGAGTACAAAATTAGTACATGGTGGAGTTCGATATTTGGCACAAGGCAATATAGACTTAGTCCGTGAAGCACTATATGAAAGAGGATTATTATTAAAAAACGCTTCACATCTAGTCCGTAACCAGTCATTTATTATTCCAAACTATAGCTGGTGGGATAACTTCTTTTATGCTGTAGGGTTAAAAGTATATGATTTTTTATCTGGAAAATTAAGCTTTGGAAAGTCTACTAGAATTAAGAAAAAAGAAACGATTTCACGATTATCAACCCTAGAAACAAACAAACTGAAAGGTGGTGTTGTTTATCATGATGGACAATTTGATGATTCAAGATTGGCAGTCAATATCGCGCAAAGTTGTATCGAAAACGGAGCCACTGTTTTAAATCATTTTAAGGTAAAAAATCTGCTAAAAAACGACAAGGGTATTGTAGATGGTGTTGTAGCCATTGATGTAGAGACAAATTCAGAATACAGCTTAAATGCTAAAGCTATTATCAATGCCACTGGTGTTTTTGGAGACGAGGTATTAAAAATGGATGACGCTTCGGCAAAAAATCGAATTCAGCCAAGTCAAGGTATTCATTTGGTTTTTGACAAGTCATATTTACCTGGAAATGATGCCATCATGATTCCTAAAACCGATGATGGACGCGTTTTATTTCTTGTACCATGGCACAACAGAGTGGTGGTTGGTACCACAGATACGCTTTTGAATAGCCACAGTTTAGAGCCCAAAGCATTGGATAGTGAAGTGGATTTCATATTAGAAACAGCCAATCGCTATTTGAGCAAAAATGTATCAAAAGATGATGTCCTAAGTATTTTTGCAGGATTAAGACCGTTAGCAGCTCCTAAAGACAAATCTGAAAAAACCAAAGAAATTTCGCGTAGCCATAAGATTATTGTTTCAGATTCAGAATTGATAACGATTACAGGAGGAAAATGGACTACGTACAGACGTATGGCTCAAGATACTGTCAATAAAATCATACAGTTAAATAAGATCCCCGATGCTCAATGTAAAACAGCAGACTTGTTAATCCATGGCGCTAACGGAACGGTTGACCATTCTTCTAGTCATTTGTCTATTTATGGAACGGATAGCAAGGAGATTGAAAAAATTAAAAAAGAGGACCCTACTTTAGCGGAGCTCTTACACCCACGGTTGGAATTCACGAAAGCTGAAGTTGTTTTTGCAGTCAGAAATGAAATGGCAAGAACTATCGAAGATGTTTTAGCTAGGCGTGTTCGTGTATTATTTTTAGACGCGAAAGCTGCTATTGAAATTGCTCCAATAGTTGGCGAACTTTTACGCAAGGAATTAAACGAAACAGCCGAATGGCAAGGGCAACAAATTTCAAATTTTATTGAGATTGCCGAGCAGTATGTTTTGAAATAAAAAAATAACCTGAAGTATCTCTTTGAGAAAATAAAAAAATTATGGGGAAATACATCCTATCATTAGACCAAGGCACCACAAGCTCTAGAGCCGTTGTATTCGATAAAAAAGGCAATATTGTGTCCATGGCACAAAAAGAATTTACGCAACATTTTCCTAAACCAGGTTGGGTGGAGCATGATCCACAAGAGATCTGGTCCACACAAGCAGGGATTGCAGCCGAAGCCATTGCTACAAAAGGTCTAGAAACCAAAAATATTGCAGCTATTGGTATTACTAATCAACGAGAAACTGTTGTTGTTTGGGATAAAAATACAGGAAAGCCAGTTTATAATGCGATTGTATGGCAAGATAAGCGAACATCAGAGTACTGTGACCAACTTAAAAAAGAAGGTAAAAGCGAACTTATAAAAAGTAAAACAGGTCTAGTTATTGATTCCTATTTTTCAGGAACCAAAGTAAAATGGATTCTAGATAACGTTGAAGGCGCAAGAGCGAAAGCTGAATCTGGCGATTTAATTATGGGTACGATTGATACTTGGTTAGTCTGGAACTTTACTAAAGGTGAGCAACATATTACAGATGTTACGAATGCATCACGTACCTTACTATTTAACATCAATTCAATGGAATGGGATGATGAGCTATTGGAATTACTTACAATTCCAAAAAGCATGTTGCCAAAAGTAAAACAGTCCAGTGAAATATACGGGTACACGACTTCAATGTTTCATGATGCTAAAATTCCTATTGCAGGAATTGCAGGTGATCAACAAGCGGCATTATTTGGACAAATGTGCACCAATCCAGGCATGGTAAAAAATACTTATGGGACTGGTTGTTTTATGCTAATGAATATTGGTAAAAAACCCATTGTTTCAAAAAATAATCTATTGACAACAGTGGCCTGGAAAATCAACGGAGAAACCACTTATGCGCTCGAAGGAAGTGTTTTTATTGCGGGTGCAGTTGTACAATGGCTAAGAGATAGTCTAAAGATCATTCGAAACTCTTCAGATGTCGAAGCTTTGGCATCATCAATCGAGAGTTCTGAGGGGGTATATTTTGTACCAGCATTTGCAGGTTTAGGTGCGCCGTATTGGAATCAGCACGCTAAAGGAACACTTTTCGGATTAACAAGGGGAAGTACTGATGCGCATATTGCCAGATCTTCTTTAGAGTCTATTGCTTTTCAAACTATGGATATTTTAAAAGCTATGGAAGCAGATGCCGGTATTTCAATTAAAGAATTAAGAGTAGATGGTGGCGCTACAATAAACAATATGTTAATGCAATTTCAAGCAGATGTATTGAACACCATAACCATAAGACCAAAAATAATAGAGACTACTGCAATGGGAGCAGCATTTTTGGCTGGATTGGCAGTTGGATATTGGAAGAATGCGGAAGAAATTGAAAAGATATGGAAAACCGATAAGACATTCAACCCAAAAAAGGATAGAACCGAAGTTGAGAAAAATATCAAAGGATGGTACCGAGCAATTGATGCTTTGGAGTATTGGACAAATAATAATTCAAAATAGACCTAGAGAACACCATTTGTAGTAGAATTAAAAGCAAAAAAGCCCTTGTAAACTCTAGTGTACAAGGGCTTTTTTTATTACTCAATAACTGAATATTATATCGCAAAGTGTTTCCTAAAAAAGTAATTCAGCCACTTTTGATTGTAATACCGGAAGCACTTCAATCTTGAACCATTCATTTTTGGCTTGCCAAATATTATTTCTTGGCGAAGGATGGGGTAATACAAAATAATCAGGTAGATAAGCATCATAGTTCTTAACCGTTTCGGTTAATGTTCGTTTTAATTGCTTACCTAAATAATAGTCTTGAGCATACCTCCCTATCAGTAGTATAAGTTCAGGTTGTTCTATTTGTTCTAAAAGTTGAGCATGCCATTTTGGGGCACACTCTTTTGTAGGAGGGTTATCACCCGATTTACCACGACCAGGATAGCAAAATCCCATAGGAATCAACCCTATTTTTTCAGCATCATAAAAAATAGCAGCATCAATACCCATCCATTTTCTTAAGTTCTCTCCACTTTTATCATCCCAAGGCACTCCTGTATTGTGCACTACTGATCCCGGTGCTTGTCCTATAATAAGAATCTTACTTTTGGAATGTGCGGCTACAATAGGTCTAGGCCCAAGTGGCAATTGTTTTTCACAAAGCGTACAGTGTTGTATTTCGGCTAAGAGTTTTTCCATAATGATCAGTGAGTCGTAAAAATATATAAGTACATAAAACTAATTGTATGTATAATAAAAGATAAGTAACTATTATACTCTACCTTAAGACTACTTTTAATAGAGAAACAAGGTCTGTTTTTAGGTTCGAAGCTATATCCCTATTTAGCCACCGTTATCTTATTTTTCTTAAACTCTACTGGAGGTTCTCCTACTTGGTTTTTAAAAAACTTAGAAAAATGTGCCGCTTCTTTATATCCCAATTCATAGGCAATTTCTTCAGCCGTTTTATTAGAGTACAGTAATAAACGTTTTGCTTCTAAAATGATACGGTCATTGATCACTTTTAATGGAGACCTATTTCCTAGTTGTTTAAAAAGGTTTGACAATGTTTTAGGAGATTTGAATAACAAATCTGCATACCCCGCAACCTGATGTTCTTCCCGAAAGTATTTCTCAACCAATATGTGATACTGACGTACAATATCCAATTGAGCATTAGGCATAGCTACTGGTATGGTCTCTTTCTTCATTAATCTAGTAGATTGTATGAGTAATCGCTTTAGCATTACACGCAGCATCTCTCCTTGGATATGATCCTTGGTTTCAAACTCTTCCTGAAAAATAAAAAATATCGTCTCAAAACGTTGAACATCCTTCTCACATAATGTAATCACCGGAGGTAATGAGGAACCAAAAAACAAAAAGCCTTGGCAAGAAACCTCAGCATCATGCTCTTGTATGCAGTAAAACTCTCTATTAAAAACAGTGGCTATAAAACTTGATGACACCGATATTTCTAAGATATTAAGTGGTGTACAAAACACTACTTGATTTTTTTTGAGGGTCAGACTATACCCATCTACTACTATAGAAGCTGTATCCGTTTTGCACCATAAAATTTTATATAACCCTTTATCTTTTAATAGTTGTAACGAAGGCTCACAATTAAAATCGGTGAGTGTAAAACAACTTTCGTCTTTAGGACTTACATACTCTAGTTTCATATTGAAGTGGTTTAAACGTTTTCAATTGGCTAAAAAATGATGATTTCTCACACTTTCTCGACTTTTTATCCTTCCGTAGCCATGCTATGCAACTCAAAAAAGGCTTCAAAATGGTAAAAAATCATGAATTTTCGCCTCAATCCAAAACGCTTAAACCACTTCATTCAAAAATAGCAAAAAAAATAGGGCTACCCTATTTTTTATCTCATGCGATACTCCTTCAAAAAATGTATCACCCAAATGCTAATACGATCTCCATTTTACTTTCACTGCTATTCGGAATGCAATTACCAAACGATCAAACTATTCTTTCAAAAACCAACAAACCACCTAGTATCAATGGTTTTACAGCAATTGCTGCATAGCACTTCTTAACATTAAGTTTAGATACCCCTATTATTTAAGGAAACGAGTAACAATTTATTAACCTTAGACCAACAAACAATTAATCTAAAATATTCGGTAGAACACCACAACAATTATAGTTTTGACCCCTATTGATAAAACAAAAAATGGAAAAAATTTTCACCCTAGTAGCGATATGCATTGTGAATATCGTTGCTGCACAAACTGGATCAATTTCAGGGTTATTAATGGATAAAGAAGCCAATGGCCCTTTACCTTTTGCCAATGTTATTATTAAAGAAACTGCTAAAGGTTCGCAAACAGATTTTGATGGCCTCTATACGATAGACAACATCGATCCCGGCACCTATACTATAGAGTTTAGCTTTATCGGATATGAAACTAAAGAAATTGAAAACATCATTGTAAATGCAGACCAAACCACTACTCTAAATACTAGTTTAGGCTCTAGCGCTGCACAATTGGATGATGTCATCATAAGAACCACCATCAAAAAAGAATCGGAGACTGCTATCTTATTAGAACAAAAAAATGCGGTGTCTATACAACAAAAGATTGGTGCTCAGGAATTGTCAAAAATTGGAGTAAGTGACGTAGCTACAGGACTAACCAAAGCTACCGGAATCTCTAAAGAAGGCAATAAACTATATGTACGAGGTCTAGGAGATCGTTATAATAACGCCTACTTAAATGGACTACCGATTCCTTCATTAAACCCAAAATTAAAAATGATTGACCTTGGTATTTTTCCAACTGATATCGTAGAAAATTTAGGGATTTACAAAACGTATGATCCAAGCCTTTATGGAGATTTTGCAGGTGCAAGTGTAAATATTGATACTAAAGATCGCCCAGGAAAAGGTTTTTTTGAAATCGGTTTTAAAACAGGAGTCAATAGTAATGCGATAGGAAATAACTTTTACCTCTTAAACGGAGGTCAATATGATGACTGGGGATTGGATGATGGATCTAGAAGGGTTCCAGTCTTCTTAGATATCCCAAACTACAACTATACGAGTACTGATATTAACTACTATCCATTTGACACTTCTTTTAATCCTCAAAAAAGATTTAATGCTCCAGATGGTGGGTTTGATGTAATCGGAGGAAAAAGTTTTGCCATTGGAGACTATAAAAAGTTAGATGTTTTGGTTTCAGCTTCGTTTAGTCAAAACCACAGAACAGCTTTAGGTGGAAAACAAGCTGCTTTTAACTCTCAAGGTGAAAGCATAACAGGCTTAGGTAATTTTGAAAACGTAGATCGTTACCAATATAAAACGAATACTACTGTACTAGGAAGCATCGGATACCGTTGGAACAGTAATAACAAAATACTAGCGACTACATTATTTGTAAACGATACTCAAGATGAACTTCGAGAATTCACAGATGGGGTCAGCAGCGAAGATACTGATGTTAACATTCAATTGCGAAGAGGTACTTACGAACAGAACAATTTGTTTACACAGCAGTTGACTGGAGAACATCAATTAAAAGACAACAAATACCTTTTAAGCTGGGGTGGTGCCTATAATGTTGCTCAAGGATTAATTCCAGATCGTAGACAATTAGTGTTTACAGCATTACAAAATGGCAACTTGGTTTTAGGAAATCGCACAAGTCCTGATTTAGCGAATAACCAACGCTTTTATCAAGAATTAAATGAAACGGATTTTTCAGGAAGGTTAAACGTTGACATTAACTTTGGTAAGGATGAAGATGATACATTCAAACATAAATTAAATCTAGGAATTGCAGCTCGTAAAAAAGACCGAGATTTTGAATCAAACCAATTAAATTACAATCTTAATACGCTTAGAAATACAAACGTAGACTTCGATAATCCAGATGCAGTATTGAATGAAGTTAATTTTCTAAATGGTGAGTATACTGTCCTAGAAAATTTAAACCCTGTACGGCTATATGAAGCCGATCTATTAACGCTAGGCGGTTTTGCGAATTTACAATATGCGGTATCCCCCAAGGTAATTATTAATGGCGGTGTGCGTGTAGAGGTGTTCGAACAAAATGTATTCTATAGGGAACAACAAGACTTAGAAACGATTCCATTTAGACAACAACAGTTAGAAGATACTTTTATTTTACCGAGTTTAAGTTTAAAATATGCGATCAATAATACATCCAACCTTCGTTTTGCCGCTAGTAAAACGGTAACCTTACCAAAATTTACAGAAGTTGCCCCTTTCTTAGATGAAGACGTTACCGAAACTACTTTAGGAAATCCTATTATAACCAACTCCGATAACTATAATGTAGACTTAAAATGGGAATACTTTCCCGAACATTCTGGCGAGCTTGTTACGGCTACTGTATTTGGAAAATATATTGATAATCCTATCGAAAAAGTGTTTGTGGCTTCGGCTTCTAATGTAAATACGTTTATCAATTCTGATGAAGCAACTATTATAGGCGTTGAATTAGAATATAAAAAAAATATTGGAAATCTATTTAAGCAAGAAGAATCTGTTTGGAATGACTTTACTGCTGGCGTAAATGGAACCTTAATGTATACGCAAGTGACACTAAACCCTGAGATAACTACATTTAATGGTTCAAATATTGCCCCTACCAATTTAGAACGTCAACTACAAGGGGCTTCTCCATACTTAATCAACGCCAATGTATCCTATGCTAAACAATTAGAAGGACATAATATTAACGCTACTATAGATTTCAACATCTTTGGAGATCGTGTATACTCGGCAGGTGGAAATGGTGTAGGTGATATTTTTGAACAAGGATTTGGCACATTGAATTTTAATATCAAAGATAAAATTGGAGAGCATATCGAAATTAGCCTGAAAGCCAAAAATTTATTAAATCCAGCGATAAAACGCTACCAAAACCAAGAAGATTTAGGACAAGAATTTACTACGTATAATTTCAACAATGGAGTAAATTTTAGCTTAGGATTGACGTATAAACTTTAATACAAAAACAATAAAAATATAATCAAAATGACAATTAAAAAAGTATTACTAACCGTATGTGTTTTTGCCTTATTATGTAATTCTTGTACTGTTAAAGAGGATTCAATTGGTGATGTTATCATTAATAAAGAAAGTTGTGGAGATAATGCCGGAACTGTCATACTACAAGGTGAGATTTCACAAGATTTTAATATGACTGCTGATGAAATCTATGAATTACAAGGAGGAGTATCTGTCTTAGACGGTGTTACCTTAACCATTGAAGCTGGTACAAAAATTATTGCAGGTAACACTGGAGGTGTATTCTCTTATTTAGCTATCGAACAAGGTGCCACTATCATGGCAGAAGGCACAGCTAGTCAGCCTATTGTTTTTACTTCTAATCAATGTACTCCAAATGCAGGAGATTGGGGAGGATTACTTTTGGCAGGTAGAGCTCCTATTAATAGAGGAACTGTAGCGACTACAGAAGTTGCCAATTTAACCTATGGAGGTACCGATGCTACAGATAACTCTGGAGTATTGCGGTATGTGCGTTTAGAATATACTGGAGGTAAAATTAATGATGATGCAGAGTACAATGGGCTTTCATTATATGGTGTAGGCAATGGAACTACATTGGAGTATATCCAGACTTTTAATGGTAATGATGATGGTATCGAGTTTTTTGGAGGTACCGTAAACCTTAAATATGCGCTTGTAACGGGTGCTGGTGATGATTCTTTTGATTGGACTGATGGGTGGGTTGGTAATGGTCAATTTTGGATAGCACAGCAAACTTCTGTAGCCGGAGATAAAGGTATTGAAGCCGATAACTTATCTGCTACACCAGATGCAGCACCGTTCTCTAATCCTACCCTATCAAATATCACCTTAATCGGTGCGGATGATGGTGATGGTGAAAATAAAGGTATCGAGTTTAGAGCGGGTACAAAGGTGACTTTATACAACGCTATTATTACCTCTTTTCCTGGAAAAGGAATCGAAGTAGATGATGATCAAACCTTAATTAACCTTAATGCTAGTGCCGTGATCGTTCGCAATTCTATTATTGATAATCCTAAATCATTTGATCTAGATCATGGCGGAGCAACTGTAGATCTTGCTGACTTTACAACCTTCAACAATTTTACCATAGACGGCGCTGGAGATCCTTTTAATAGTACAGGAACTGCTGTTCCTGCTGATTTTAAAATTAGTGGATTTAGAGGTACTTATCAATATACAACTGCTATAGATGGAGTAGATAATTTTGACCCTTCTACCCTAAATTCGTTCTTTGATCCTGCGAATTATGCTGGAGCATTACAAGAAGGGGATAACTGGACTTCAGATTGGACCCGTTTCTAATCTAACTCCTTTATACCAACATAAGGACAGGAATTGGCACAATAAAAAGCAGTTGTACCCCAAGGGGTGTAACTGCTTTTATGTTTATGATCACATAGCTGTATCACTTACTCATAGCGCCACTAGAGATAGCGGGAGCTGTGAAACAGATTCACTATCCCATTACTATCGAGGCAAGCCTCAGAGAATTAGACTCCACAATGTGTATGAAACTATTATTATGGTGCAGGTACTGTCGCACAAGTTCTTTTAACCTCTTCAACGAAAGCCATAAAATCAACGGTATCCCCTCCTACTCCAATAGCTTTTTCGATCTTTGAAAAGTCTTCATAGCTATATTTTTCTTGTATTTTCTCTAAAACACAAGCACACATTTGTTTATTACCACTACTAGATACGCAAGAAGCCTTAAACGTGCTCACCGCTTCTGCTGGGTACTCATGTGTATTCGTACATGCAATGCACATAATGATTAGCATAATAATGCCAATGATTTGTTTTATTTGGTTTGCCATACTATTGTTTTAATAAAGATTATTTGTAGTCTATAAAATCAATTACAATATACCAATAATAGAGATGCAAAATATTGATATACAAAGCGTGGAGACGCAAAATTTTGCGTCTCTAGAAATATTGTCCAATCCCAAACACCAATCCACGTGTAGCATCATCGGTAACACCATATCCATAATCAATTCTAAAAATGGCGTTAAAAATCTTTTTATGAATGAATCGTAATCCAACACCTGGATATATCCTTACATTTTTACTATCGCTAAAATCTCCAAAATCACCCCCTGGGTTTCGCCAACTTCCTGCGTCTACAAAAATATTACTTTGCAGTGCAAACCAATCTTTTTCATATACAGTATGGCGATATTCCGTATTCAATACCACCACTCCTGTTCCTCTATCAATTATATTCCCTACTCCTCGCACATTCAGGTTATTATCTACTGTAAATGGAGCAAATGGAGAATCGTCATTGGTTGCTAATCCTAATCGCAATCGAGAAGCCCAATTGCCTTTTTTACCAATCCGCTGATAATATAAAAAATCATTCCACCCAATTACAAAATCAGGCAGTACTGCTGCTGTACTCACTACATATTGAAAATTGAATACACTTTTAAACCCAGATACATATTGAAAGTGAAAATCTAATGTAGTATATTCATAAATTAATTTATACAATAGTTTATCTACATCAAACTCTTGCGGAACTTCTGGTGCAGTAGCCCCACTTTTATACGAATACTCTTCGTTAAAGTAATTAATTCCTACCTCTATCCGATTTTTAAAGTCAAACTGATATAATCCTAAAAGCTCATAAGATGTATTATTGTATTTATAATCTGCAATACCATTCTCTAAAAAAACAGGTTCTTGGGTCGTCAAATTTTGATAATTCAAGGCAATTCCAAAATTCTTATGAAACAAAAAAGGTGCTCTAAAATTGGCACCGAAAGAGCTATAAATATCATCTTGATAATACGCACCTATAGTAATATTGCGACCCAAAGCATTAAATTCATATACACCTACTCGATATGCAAATTCATCATCATTGGTCGTATATACATTGGCAGAAGGAATAATAGTGAAATTTTCTTGCACGCCATAGACTACTTTATACCCTTCGGTACCTGAAGATACTTCGTAATATGCATGGGCAATTGATGGTAATCGCTTCAATCGAATCATATCTTTTTCAATTTGTAACGAATCTAAAACACTCCCCTGTTTGATAGTACACAACTTTGCAATAGCTTCGGTTTTTGCTTTTTTGTTTCCCTGAACTATAAAGTCAGTAACTCGATACTCCTGAGCTGTTGCAATAGCACAACACAACACTAACAAAATTTGCATACTTTTTTTCATGATTTCTAATCGTAATGATCTCTATTTCTTTAAACTATTATTTGTTTTTAGTATACAAGGAGCGTATTACGTTTTCAGCAGGTTTATTTTGAACTGTAAACCGGTTATCCTGAGCCCCTCCTACTTCATTATGATTGTGGAACCACTTCCATAAAAAGCCACCAGCAAACCAAGGCTCCTTCCAAAACTCTTCATAAATTGTCGTTAATGCATTGGATTGTGCAACTAGATCTACATTTGCAGTACTATGACTAGAATCCCAAGGCTCTTTTCCGGTATAGTATACACTACGATATCCATATTCTGTAAATAGCACTGGTTTTTGTATTTCCTTATGGAGTTTATAGATGCTGCGTTTATGGGATTGCCAACCTTTCTTTAGATTAGCAATCGTGGGTGTTTTTTGTGTTGCTACAGGAAAATAAGCATCAATACCTATATAATCCAATTGCTTCCAGAAAGGTACGTTATCATATTGATCCCAATTTTCAGCATAAGTCAATTCCCCTGTATATATCGCGCGTACTTTTACAATCAACTGCTTCCAAAACTCCGGTCGTTGTTTTACAAACGTATGCAACTCTGTTCCTATACAAAAAATTGGAACTTCCATTTCATTCGCTAATTGCGCATATAATAAAATAAATGACTCATAAGAAGCTTCCAAGGTATTCCAATCTTTTTCAGAATGCATTTTAATATTCCCTGTAAATACTCCTTGCTTCACCCATATCTGAGGCTTGAGCATTACTTTAATTTGTTTTGCCTGTAAAAACTGTATGGTTGTTTTAACACCTTCTAGTCGTTCTCCCCACCATTGCTTTTCAGCATTAAAAATTACCGTAGGAGCATTCAAGTTTTGTATAAACCCAAAAGGCATCACTGCAGCCCAATTGGCATTGACTGCTACAACAGGAGTAACTGACGAAGCTTTAATTGCTGTAGGCGCACCTACAAAACTTACTCCATTTATCTTGGATTTTTGTCCTGAACAACTGCTGCATAAAATGCTTAGTATAACGATGAGGGATTTGAATATTGTATTCATAGTAATATCGGGTATCGGGTATCGGGTATCGGGTATCGGGTATCGGGTATCAGGTATCAGGTATCAGGTATCAGGTATCAGGTATTAAAAATAAACGTTCTTTGGTTATACTATGAGGTTTCTCAATTTATTTTTTAATACTTTTCAAATTGCCCGTATTCTAACGCAATACCTCCTAGGTTTTTAAAAACCTAGTAGGTATTATGGACTACATACTAAAACAATGCTCTTAATCCAATACTAAACGTTTGTCCTAGACCTGTACTTGTTCCTCTCACAAAAGTACCATAGGAAGCTTCTATATTAAGTACCTCTGTAATCTGGTATTTTCCTCCAAACCCTAACTGTGTATACTCTTGATTGAAATCATTTCCTAAATCCACTAAAAAAGCTTGCTGTGCATTTACAAAGACGGTTGACTTTGAAGTTGGAAAATAACTTAAAAATGCGCTTACAGGCACAAAAGCACTATTGTTTGCAAAACGCTCTCCTATGTTTTCTGTATTTGGATCAGCATCTGCTGCTTTTTCTCCAAAGTTGAAACCAAGATCTACTTCTCCAAATACCTGCCATTTATCTCCTCCAAAAGTTTTGTCATAGAAAAATTTTGTTTCCCAAAAGAGGCTTCGCTTATCCAAATACGTTGCATTAGGCTTATCTTTAAATACCGGAATATAAAGCGAACTGGTAAATGAAAAGTTACTTATGTTTTTGAAGGGTTGAACGCGTATCGATGGTGCAATAGTTGTCAATCCACTTCGTGTGCTTATTCCATCATTTTCAAAACTAAACACATCTAAAGCATCCCCACCATTCTTATTAGAACGTGCCTGTAAAATCAAACCAATATTTACTCTAGATGATTTGCTAATCCCTGTATAAATTTCGGTAGTATTCGTAAAAAAAGTACCTCTAGTTACATCACTTACATCTCCATTCTCGTTTGCTGATTTCGTTTGTGTATACAGTCCATTAAAAAATTTAATATCCCATTGTCCCTTATTCAACAATTTTGATGGAGTAAACTCTTGTACATTCGAAGTACTGCTTGAAGCATTCTCTTCTTGAGCAAATCCCAATGTAACGATGAAAAATGCAATAGCGGTTAGTATTTTATTTTGAAACTTCATTCCTTTATTTTTTGTGTTTATTTTTTTCTGTACTTCCTTTTTTGAGTACAGATGAATTAAATTATTATGCATTACGATTTCTTTCTTGACATTATAACAAAGTAAAGAGGAGTCACTTAAATTCTTTTTAATCAATAAAATTCCCCGAGGCTCTGCCTCGGGTGTATCTACCAGATTCAAGATAAAATAGCGTCTTGTTTCTTGGTTCTTGTAGCGAAGCGGTCTTATCTCTGATACTCCGAGGCTCTGCCTCGAGGTAGTTTATTATTACCTAAGGGCATTGAACAGTTGTTAGATAAAATAGCTTTAATAGGCAACCCTAAATTATAACTGATTTAATGTCCAATCATAAGTGTAGTATGATACTTTAGCACTCGTTGGAATAGGTGTTTTTCTGAATTTGTTGATATACTCTATTTCAGATCCATTATGTGTAAAATCTTCTTTATACCACTTGAAAATCATAGAAATCTGTACTTTACTACCTTTTACTTTAATAAAACTAGGATTATTAAGGGCTAATTTCGTTTGGCGTTCTAATTGCGCTTCTAATGCACTAGGCGTATAGGCTTCAGCAATGATTGGAGGACACCCCAAACCGGCACATACTAAAACAAAGTGAAAACGTCCTTCTTCAGGATAATTTGCTCGTAACTTGGTATTCTCTAGCGTATTTAATGTGATGTCTTCTCCTGCTATGATATATGATTTCTTATCAAAAAAACCTTGAATATCTAATGGTGATTTCACTGGGTATCGGTATAGTATTCCTTGGATTACACTAAGGTTATATGCATTAATATAAAATGCCTGATGCGTTTTAGGATCGCTTTTATTGATACTTGTTGTACCTACTAGTATCATTAACTCTTTTAAGGATTCAGGATTTTCTTGGATACTCTTATAGTCTACTTTACCATTTTGTACATAGGTTTTAAAAAAGACATCTGCCTTATCAAAAAATGATTTTGTGTCCTGAGCAAATCCTATACTAAACGTGAGTACTAAAATTAATGTGGTTACTTTTTTCATGATTCTATTTTTAAAAACTTCTACCAAGAAGCTAATTATGATTTGATTATAATAAAATTTATATCGCGATGTTCGAACATTGAGTCGAAGCATTTTCGATACACTTACAAGATTTTTAACATTTTTTAGCGTTCGAAAATGAGCTGTTTTCCTTACAAAAACCTTGCTTTTTAGATTAATTCTAAATTAAACACACCCTATAAGTTCTTATCTTTAGATACGACATACTCTATGAAATGTACTTCACTATAGTATATCGTACGACCAATCAATATTCTTTATTTTATGGAACACATCGTAATCATTGGCAATGGAATTTCTGGAGTTACTGCCGCCCGACATATTCGGAAATTATCTGATAAAAAAATCACTATTATTTCTGGAGAAACGGATTTCTTCTTTTCTCGTACTGCGCTTATGTATGTGTATATGGGACATCTGAAATTTGAACATACGCAGCCTTATGAAGATTGGTTTTGGAAGAAAAACAGGATTACCCTTAAAAAAGGATTTGTGACTGCTGTTGACCACGCTCAAAATCAACTTATTTTTCAAAACGAGGAAACCTTATCTTATGATACACTTATTATTGCTACAGGGTCTAAACCCAATAAATTTGGGTGGCCTGGGCAAGATCTTGATGGGGTAACAGGATTATATCATAAACAAGATCTAGAACGGGTAACCCAGTATGCTCCCGATCCCAAAACCTGTAAACGTGCTGTAATTGTAGGTGGTGGATTGATTGGTATCGAACTAGCAGAAATGTTACGTTCTCGAAATGTTCCGGTTACTTTTTTGGTAAGAGAATCTAGTTTTTGGAATGGGGTCTTACCTGCTGGAGAATCTGCTTTGATTAATGACCACATCAAAGAACATCATATTGATTTGCGATTAGGCACAAACCTTAAAGAAATCATTGCCGATGAACATGGGAAAGCAAAAGCTATCGTAATACAGGAAACAGATGAAGTAATTGAATGCGACCTTGTAGGGTTGACGGCTGGAGTCTCTCCTAACATCGATTTCTTAAAAGATTCTGGAATCGAATTGGGTAGAGGTGTTAAAGTCAATAGATTTTTAGAAACCAATATTCCTAACATCTATGCTATTGGTGATTGTGCTGAACAGCATGAGCCTATTGGCAGTCGAAGACCAATTGAAGCGGTTTGGTATACCGGACGCATGATGGGAGAAACCGTAGCTCAAACTATATGTGGAAACAGAATTGAATACAAACCTGGACATTGGTTTAATAGTGCTAAGTTTTTGGATATCGAATATCAAACCTACGGTTGGGTATTTGCGAAACCTAAAGAAAATGAAAATCACTTTCATTGGAAACATGAAGATCACGCTAAGTGTATTACTATAGCGTATGATAAGGATACGCACTTATTTATAGGAATCAACACCTTTGGAATTCGAATGCGACATGAAATTTTTGACCGATGGCTTACCGCAGGAAAATCGGTTGAGTATGTTATGGAACATTTAAAAGATGCCAATTTTGATCCTGAGCTTTATATTTCGTATGAAACTCAAATTATTGATGCTTTTAATACAGAAAACAATACTACTATCACGGCAAAACCTAAAAGTTGGAAACGGATTTTTAGTAAAGCATAACTTCTAAAGAACCAAGATCGCTTGCCGATGGCACACTATAAGAAACAAGAACCTAGACTGCTATTGTAAATAATATCAGTACCAACATTCGGAAACGCTTCTTGAACATCGATAACACGCTATTAACAAAAACTATATAACAATTAAAATTTCATTCTAATGAAAGGTATAAAATACACAGGCCTCGTTATTTTCATCACAGGTCTTGCTATCTTCACGGCACTACTCTTTATGGGTAAATATGAAGTAACCTCAGAAATATTTGATACATTTATATCGAATAAAGGAGTCAAAAGTGAGCTATTCATAAACACTTTTAAAGAAAAAATTGTAGGTAAAACCTATACCTCCCAAGTACAGTTATCGGCTGATATTCGCTCCATTCTAGAAACAGTGAATACGACACATGAGACCAATCAAGAATGGGATAAAATCATTTGGGGAAAGTCACATAACATTGCTTATGATTTTATAAAACCCGCTGGAAAAGGTACTGTACAAGATAATAAAGGGATCTTTTGGTGGCTTACTTTTGGATTAGGAATCATTGGTGGATTACTCTTTATACTTCCTAATGTCATTTTGTTAGGTCCTCCAGGCATTAAAAATGATGGTATATTTCTTAATTCAGCTACCAATAAAGGGTGGATTGGTATACTGGTATTCGTATATCTGGTTGCATTTTACTTATTATTATATTTCTTTCCAGACCTTATTGTAAACTGGACCTATATTTTAGACCCGATTAGTCAAAGCCTTAGTGGTGGATTGGCTAGCCAATGGTTTGTCTATGGATTTTTATATTGTACGATTATGACGGTAATGGCAGTCCGTATGTATATTAAATACAGACATAATCGCTATCAGATTGTGCGTACTACTTCGGTACTATTCTTTCAGATTGGATTTGCTTTTTTAATTCCAGAAATCTTAGTACGTTTTAATCAGCCCTATTATGATTTTAAGAATGCGTTTCCATTAGATTATGATTTCTTTTTTGATTGGAACATCAATATCTTAATCAATAGCGGAGGATTAGGAGTATTTATGCTCGTATGGGGTATTGTTTTAACCCTTGTGATTGTACCTGTAATGGTCTATTTCTTTGGAAAACGATGGTATTGTTCCTGGGTATGTGGTTGTGGTGGTCTTGCCGAAACCCTAGGTGATCCGTATCGTCAACTGTCAGACAAACGATTAGTAGCATGGAAACTAGAACGCTGGTTAATCCATGGGGTATTAGTATTTTCTTTAGTAATGACCGCAGCTACTTTATATAGCTTCTTTACCGAAGCAGATACCGTATTAGGCATCAAAACACAGAACATACAATATTGGTACGGATTATTGATTGGTTCTTGGTTCTCTGGAGTGATTGGTACTGGATTCTATCCTATATTAGGAAACCGTACTTGGTGTCGTTTTGGATGCCCATTAGCGGCTTATTTAGGTTTAGTACAACGCTTCAAATCTAGATTTAGAATTACGACCAATGGAGGACAATGTATCTCCTGTGGTAACTGCTCTACCTATTGTGAACAAGGTATTGATGTTCGTGCGTATGCCCAAAAAGGGGAGAATATTGTACGCTCTAGTTGTGTAGGATGTGGAATCTGTTCTGCGGTATGTCCAAGAGGCGTATTAAAATTAGAGAACGGCCCAGAAACAGGACGTATCAATCCTACGGAAGTATTACTAGGAAATGATGTTGATTTAATGAATTTTGTAAATAAGAAGTAATTTAGAATTTAGACCGCTTCGCTATTCGAAGTGAGATACTAGAGGCAGGAGTTAATACAAAAAATATACTGTAAACTTGAGTTCGATGTAAGTTAATCACGTCAATTCGATTTCTTTGACTATCGAGCCTTTTCCTTCGTCAGGCTCAGGACAGGCTATCAATCTCAAGATGACCAGTGGTTTTCGTTGCAAAAAAGCTAATCTCGATACATTTTTTCTTCGTTTCACTACGAAAAAACACTCGATTTGACGGTTTTTAAATTTTAATCCTTATGTCGAACTCAGGTTGTAAGTATACGGCGGATATTTATGATACAACATCCGCTGTTTACTCCTGCTGTTTTCAATACTAAGGGCGAGACATCTATTCCATAGCATATAAGACAATGAATCATCATACGTTGGATTACACCTACTTTTGTTAGTTTCTCTAAACGCTTTCGTCTAAACGGCAACACAATGAACATCTTATGATACGTAACTTACTTTTGGTCTTATGCATTACTATATTTAGTAGTTATCAAGGGATTTCTCAAAAAGAATATTATCGCGACTATTATCCTACTGGAGCACTAAAAGCAGAAGGCTGGAAAGTTAACGGTCAAGCTACAGCCTATTGGTATTTTTATCATACCAATGGAAGCATTGCTAAAAAAGGAATGCTAAATCATACTAAAAAAGAGGGCTATTGGTATTTCTATACGCCTCAAAAACAATTAATTAAAGAAGGCCATTTTATACAGAATAAAGCAGAAAAATGGTGGATAATTTACGATATTGCTACTTCAATTTCAGAAAGAACTATTGTAAGAAAGTACCAGTATCACAATGGTAAAAAGAACGGATTTTGTTTACTGTATAAAAATGATATATTATTTAAAGCTGAAAGATATAGTAATGGCCAAAAAATGGGAGAATGGACTGATATTTTTAGCTTTAAAAAAGACAACCCTAATGCTTCGTTATAAATGAGTACCAGAATTATTGTTATCATTCCTGCCTATAATGAGGAAGCATCGATACCTTTTGTAATTAAAGAAATCCCTGAAGTAGTTTCTGAAATCATCGTAGTGAATAATAACTCTACGGATGCTACAGCTACTATGGCAAAACAAGCAGGTGCGACAGTGCTCCATGAGGAACGCATGGGATATGGGTACGCTTGTTTAAAAGGTCTTGACTACATAGCACAGCAAAAAGAAAAACCTGATATTGTTGTTTTTCTAGATGGAGATTATAGTGATTACCCTAAAGAATTGATCAAAGTCATCGCTCCTATTTTAGAGCACGACATTGACCTTGTTATTGGTGCTAGAGATGAACAATTACGAGAAAAAGGATCGATGACGATTCCTCAAATTTTTGGGAATTGGCTTGCCACACGATTAATGCGATTGTTTTTTGGAGCTACATTTACGGATCTAGGCCCTTTTAGAGCAATTAAGTATACTACCCTTGTAGCGTTGCACATGCAAGATAAAACCTATGGCTGGACTGTAGAAATGCAGCTCAAAGTACTCAAAAAAAAGTACACCTATACTGAAGTACCTGTGTCCTATAAAAAGAGAATAGGGACATCAAAAGTTTCAGGAACCATAAAAGGTGCTATCTTTGCAGGCATTAAGATTTTAAGTTGGATTTTTAAATACAGTTTCTCATAATGGATATTGCCATTATTATCATTTACACTTTAGCCTTACTGGTAATTTTTTTATACAGTTTGGCACAATTGAATTTGCTCCTTAATTATCTAAAATCAAGAAAGCAAACGGACACTTCTCCTAAATATGATTTTTCTAAAGCAGAAGAGATTCCTACGGTGACCATACAACTGCCGGTATACAATGAAATGTATGTTATGGATCGACTCCTTAACAATATTGCGTTGCTAGAATACCCTAAAGATAAATTAGAAATTCAAGTTTTGGATGATTCTACAGATGAGTCTGCACAGCGTACTGCCGCACATATCGAAAGACTGAAAGCTACAGGTCTTGATATCAAACACATTTGTCGTACCAACAGAACTGGCTTTAAAGCTGGTGCGCTTAAAGAAGGATTAGCAATCGCCAAAGGAGAGTTCATTGCTATTTTTGATGCTGATTTTTTACCGGGTGCTGCATGGCTGCAACAAACTGTTCCGTATTTTATAGACGCTAACATTGGTGTAGTACAAACCCGATGGGGACATATCAATAGAGAATATTCTATGCTTACCAAGATTCAAGCTTTTGCCTTGGATTTTCATTTTACCATGGAACAGGTAGGCCGTAATTTTAAAGATCATTTCATCAATTTTAATGGTACCGCGGGGATTTGGAGAAAAACCTGTATCGAAGATGCTGGTAACTGGCAAGGAGACACCTTAACTGAAGATCTAGATTTGAGCTATAGGGCACAGCTTAAAAAATGGAAGTTTAAGTATCTAGAAGATGTAGAAACACCCGCAGAACTACCTATTATAATTAGTGCTGCACGCTCACAACAGTTCCGCTGGAACAAAGGGGCTGCTGAAAATTTTCAAAAATTATATTGGAAGCTTTTAAAAGATAAAACCGTTCCTTTTAAAACAAAGTTTCATAGCTTTTTCCACTTATTAAATAGCAGCATGTTTTTGCTGGTATTATTGGTGGCTGTATTAAGTGTACCTATACTTTATATTAAAAACAACAATCCTATGTTTAGTTGGTATTTCAATGTGATTGCTGGATTTGCGTTAAGCACTGTTATCTTTTTCTTTTGTTATTGGCATACCTTTAAAAATATTCACGGAAAAGGGTTTTGGAATTTTATTGAATTTATAAAAATGTTTTTTACTTTTTTCTCTATTGCCATGGGCTTTTCTGTACATAATTCGATGGCTGTTTTAGAAGGTCATTTTGGTAAGAAAAGTGAATTTGTACGTACTCCAAAATTTAATGTAGAACTGCTGAAGGATTCTTGGAAAGATAATAAATACATTACTAAAAATATTTCAGGAAACACGATCATCGAGGCACTACTTATGGGGTATTTTGGTTTTGCACTCTATAGTGCTTTCGTACTTCAAGACTTTGGTTTATTCTTGTTTCATATTATGCTATTTTTAGGCTTTGGTTTTGTGTTTTTCAAATCTATTACGTCTAAGCTGTAAGTAAGTATCGAGTAGGGAGTACATAGTAATGAGTAGAAAGTAGAAAGTAGAAAGTAGAAAAATAACCAATATTCCGGAGCATGGATGGCTATTCTCGAATACTATTTTAGTTTATTTTAAAGATATTTATTTTTGTCATGTAATCAACACTACAATGCAAACCCTTTGGAAACAACATCGAATTTCCATAATGCTATTCATACTCATAAGCGTGCTCTACAGTACCTTTGCGTATGCAATATCACGTACAGATGTGTACCTTGTCATTGCAATTTGGATTACACTGTTTGCTAGCACTTATTACCTTATAGCCCGTAATACTACTATCAATTCCCTTGCATTAGCTGCTTTGGGATTTCGAATGCTATTTGTATTGGCGATTCCCAATTTATCTCAAGATTTTTATCGATTTCTTTGGGATGGAAGACTACTATTAGCGGGATACAATCCGTATTTATCACTTCCCGAAGTATGGATTTCACAAGGAAACACACCCATTGCGCAAGCACAAGAATTATATAATGGTATGGGTACTTTAAATGGCAGTCACTTTACCAATTACCCTCCTATCAGCCAGTTTTGTTATGGTATTGCTGCGTTTTTTGCTGGAAAAAGCATCCTAGGAGGAGCTTTCGTATTAAGACTCTTAATCATTGCTGCCGATGTGGGTACGTTTTTCTTTGGTAGAAAATTATTAAAAGCACTGCAACTCCCTGAAAAGAATATTTTTTGGTATATCCTCAATCCTTTTGTCATTATTGAATTGACAGGCAACCTTCATTTTGAAGCGGTCATGGTATTCTTTATCATTTGGGCACTCTACCTATTGCATAAAGGATATTGGTATTGGGCTGCTGTTGCGCTAGGATTATCTGTAACTGTAAAGTTAATTCCTTTATTGTTTTTACCTTTACTCTTTCAAAAATTGCTAACACTAGGTGCTCAAAAAGAAAACAAACACTTTAGCCTACAAGGTATAGGAGTTGCTTTAGGATTTTATACAATAACGCTTGGTACTATACTCGTCTTATTTTTGCCATTTCTATCTATTGAGTTTTTAGCAAACTTCAGCAAAACCATTAGTCTTTGGTTTCAGAATTTTGAATTCAATGCCAGCATCTATTACATGATTAGATGGATTGGCTATCAAACCATAGGATGGAACATCATTGGAACGGTAGGCAAGATTTTGCCATTGGTGGTTATTGGAATACTATTGATACTTAGTTTTTTCAGAAAAAACCAAACTACAGTGCAACTCATTACAGTACTGATGCTAGGTGTCTGTACCTATTATTTTTTATCCACCACAGTACACCCATGGTATCTTGCAGTACCTTTATCCCTATGCATTTTTACACGCTATAAATTCCCTATACTATGGTCACTCACGATTATACTCAGCTATACCGCATACATACACCCTCAATTTTCTGAAAACTTATGGATGGTTGCTTTAGAATACCTAGTTGTATTTGGTATTTTTATGGTTGAAATTATCAAAAACACAACATTGATCTCTTTACCTTCTATTTATGCGCAACATCAATCTTAAAAAAATTGGACGTGTACTACTCCGCATCACTATCGGAATACTCATCCTTATACTATTCGGCTATATTTTTGCATACCTCAAACAAGAACGTTTTTTCTTTAATCCAAAAATACTAGACAAAGACTATGTGTATACTTTTGATCAATCCTTTGAAGAAATTAACATCCCTGTAACCACCGATATTAACCTTAATGCGCTGCTGTTTAAAACAGACACCTTAAGTAAAGGAGTGATCCTATATTTTCATGGTAATGCCGGTGCCATACACGATTGGGGGAAACGCGCAAGTTTATATACCGATAACCAATACGATGTATTATTTGTAGACTATAGAGGATACGGCAAAAGTGATAGTTCGTATACACAAGAGGATCAACTCTATACCGATGCACAGACGGTATATGACTATCTAAAGACCCGATATCGCGAAGATCGTATCGTTGTCTTAGGGTATTCATTAGGAACAGGATTTGCCGCATATACAGCAGCCCATAATAAGCCAAGACTACTGATCCTTGAAGCTCCATACTACGCTTGGGATGAATTTATTACCGCTATTTCTCCTATGCCTAAAGCACTGATCAAATATGAAATTCCGATCTACAAATTTTTAAAAAAAGCACAGTGCCCAATACACATATTTCATGGGTCTCGTGATTTTTTAATCAAACCCAAAGAAAACTCTGAACGTTTATTGCAACTGTATCCTAGTAAAATACAACACTCCCTCATAGAAGGTGCTGGTCATAATGGCATTTATATTTCCAAGCAGTATTATGATGAATTGAAAATAGTGTTGGAATAGTGTGAAGTTATACTCCTATTGCTATACATAAGTTTTAAGTCTATTAAAAATCTCTTAGATTTGTGCAACTATAATGGATATATGTGTACCAGTATACATATCCACTTCCCTCAACGCTCTACGATACAATTTCTAATATTTGCCAGTAACTCCATTTACTGGCGTTTTTTTGATTTCTAATATTCGCCATTTTTTACTATATTTGGCATAAATTAGATTTTAAATGCCTAAAATCATTGAAAATAGACTCATAGAAGAATTTAAAGATAGTGGTACTTTCTCAAGAGAAGATCTGTTTGACTTTTTCAGGTATTTCGAGCCAAACCTGAAAGAAGGCACCTTTGGATGGAGGATTTATGATCTTAAAAAAAAGAACATTATTAAATCGATCCAAAGAGGTTATTATACCATTTCACACAAGCCCAATTACAAACCTGAGATTTCTGGAGCGCTTTTAAAACTTGCCAAAGTGATTTCTGATCGATTTGAAGATGTAAAATATTGTCTTTGGGATACGGATTGGATGAATGAGTTTTCACAACATCAATCAGGTAAAAAATTAATCATTATTGAAATTGAAAAGGATTTTGTTGAATCACTCTATTATGAACTGAAAGACTCTTTTCGATTTGACATCTATCTGAATCCTGATGAAAAAGCAATAGACTTTTATATCTCAGAAAGTCAAAATCCAGTGATCATAAAAAAATTGATTACTAGATCACCTATTTCAAAAAGGACTGAGAAGAGAATTAAGTTCTATACTCCCCTTCTCGAAAAAATACTAGTAGACCTTTTCATAGAAAACAAACTATTCTATTTCTACCAAGGCGCTGAATTAATACATCTGTATGAAAATGCTTTAAAAAACTATACGCTTAATTACACTAAGTTATTCAGTTATGCTAAACGCAGAGACCGAGAACAAGAGATAAAGCAGTTTATGTCCAACACTATGTATCACCTAGTAAAAGATGTTATAGAATGATAAAAGAACATTGCTTTACGGTAGAATGGTTAGATACTTTCAAAAAACAAGCAGCGCATAAGAGAATAGATAAAGCTATTCTCGAAAAAATGATTTATGCAATTCATCTATTAGAACGTATTAAAGCCAATGGACTCGATTTTATTTTCAAAGGTGGTACCAGCTTAGTGCTCTTACTTGAAGAAGGAAATAGATTCTCTATTGATATTGACATCATTTGTAATTCAGATAGAGAGACTCTAGAGAAGATATTAAACAAGGTTGTTGATTCATCTAATTTTAAATCATTTGAACTAGATGAACACCGCAGTTATAAAGCAGGTGTTCCCAAAGCACATTATTCTTTTGCTTTTGATTCAGCAGCGAAAGGAAAATATTCTGGAACCATTTTGTTAGATGTGTTGATTGAAGATTCGATTTATCCTAAGTTAACGGAAAAACCGGTTCAAACGAAATGGATTGAAACAGAAGGGAAAACAAACATTACAGTACCCACTATTGATGCTATAACAGGAGACAAGCTTACAGCATTTGCTCCAAATACTGTTGGAATCCCCTATTTTAAAGGGAAAGACCAACAATCATTTTCTATGGAGATTTGCAAGCAGTTATTTGATTTAAGCAAACTCTTTGAAAGAATAGAAAATATGGAAATTGTCGCTCAAAGTTTTGAAGCCTTTGCGATACAAGAAATTGAATACCGTAAGACTGACACATCAGATTTAACACCAGAAAAAGTGCTGCAAGACACAATAGATACTTGCGTAATTCTTGCAAAAAAAGGAAGCGGTTCAGCAGACGAAAAATCAAAATTCATTGCACTACAAAAAGGAATAAGAGCTTTTGGTACAGGCTTCTTAATGGTTGGTAATTTCAGAATTGATGATGCAATTCCTGCTGCTGCACGTATTGCCTATTTATCAGCTAAACTATTGCATAAAGATTTATCACCTATCGGATATTTTCAGGGACAAAATATAAAGGAATTAAACATTGAAGATCCAGATTGGAATTTCTTGAACAGACTAAAAAGGCAGCCTGATAAATCAGGGTTCTACTATTGGTATCAAGCAATTCAAATAATCGCTCCAACACAAAAATAGATATAATACCTTTTAGTGCATAGTAGTACAAAAACAACAGGAATATGTACTCACGTTGCTATACATAAATTTTAAGTCTATTAAAAATTCATTATGTTTATATAAATATAATGGTATATGTACCAGTACACATATCCTATTGTCACAACCAATCTATTTTTATTAACGAACATCTCAGGACAAAAAGTACAAATGAAAAAAATTACATTGATTATTGGATTAGCATTATTAATAACAAATGTTTTTGGACAAGAAACAATAACAGAATATGGACTAAAAGCTGGACTAAATTATTCGAAATACACACCAAATCTTAAAATTGGTGGAGTTGAAATTTTAGATTTTAATGGAAGGTTTGGATTTTATGCTGGCGGTTATATCCGTTTTGGGTTTTCAGATATATTAAAACTTCAGCCCGAATTATTGTTTGCCTTACAAGGAAGTAATACTTCATCAGAAATTGAGCTAAGGCCTTCAGTAAATGAGGCTCCTGTAGTTGGAAAATTTAAAACAAGTATTACAGAATCGACAATTTCTATTCCTGTTATGCTACAACTATACCCATCTGAAAAATTTTATTTTGAATTAGGTCCACAAATCGGATATATTATTGCTCGAAAAGAAAAAGTGACTAATGACCCTTTTGTTGAATTTGGAAGCCCTTTTGGTGTTAGTGAAAATTGTTCTTCTTGTGATAAATTTGATTTTGGTGGAGCTTTAGGGTTAGGTTATATCGTATCTGAGCGGATTAATATCAATGTAAGATATTTTGCTGGTTTGATCGAAAGAAATAATACAATCAAATCTTCTGTTCTGAATGTAGGACTTGGATATAAACTCTAAAAACTGTTTGTAACACGAATGTATGAAGTCATGATGCCCTACCTCATACATCAATCATTACCTGTAAGCACATAAAAAATGGATAATAAAGTTTTGACTTATGATACTCTTTGGTGTTTAGTTGATATTGATGATAATGATTCTGAAATAAAGAAAATGGCAACTCTATTTTTAGAAGCTATGTACGACTGGCCGACATTCAATCATAAAATAGCAGATTATATTTTTGAACTTAAAGAATACTTCGGAATACCTATATCTATTAAAGGAATTTCTAGGAAAGACTTAAAATATGGATGACGCTTGGAAGCTTGAATCCGGAGCTTCAATTCAAAATTTAATTAAATTATCTAAAAAAGAATTTGAAGAATCTGATTTTGATAAAATCCTAGAACGTATTATTTTATATTATAAAAATCACTTCAAAACTGTGGATTTTATTGCTGAATTGAAATATTACTCTGAAGAAATGGGAGGAAGAAAAACCCAAGCAATTTCAGGGTATAGACCGCAAATAAAATTTAAGTTTACTGAGATGAAAACTTCAGGGCAGCAAACTTTCATTGATAAAAAAGTGGTAAACCCTGGAGAGAATGTTAAAGCTAAAATTAAAATCTCATCTACTGAATTTTATACTGAACAGTTAGATGAAGGAATGGAATTTGAATTTTGTGAAGGTGAAACGATTATTGGAACTGGTGCAATCGAATATATTGTGAATAAAAAACTAGAAAAAGTCAGCAGCTAATAACTAAGCATTCTTGCGGTCGGTGCAGCTTGTGCTGATGCAGATCAGTACCCCAGAATGTAGCAAGCCTTCGGGATTGACTACACCGGTTTTATTTTCTGATGGTATGAGAGGATTCCTTTGACCTTTGTAAGTATATCTGGAAGGTTCTAATTAGTACACGGAAGTCTTTTTATTTTGAACTGTTTTCTTCATACTCGGTACGGTACGAGCGTGACGCTCGCACTAGCGTTTAGTTTTACTCGCCCAGCAGTGGGAAAAACCAAAAAAGAAATGAAGAATAACGAATTTAAACTTAATATGGAATTTACATTTTCTAAAAATAACAAATGAAAAAAATACTACTCATAATTATTTTAATTGCTTTAAATTTTATTAGCTATTACTCTCTAACTGAAAAAATAGGAATTAATGCTACTTATGATGAAATATCTACGTCATTAATAGCATCTATTATAGTCATTCCTTTATTTTCATTATTCCCTGCTATTTTTATTTACTTACTTAAATTAAATATTCAAAAAACTTTTGTCCCTTTTAAAAAAATATACTTGAATTTATATTTAAACCTTTCATTAGGGTTTTACTCTATTATGATTTTAATTGCTGTATTAACATACTTTAAAGTGAAATAATAACTGGTTACAATAAATCTGTGACAGTATTAAAATTTTATTTGCATAAAAGTAAATAATAATTTACCTTTGAGTTCTAAGGTCAAAGCTGAATTGAATGAAATGTTCCCAACTTTACCGAATATTGACAAAAGATGGTTGGTATGCGGTATCTCAAAAAGGTTCACACGTAAAAATGCGACATGAAACAAAAAAAGGAACTATTATCTTTCCAAATCATGGTAGCCAAGAAATGGGTAAAGGACTGGAAAAGAAAATTCTAAAAGACGCTGGAATTAAAAAATAGGATTATGACTAAAAAGAAAAAAATAACGATGACCGTTGAGAAAACCGATACGGGATTTTCAGCGTTTTCAGAGGAGTATTCAATTTTTACGACTGGTCAATCCATTCCTGAATTGATTAACAATACATATGAAGCGACTGAATTTTATTTTGAGGAGGAATCAATAAAAATTAAGCATAATGATATAAAATTTGAAATTGATTTTAAACAGTTTTTCAAGTTTTATAAAGTGATAAATGCCAAATTTCTTGCGGAAAAAATTGGAATGAATGCAACTTTATTGTCTCAATATGTTCAAGGGCACAAAAAACCATCGACGAAACAAACCGAAAAAATATTGAGCGGAATACACCAAATCGGACAAGAACTTTCTGAAATAAATTTATTGCAAACGGCATAGCAGAACGCAAAGCACTTGCTACAACAGCCTATATGAAGTCATAGCATCTATGGGCTAGATCGAAAGGTCATTTTCTGTTTGGGATGGCGCATACTTTTTATATCTTTAAATAGGCACAGTATGTAGGGATAGTTTAGGAGTACTTGCTTTGCCACAACTCATACAGCTATCGTTGTAGTCCATTAAACAAAACAATCTTCACATTTTCCTTGAATTAAAACTTGAGAGACCACTACTTCTCTATTAGGAATGTTAGGTATATGAACATCAATTACTACACAATCGACCTTACCACAACTTAAACATTGAAAATGTGGATGTGCATCAAAATGTTTAGAACAGGTACATGCATTACATTTTGCATACCACTTAATTCCGTTTTTGTCAAGAAAAGAATGTAAAACTCCATCATCTTCAAGCTTGTCTAATACCCGATAAACCGTAGTTTTATTAAGCTTTGAATCCAATCGTTTGATTAACGCTATGGCAGAAACAGCTTCTGTAGTACTCTTAAATTCGGCAAGTAAAACTTCAACAGATTGCGTTTTTCTAATAATTCCCATAAACAAATTTACTACAACTGAGTTGCAATACCAAATTATATGATTACTTTTGCAACTGAGTTGTACTAATAAAAAATATACAGTGAGATTAATTTTAGAAAAGTCCGACATTTTTGGTGCACTTGCAAGTACTTTATGTATAATTCATTGTCTTGCTACCCCTTTTATTTTTATCGTTCATACTTCCGCAGTTACGGGTAGTGAAGCGAGTCCTGTTTGGTGGAGGAATTTAGACTATATTTTTTTGATGATTTCATTTTTTGCAGTTGCTCGTTCAGCAAAAAACACGTCTAAAACCTTTATGAAACCAGTATTATGGATCAATTGGGTTACGCTATTTCTATTGATCATAAATGAAAAAATAAAATGGATTTCATTACCTGAAACTATAATTTACATAACCGCTATTACATTGGCAATATTCCATATTTATAATTTGAAATTTTGCCAATGTAAAACCAATACATGCTGTACTCACAATGGATAAAAATAAAATTGAAACATTAGGAGATAATCATATCTCAACGAGTATTAATACTCCTTTACGTGTTGATGCATTTGAAAAATCAGACGAAGAAAAAATTAAAAATATCCAGTCTCATTTTGGAAAAATCATGGAAGAGCTTGGTCTCGATGTATCAGACGACAGCTTATCTGGTACTCCTTATCGATTTGCTAAAATGTATGTGAAAGAACTTTTTTATGGTTTGAACCCTAAAAATAAACCAAAACTATCCGTTTTTGAGAACAAATATGAGTATAAGAAAATGGTAGTGGAACAAAATATAGCTGTTGATTCTTCTTGTGAACATCATTTTTTACCAATAACAGGTCAAGCTCATATTGCTTATGTCCCAAAAGACAAAGTGATTGGACTATCAAAAATAAATAGACTAGTCGATTATTACGCACACCGTCCTCAAGTTCAAGAAAGGCTTTCTCTGCAAATTTTAAAAGACTTACAAAACACACTAGGAACAGATGATGTAATCGTAATGATCTCCGCTAAACATCTTTGTGTTTCTTCAAGAGGGATAAAGGATAAGAATAGTTTTACTACTACTTTAGAATATGGCGGGTGCTTTTCTAAAAAAAATAAACGAAAAGAATTTCTAAACCTTATATCCTCATAGCGAATAAAAAAAATGGAATTATTGTATAACTATTTTCCCTGAGTACATGACAAAAAATAATTGTTCTCGATTCAAAGTTACATCATCACTTTGTGATCCAGACCTACTAGGTTTCCAAAACCTAGTAGGTCTAACAGATCAACTAACTATAAAACATTGGTTATCAAAATTTAAAACATCGATACTGTTTTTGTCATGTACTTCGCCAGGTTACTTAACCTTGTAAAACAATACATAAAATCCTATACACAAAGTCTATTTAAAAAAATATGGAAGCTATCATTACGATTGTTGGGTTTTTGGGAGCAGGAAAAACAACACTATTAAGACACTTAATAACCAATTACATCGATAATGGTTGGAATCCTTTTATCATTTTAAATGATTATGAAAATGCAAACCTTGATGCCCTCCAATTTACAGATAAAATTGAACCTAGGTGGATTAGAGCGCTTACTGGTAGTTGTATTTGTTGTAGTGGTATAAATGAGTTGAGAAATTACGTAAATCGTATTCCTGAACGCACTAATGGGATTACTTTTATTGAGGCTAATGGTACTTCTGATGCTTGCTCCTTAATGGAGTTCCTAGGTGTTGGACTAAACGATAGGTTTTTACCACCTATCCAATTATCTGTTGTTGATGTTAAAAACTGGCAAAAACGAGAAGAGCACAATGAACTTGAAGCAAACCAGGTTCAAGTATCTTCATTAATTGTCCTTACTCATATTGAAAAAGCAACAGCGAATAGACAAGCATTCGTTTTTAAAGCGCTAAAAGCGCTTAATCCTTGTGCTAAAATTTTAACAATGAATGCTATTGACATTACGCTTCTTTCAGCACTTGTCCCCTCTAAAAATAAAGCTCAAATATTTAACCATCAAAAAGCGCATTGGTCTTCTTGCTCTTGTGATTTACCAAATTTACCGGACTTAAATTGTATTTATTACATCTGCCAAACACTACCCAAAAGTATTCTTCGAGTGAAAGGCTGCACTACAATTGGAATCGAAAAAAGGTATACTTATTTTGAACGAAATCCAGATGGTGAAGTCTTTGTACGACCATTTAATGGAGTACCAATCACCGGCCCTAAATTACTTACTATTGGACCTAATAGTAAGCTTTCATTACTTAAAAAAGTAATCGAGGAAAGTCTCGTTAATACAAATCCCCATTTACAATAAAAAGTAGTAGTTCTATGTAACCTAATAAAACGTGCTACACTAACTAAGAAGCATTCGGTCGGTACAGCTTATGCTGATGCAGAACAATACCCTAGTATGGAACACCCCTAACCTTCCGGAGACTATATCGATCTGATTTTCTGATGGTATGGGGGCTTTGACCTTTGTAAGTATATCTAGAAGGTTCTGATTAGTGCACGGAAGCTTTTTTATTTTGAACTGTTTTTCTTCATACTCGTTACGGCACTCGTCACAGACGAGCGCTAACATATTTCTTTTGTTGGTTACTTTAGAATTTACCTACTCTACTATTGCATTTCCTTTCTTATCAAAATACACTATCGGAATGGAGGCACCGTCAAAAGTAAGGGCTTCAAGTTTTGGTGCAATTTCGGAAGCTTTTCCAACCAATACAATTCTAAAGGTATCGAGCTTAAAATATTGCTTAGCAACACGCTGTATATCTGCTGGGGTAACAGCATTAATTTTGTCAATAAACGTGGTGTAAAAATCTGATGGAAGCTGTGCTGTTTTCATTTTTATACTACGAGCTGCCATAATTTTATCGTTTTCTGAAGCTAAAACAAAACTGCCTAAAAATTGTGCCTTGGCATTTTTAAGTACTTCATCCGTAACGGGTACTGTTCTAATCCTTTTCACTTCATTTAAGAGTTCAACCACAGCACTATCGGTAACTGCATTTCTCACTTTAGTCTGAATCTTAAAAGCACCTTTATACTGTCTGCTCCTAGAGAATGTACTGCGTGCACCATACGTAAACGCATGTTGTTCTCTCAAATTCATATTGATATAACTAGTAAACCCACCACCCAAAATATAATTGGCTAATAGCGCTGCGTGATGATCTACACCATTAGTTCGTAACGCTGCAGTATTGACAATTACGATCTCCGTTTGTACTGCATCTCGCATATCGATCAAATTAATTTGTCGCTGTGTTACATTAGGTGCTTCTGGAAACGTTTCTGGAGCTATAGAACGAGAAGTCCACTTCTCAAAATACTGTCCAACTACTGCCTTTGCTTCTGCCATGGTGATGTCTCCACTAATTACCATATATGCATGATCTGGAATGCATTGTTTTTGATACACTAATTTTAAATCTGACAGGGTAACATTAGTAATCGTTTCTTCCGTTACGTATTCTCCTTTAGGATGTGTTTTTCCATAGACAAGTACATCCTTAACACGGCTCATAATCGCACCAGAACTATTTTCTTCATTTTTTAAGTGCTCTTTAATTTTCTTTTGTTCCAACGCCAACTCTTCTGCTATAAAATTAGGATGTAATAATGCATCCGCAAACAACGCAATAATCCTGTCTTTATGTTTAGATAGTGATTGCGCATACCCCCCATTAATTCCAACGCTAAGGGAAGCGCCTAAAAAATCTATTTCTTCATAAAACAGGGTTTTAGAAATGGTAGTTGTACCTTTTCCCATAATTTTAGACACTAAGGTACTCACCCCTACTTTATCATTTTCTATCGAAGGAGGGTTATCCAAAGATAGACTAAGATTAATCTTAGGAAATTTATGATTTTCGACCACAAATACAGTAAGCCCATTGGAGAGTTGAAAAGAATCTGGAGGTGTTAAATCTACCACAGGTGTAGGCCCCAGTGGTGGTGGTATAGACCGATCCACTTGTGCATGTATATTGATCGTTATGCCTACTATGATATAAAATATAACCTGTTTCATCTGTATTATAAAGGGCTTCATTATGTATTCGTTTTAAGCCTTTAGCGCTTAACTTTTTCTTCTCTATTAGTCTATTTTCTATCCTCTACTACAATTATAGGGATAAAAACAAAACGTTATTCGGTATTGGATGCGAAACAACCTATAGACTAAGGTGTCGGTTTCGGTAAATACTCTAAATTTAATCGACTATTGGGGGTTAAGTATTTTTTAGCAACACGCTGTATATCTTCTCTAGTAATAGAACGGTATATCTCGATCTCTGTATTGATAATATTTGTATCTCCATAGAGCATATAATATCGTGCTAGGGAGTTGGCAATACCTTCCATACTCGCATTGGCATTTA
Source organism: uncultured Aquimarina sp. (assembly GCA_937951135.1). Lineage (GTDB taxonomy): Bacteria > Bacteroidota > Bacteroidia > Flavobacteriales > Flavobacteriaceae > Aquimarina. Next base: position 11,622 of record CALFCI010000031.1, on the reverse strand, counting down.
CAAAATCGCTTTCAAATTGATTTTGTAATTTTTGAAACTCCTTTTCCGAAATTAAAGTCTCTTGTAATTTGGCAATCTCGACATCCATTTCTTGCTGAAGTGCTTCCAAAGAAACATCGCCTAGCGGAAAAGCGGCCATAATATAGGTACTATAATCTTCCCTCGAACTTGTATATGCTGCCACATGCAATGCCATCTTTTTATCCTCTACCATGCTTTTATAGAGCCTAGAACTCTTCCCACCAGTTAGTACTGTGGCGAGGTAATCAAGCACATAAGCATCTCTTTCTGTTTGTTTGGGAGTACGATACGCCAATACTTTACCCGGCACTTTTATGTTTGCATCATACTCTACAGCTTTAATTTCTGTTTGAATCGGCTCCTCTATAATGGGGGTTCGTGTGATGGCTTTGGATTGGTTAGTGATGGTTCCAAAATAATCGGCGATCAATGCTTTGGTTTCCGAAATATTGATATCCCCAGCAACTACAAGTACCGCATTATTAGGATTGTAGTACCTCTGCTTAAAAGCAATAAACTCTTCGAGCTTGGCAGCATCTAGATCTTTCATTTCACCAATAACTGATTTGGCATAAGGGTGTTTCTCAAATAGGTATTTATGAATCCCTGTTTTGTACGTAATCTTGCCATAGGGAGCATTATCAATACGTTGTCTCTTCTCTTCTTTTACGACTTCGTTTTGGGTATCTACCCCTATTTGATTAATTATAGGATGCAACATCCGTTCTGATTCCATCCACAATCCTATAGCTAAAGCATTGGAAGGCAAGGTTTCATAATAATAGGTGCGATCTTGAGTCGTATTCGCATTATTTCGACCACCATAAGCGGATACAATCGTAAACCATTTTCCTCGCTCGATATGCTGGGTACCTTCAAACAAAAGATGCTCAAAAAAATGCGCAAAACCTGACCGCCCCTCTTCTTCATCCTTTGATCCTACATGATACATCACACCAACAGTCACTACAGGAGCCTTATCCTCTTGATGCAAAATCACATGAAGACCATTTGGCAAATCATAGGATACAAACTCAATTTTTTGAGCACTTCCATTCCACACCGCACATACCATACTGACACAAAACAGAAAGACACTTTTCATAGTACTATTATTTTACCATCTCAATTCGTCCCGTGAAGATCGGTTTTTATTCGCTTACAGTAAAATAATTAAGAATGATTCTACTTTAAAAAACACGAGTGCTCAGCAAAAAACTCACCTCTCCTAAAAATGTTTTCAGGATAACAAACATACTTAACCAATTCTAAACTGTGTAAAAAAAGAAGATTTATATCATAAAATATTAACAATCAATAAATTAACATTAAAAAACATGCTATTTATTCTATTTTTCGTATCTTAAAAAGCACACTTAAAAGCTTTTATTATGAAAACATCTGCACTCGCCATTCGATTTGGCATCCAAATCGGGACACTCCTTATTCTTTATTTTTTAGCGGTATCACTTATCGGCATACAGACCAATCCCCTATATAGTTTAGGAAATGGAATTATTATGGCGATTGGCTTATACTCCATGTTAAAACAACATAAGAAAGAGCAAGGGGAAAATTTTGAATATCAAAACAGCTTTATGACCAGCTTATTTACAGGTGGCAATGCCACTCTAATATTTGTGTTCTTTTTTGCCACTTATGTGACCTACATCAATCCTCAATTCTTGCCAGAGATGCTAACCCACTGGAGCTCACACTATCATGTTGGTAATGGTGCCGTAATAGGAGTAGCAGCTATAATGGGCTTTTCTACAACGCTAGTATTAACGCTTTCTTTTATGCAATTATTTAAGCCTAGTTGGAATTTGAAAAAGAATGATTATACCCCTTCAGCACATCCTTAAGCTTGTATTACACATCAGAAAATACATTATAACTTTTAATGAACAATGCAAGCCAAAAACATTTGCTATTTAATTAATAAACAGTATATTTGCACCCGCCTTTATAAAAGAGGTGAAGTTTTATTTTTATTAAATTAATCAAAACGTTACGCTATGTACGCAATTGTAGAGATAGCAGGGCAGCAATTTAAAGTTGCAAAAGACCAAAAAGTTTTTGTTCACCGTTTACCAGGAGAAGAGGGGGATTCAATATCTTTCGACAATGTACTTCTTACTGCAGATGGAGACAATGTAACTGTTGGCGCCCCGGCTATAGATGGAGCTCAAGTAGGAGCAAAAATCACAAGACACCTAAGAGGTGACAAAGTTATTGTATTTAAGAAAAAGAGACGTAAAGGATACCGTGTTAAAAACGGTCACCGTCAATCTCTTACCGAAATTGTAATCGAAAGTATTGCAACTTCTGGCGCTACGAAAAAAGCGGAGCCGAAAGCTAAAAAAGCGGCACCGAAAAAAGAAGCTCCAAAAGCAGCAGCACCAAAGAAAGCAACAGGAAAAGCTGACGATCTTAAAAAGATTGAAGGTATCGGTCCAAAAATCGCTGAAACCTTAAAAGCGAATGGTATCGTAACTTTTGCAGATCTTGCGAAAACTGATCCAGCACAAATTGCAGAATTCATCAAAGATGTTCGTGGAAATCACGTTCCTAATACTTGGCCAAAACAAGCTGAAATGGCTGCCGCTGGTCAGTGGGATGAATTAAAAGTATGGCAAGATAAATTAGATGGTGGGATTGAAAAATAATCCAACTTAGTACTCATATAAAATCGTAAGAAAATGGCTCATAAAAAAGGAGTTGGTAGTTCGAAAAACGGTAGAGAATCAGAATCAAAACGCTTAGGTGTTAAGATTTTTGGTGGACAAGCTGCTATTGCTGGTAATATCCTTGTTAGACAACGAGGTACAGCACACAAACCAGGACAAAACGTATACGCAGGTAAAGATCATACTTTACATGCTAAAGTTGACGGTCTTGTAAAATTTACAAAAAAGAGAGACAACAAATCTTACGTTTCAATAGTTCCTTTTGAAGCATAAGGATTTGTTCCTTTGTTCTATTAAAATACCCTTTCCAAACATATTTGGAAAGGGTGTTTTTTTTTAAATTTTACCACTGATTTACTTTGAAGTATTCTACTTTAATACATGACAAAAATTAGTCGATATGTTTGATACGATTTGCGATAATCAACGTTTTTAGAGATCCTTGCTCTGTTAGACCTACTAGGTTTTGAAAACCTAGTAGGTCTGAATTACAAAGTGATGATCCAACTTTACATAGAGAATAACTATTTTTTGTCATGTACTCAGGTATTCTACTATTTCTTCGTCTTTATTTGACGCCAATTTACATCGGCTTGTACTGCTAATTTTTCAGCGCCTTCTTTTTTCCATTTCTTAAGGGTGTTTACTCCCCAAGAATTGTAAAACAAATATAATTTCCCATCTCTAATCTCGTAGGTTTCAGGATCAATACTTACTTTTTCTGAATTTACTCCTATAGCATAAGCACAATATCCACCATATTGAGGAATGTACTTTTCAGGGTTTTTCTTGAATGTATTCAAGTTTTCCTGACTCGAAAATCGGTATTGTGCCGTATCATGAGTCGTACTATATTTTTTATCTCCTTCTATTGCATCTCCTTTAAAATACGATACTACATCATATCCTGATGCGATAGCACCTTTATCAGTATTATAATCTATTTGTTGTGCACTTATTACTGTTGTTACAATAAAAAAGATGCTAAAATAAAAATAGTTCATGGATTATATATTTTACACTAGATCAGTCGATCCATTATAAATACCCTTACAAGAATATTACAAATTATCTGAGTACATGACAAAAAAAGTCGCTATGCTTTAAGCTATGGATAAACATTGTTTTTATAGTTCGACACTGTTAGACCTACTAGGTTTCGGAAACCTAGTAGGTCTGGATCACAAAGTAATGATGCAACTTTGAATTGAGAACAACTATTTTTTGTCATGTACTCAGACAAATTATATTCTTATTTAAAGTTTACAGAAAGTTAGTCACTTCTGGATAGGGAACTAAGGCACTAATCAATAAACTGATACTATCTTTTGTAATTAGGGTGATCGCGATTAAAATCGCCGTAACAACAATTGCTGTAGCACTATTATTATTCTGAATATCTTTAAACTCGTTAATGCCTTTGGTTAACATTGAGAATAGCACAAAAACAGCTCCATTAATCAAGATAGAAAACAAAAAGCCAATCCCTAGATACAAACTAGAATATTGAATAACAGTCCCCATAGTGATCTCTTGATGTCCTGACATAGACAATCGAATAATCGCAGTGATTGATGGAATAATTTCACTAATTAACATTCCTATAGACACAATAACCCCTCCCACAAAAATAGAAAAAGCCATATTATGCTCTTTAAGGGTTACCTTTTTAAAGAATAGTTTTTGTAAGACGCTAAACGATATAAAAAGAATAAGCACAGATACTGTAAGTGATAGCACAATTTCTATACAAGCCAATAGTATTAATTTATTTTGCATTTTATGTAATTTACGGATTGGTTAATGTAACTGTCCAATGATTCATATTATCTATATTCCTAGGAAGCATTCCTAATGTAAAATACTTTCCTGTTGTTTCCCAAACATAATATCGTTTGCCCCTATATATTTTGTAAGAACCTGTAGCAGGGAGGTTAATTCCTATGATAGAATGCATATACTGCTCACTATTTAAAATAACAACATCATACCCGAAATAACTTAAAACCGCGTAAATCAATACCGTTCTAGTATCACAATCACCTTTTAAATTTCCCATAAAACCTATAGGTCCCTGAATTCCGTAAGGAATATCTCCAAGACAACACTCTGGGCATTTTTGTAATACTTTTCGAATTGATGTATCATAACGCTCTGGAGCTTCACAAGGTATATCAAACACATAAGAATAGGGTATGTCCTGTACCAAGGTAACTACCATTTCAGCAAACTCCAATTGATTGAGTTTCTTCGTTTCTTTAATTTGTGTTAGCGACGCTAAAATCAAGTCAAGCTTAGGAGTATCTAACTGAATAAGATAAGAATACAAAGCACTCCAACTTAAATTGGGGTATGTTCTCGTATGACTTAGATAACTACGCTCATTGGAATAATAATCTTCTTCTCGTATTGAAAAAATACCGGTATATCTATTCCCATAATTATCTTTCCAAGATCTGTTTTGACTTAGTATTGTAATAGAATCTCCATTTTCATATCGTTTTTCTTTATAAATTTTTTCAGAAATGTTTGAAAAATGATCTGGAAAAATTCCTGTTGGGAATGAAAAATTTCGAAAGACAAAAAAGACACCAAACATAACTACACTATAGATAAGGTAACGATACGATGTTTTACCTTGATCATCACTATTTATTTTACCCCAAATCCACGAGCTTAACAAAAGTAGCATTACAAAAATAGTACCCATTGAAATCGGCATGAAAAATCGAATGATTCCTGCACCAATACCAGACATTAATACGAGTACGGGAAAAACAATGCACCCTGAAGTTTTGGAGCTTGCCATTACTTATACAACCATTAAATTACACCCTCTCAAATCACTATCATCAAATCGACCTAAAACTTCAAAACCACCATCTGGATGTGTTTTCCCTAAGTCTTGTGTAGCAATAAAAGAACAGGAGTGCAAATTAGTAAGATCAATACAATTCAATCCCCCAACTTTTCCATTGGGCAGCATAGATAATGGATCTTTAGGATCTCTTATCGTAATTTTCATCCAAGGAGGACACGCAAAGACACCATCCCCTTTTGAATACGCTTGTGCTAATAATTCTGTCATTCCATATTCACTATGAATTCGAGAAACACCAAGACCTTGCTGAAGTAGTCCATGCAAGTGAGCCCGAATCATTTCTTTTTTTCTTCCTTTCATACCGCCTGTTTCCATAACAATAACAGCATCTCCCAACTGAAGTGAATTATATTCTGCTAGATCTAACAGCGCAAAAGAAACCCCTAACAAGAGTACCTTTTTGCCTTCGGTTACCAAACGCCTAAGTGTAGCGATCAATCTATCCATATCATCTAGATAAAAACCACTGTCTTTTTGCTGACTGTCTTTAATTAAGGTATCCGCCATATAGACCAATGAAGATCCTTGACGTTCTAAATATGAAGGTAATAATGCAAGTATCGTATACTGCCTAATATCACCATAAAAATGATCAAAACCTTTTCTAAAACTAGATTCGTATATACTTAAACTTGCTACGTGATGTGAACTTACTTGACTCCCTGTAGTACCACTACTTGTAAAAATTGCTTCTGGAGACGCTTTAGTAGTCACCACTTCAAAACTTTTAAAGAATTCAATTGGCATATAAGGAATCTCTTTAACTGCACTCACTTGCGATTCTGAAATCTTAAGAAGCTTACAAAACTTATGATATACCGGGTTATTACGATACTGAAAATGAAATACCTCCAAAGCTACTCGCTCGAAATCTGTAGAATTCCGAATAGAAAATATAGCATCTACTAGCATAAAATGTATTCTTAGTGTATAAAAAACAAATGTATAAAAAAGAGCTACACTAGTCTATTAAAAGCAAGTGATATCATTAGAACTTTAGTATATGACAAAAATTAACAAATATCTAAAAAAACAGTAGTTAAAGAACTTTTTTCTAGCATATAATCTCTCGTACTGTTTTAACCCCCGAGGTGCGGGACAAGAGACAAGAACCTAGACTAAAAAACAAGCAACTATCCTTCTTCTTATGAAACTCTATGGGTATCCCTGAAAACTAAATCATTATGATTTTTGATCATGGACTTAGCGGCATTAGAACACTAAGTATCGTTAAATCACTCTAGTTCACTACTAATTTTCTTGTTGCTGTAACACCATCTTCTGTGACTTGTATGATGTGTATTCCTGGATTTAAATCTGAAGTATCAAGCTTCGAATCTGTCATTACTTTAAATAATATTTTCTCACCTAAATTATTGTATACACAAATAATTTTAGAGCTTTTTGAATCTGAAGTAATATGTAAAGGTTCTCCTGATTTTACAGGAGCTGGAAGTATACTTAATCCTTCGATAGAAGTTCTTATAGAATCTTCTGCCTTTGTAGGTGGGATCGATTGAGCATTTGACTCTATATTAAAGAACATAGCGCAAAATAATGCAATGCATAACATTAAGGGGTATTTTTTTTTCATAAACTTTATCTTTGGGACAATAAAGATACGCTTTTTAAGTTACGATGTGAAATTTTTACGCTATTAAACACTTAATTTTAAATACATTTTAACATTTTACAAGTATTCTGTATAAAGCAGAAAGCTTTAATTCATCTATTTCAGTACTAGTACTACCAATTCAAATTTAATTTCTTAAATCATAAATGTATGATTATCTAAAATGGTATTTTTGCACTAACTATAACAATGAATGTATCGTATAGCAAAAAGACATTAAAAGAGCATTCTTTAATTCATTTTGGTATTAAGCTATATATACCCGTTTAAGCATATTAATTAAGAGATATTTTGGGAAGTAAAAATAAACTGAAACGTTTTAATGAAAATAAAACATTTCATAACGTTATCGAACCTACACGCGAAGAGGTTATTGAAAACACATTAGATTTAAAAGGAAAATGGAATAGTGTGTTTTTTAAAAACAACAATCCTATAGTAATAGAGTTAGGTTGTGGAAAAGGGGAATATACTGTAGGTCTAGCTGAAAAATTTCCTGACAAAAATTTTATTGGAATCGATATTAAAGGGGCTAGATTTTGGCGCGGTGCCAAAACCGCTATAGAAAATGATATGCAAAATGTGGGTTTTATAAGAACTCAAATTGAGTTACTAGAACACATATTCAACCCAGGAGAAGTCGATGAAATATGGATTACGTTTCCTGACCCTCAAATTAAATACAAAAGAACAAAGCACAGATTAACAAATACCTCTTTCTTACAATCGTATAAAAAAATATTGCAACCTCAGGGCATTATACACCTTAAGACTGATAGTGAGTTTATGCATGGATACACCCTAGGACTACTGCATGGCGAAGGCCATGAAGTTTGCTATGCGAATCACGATGTGTACAACAATGAGGGTTCGCCAGAAGAAGTAACTACGATTCAAACCTTTTATGAGAATCAATATTTAGAACACAATAAGGCCATTACTTATATTCAATTTAAGATCAATTAAAGCGATCATCTTGTGGAAATAACAAAACTTTTTTTGATCACTTTTATTGCTGCTTTTGTAGGAGTCATTCCTCCCGGACTGATTAATATGACTGTAGTGAAAACATGCTTAGAACGTGGTAAAAACAACGGTATTTTAGTTGCTATTGGCGCATCTGTCACGGTACTATTTCAAGCTTTAATTGCTATCTTATTGGCTAAATACATTTTCAACAATCCTTTTGTTCGCGTTATGCTATTGCGTACTGGAGCCGTCATCTTTTTTTGTTTGGCAATTTACTTTTTTGTTAAAGCAAAACAGCGGAGCACCAAAATAAAACTCTCCAATACTAAAGATGCACGAAGCTTTTTTAAAGGACTTATGATATCCGCAATAAACGTGTTACCCATTCCCTATTTTTGTGCTGTAGGCGCTGGTCTTAATGTTAGCGGTACAGTAAACTATAATATTATCAATATTGCCGTATTCACACTCGCTGCTGCTTTTGGCACATTTGCTACGTTATATTTGTATGTACTGTGCTTTATGAAAATAGAACAAAAAACAGCTTCAATCACTAAATATTCGAATTACTTTATGGGGATCTTAATGCTTGTTTTAGTATTAATTACTGTAGCACGAATTATATACACTTGGACTTAAAACTATGACTAGAACTACTACAGAACCTAATTTTTTTGATCGTGTATATGCTGTAGTTCGTTTAATTCCTTATGGAAAAGTTACTTCTTATGGTGCTATCGCCAAATATCTGGGCGCTGCAAAAAGTGCACGAATGGTAGGGTGGGCAATGAATGCCGCTCATGGACTAGAGGATGTCCCTGCTCACCGTGTTGTAAACCGAATAGGGGTACTGACTGGAAAACATCATTTTGAAGGTACAAATTTGATGCAGCAATTGTTAGAAAATGAAGGTATTATCGTTATTGATCATCAAATTCAAAATTTTAAAACGGTATTTTGGGATCCTATGCGGGAATTATAAAGAAACTCCAATTCCAACTGAAAACATAGAAAAATGCTCACTTCCTATTTTTATATGCTCATATCCTCCTGAAAAAATATAGCGATTCTTATGATAGTTTAGTTTAGGTGCAACTGTATACAGTGTTTCTTTATTGATAAAAGATTGAGTGAAATTTAGTTCTAAACTAAGAGGATCTGCTAAAAAAAGTTCCGCTCCAAGACCATACGCAAAGCCAAATTCTTGTACTTCCCCAGCAACATAAGTTGCACCTAACCCCCACCAAGCATTGAACTTTTCTGTTCGAACCCGGTGATATTTTGCTAAGGCAGTATATACTCCGAGCGTATTATTACCAAAATTTTTATTTCCTTCCCATAATTGGAGATATGATATTTCTAGCCCTCCTCTTCTTAAAAACTGTGCATCTACAGTAAGATGATTTCCATAAAGGTCTCCGTTTTCTACGATAAACTGATTAGAAATTTTGACACGAAACAATTGGCTATCATTTCCTTGTTCATAGGCATAGTTGCCTTTACTAGAATTGTAATATGGATATTTTGTAATGAAAGAGCAGCACTAGCCCTATGTTCTCTTTCCATAGGGGTTTCTACAAGAACACCATAAGTAACTACCATCAATGATTTTACCAAAAAAGCTCCAAATACTTCTGTAAGAGAATTATCTGTCGAACTCGAAGAGTTCCTTGACGTTACCGCATTAGAATGCATAGCATCTGATTTTTGTTCTAATGATTTTGTTAAACTTTTTTCAGATTTTTCTAATTTCCCTTGCCCAAAAATAGACACACTTACTCCTAGCCATAGCATCAATAATAATAGAACTCTTTTCATAATAGCGACTTAGTATTTCAGGATTCGTGACAAAAATTAAACACTTCACATTTAACAAGAATTATACCATTGCACATCAAGGATTAAAAAAAGCAGTACTTTATTTTTTAAAGCCCATCTCATTTCCAATACTCTTACTTTATAATCTTAACTATTCAAAGTATCTTTGCAGTTAGAATTAAATTAGAGTATAGCAGTACTTCAATGTAGAGAAAAGAAAAAGAAAAATGAAGTTAGAAAAATCAGATATTATTAAGGCTTTAGAGACCATCACAGTAGCGGGTGAAGGTGAAAATATGGTAGCCAGTGGTGCTGTAAAAAATGTAATCACTTTTGGAGATGAAATCGTAGTTGATATGGTATTGTCTACACCTGCACTACATATTCGAAAAAGAGCAGAGGTTGATGTAATGAAAGCTATTCACGAAAACGTTTATGAAAAAGCTAAGATTACTGTAAATATTAAGGTCGAGGAGGCTCAAAAAGAAAAAGCTAAACCAACCATTAAAGGAAAAGCGATACCATCGATGAAAAACATCATTGCCGTGGCTTCTGGAAAAGGTGGTGTCGGAAAATCTACCGTAACTTCTAACCTAGCAGTTACGCTAGCTAAAATGGGGTTTAAAGTAGGATTATTGGATGCTGATATCTATGGCCCATCTGCACCGATTATGTTTGATATAGAACGTGAACGCCCTTTATCGGTTACCGTAGATGGAAAATCAAAAATGAAACCTGTAGAGAGTTATGGGGTTAAAGTTTTATCTATTGGTTTTTTCACACAACCCGATCAAGCTGTGGTTTGGAGAGGACCTATGGCCGCCAAAGCATTAAATCAAATGATATTTGATGCGGCTTGGGGCGAATTGGATTTCCTATTAATCGATTTACCTCCAGGGACAGGTGATATTCATTTATCGATCATGCAATCCTTGCCAATTACTGGTGCTGTAATCGTGAGCACTCCGCAAAATGTAGCCTTGGCAGATGCACGAAAAGGAGTTGCTATGTTTCAACAAGAGAGTATTAATGTTCCCGTTTTGGGAATCATAGAAAATATGGCATATTTTACGCCTGAAGAGCTTCCTAATCAAAAATACTATATCTTTGGAAAAGAAGGAGCTAGACATCTTTCGGAAACGATTGATGTTCCCTTTTTAGGAGAAATTCCTTTAGTACAAAGTATTCGAGAAGCGGGTGATGTAGGTCGGCCAGCAGCATTACAAGCTGAAAGCCCTATAACAAAAGCTTTTGAAGCTTTAACAAAAAATGTAGTAGAAGAAGTTGTTCGTAGAAACGACGATTTACCTCCTACGGAAGCAATTAAAATAACCACAATGGCAGGATGTGCTGCTGTAAAAAAATAAAGAATGACTGCTGAAGAATTAAGAAGTAATGTTGAAAAGGCTTTAGAAGAGATTAGACCTTTTCTAAAAAGTGATGGAGGAGATATTGCTTTGGTTGCTATTGAAGATAGCAAACGCGTTAAAGTCCAGTTACAAGGGGCTTGTGTGGGATGCAATGTAAACCAGATGACTTTAAAATCTGGGGTAGAAATGACGATCAAAAAATATGCGCCTCAGATTGAAGAGGTTATTAATATTGAATAA